>NZ_JAFCVJ010000003.1:0-207271 GCF_049896985.1 Brevundimonas sp. SL161 | reverse complement strand
TCGAAGAACGCCCACTCCGCATCCGACATCAAACCACGAACCATGGCTGCTCTCCGCAAAGAACAGCCTTGAATCAGCGATCAGCTGATTTGGGAATCCACTTTGTCCACATCACCTAGACCGTCCCCAGCGCCACGAACGCTCGCGCCGCCGCGAAGTCCCCGGCCTCGAAGGTGGCGGTCGCCACGCTGCCGTCGCGGAACAGGAACTCGATCAGGAAGGGCTCGCGCGGGTCGAGGCGGGATAGGCGGTCGCCGGCAGCGGCGGGGAAGGTCCAGGTCTCGCCCTGGGTCTTGCCCATGGCCAGCAGGGTGGCCGCGGCCGGGGCGGTTCCGGCGGACCAGACTTCCTGGCGCGCGCTCTCGGGCGGCAGAACCGCGCGGCCGGCGGCGGTCAGCCACGGACGCGCGGCCAGGGCTGGGTCGCGCATCACCATCCGCGCCGCATAGGGACGCGGGCGTCCGACGAAGGAGACGACGGCGGACAGGGTCTCTTGACCCTCGGCCGAAGCGCCAAGGCCGAACCGTACGGGTGAGGCGCCGGTCACCGAGGTCTGAACCAGACGCCAGGTCGCGGCCTCGCGGCGGACGCGGTCGGCGGTCCAGGTCGCATGGTCGCTGTTGAAATCCATGCGCGGGATACGCTGCCAGCCGGCGAAGGCGTCGGCGACCCTATCACGCACCATGACCAGTTCGGGATTGGCGCAGGATACCTGACGCGCCCGCGACCGGGCCCGACTGGCGGTGGCCTGCAGCGTCGTCTCGGCGGTTCCTGCACGCAGGGCCGCGCCCCGCGACTGCAGGGTCGCCGCCGACAGGGCCCCGGCGACGGGCGCCCGGAACAGCTGGCATTTCTCGTGCGCGGCGAGGACGAAGGTCCGGTCGTAGAACGTCCCTGTGCCGTCGGCGAAGGCGGCCACGGGGATCCCCGCCATCATCACGGCGGCGGTGATGGCTCTGGCGATGCGGGTTGAATGGCCTATCCTCATGAGCTCACCGTAACGCCACGTCGTTCCGGTCCCGTTTCCGAGCAGGGTTACCGATTTGCTTCTGAACTCAGACCTGTGGGTCGGCGCCCTGATCCGCCGCGCCCAGATCGAGGGGGCCAACGCCACCGTCGTGCGCAAGGGCGACATGCGCGCCGGCACCGTGATCGTGAAGGCCTACAATACGTCGGAGCGGACGGCGCATCTCTATAGCGAGGCGTTCGGCCAGGACGGCGAACGCCTGTGGATCCAGCCAGTGACCGGGACCGAGAGCGAGCTGGACGCCTATATCGAACGCCAGCGCGCCTATGACCCCGACCTCTGGGTGATCGAGGTCGAGGACCGACAAGGTCGGCACTTCATCACCGAGAAGATCCAGGACTGAGCCGACCGTCGCCGGTCGCAAATCCTTAACGACGTTCGGGAACGGAACCGAAAACCACTGGGGTCTAGGGTCAGGGTGTCGGCAAGAAACGTCGGCGTCAGGCGAGTGCCAAATATGCTGTTTCTCATGAACGACGTGGTGTTCGACCTGAACGAGGCCTCCCCGGTCACGTCGGCCGACGCGCGCCGGTTCGAGAAACTGGGCTTCGACTATCTGATGGAGCTCGGTTGCGAGTTGTTCGCCGAGGACCCGCTGCTGCACCGCAACGACCCGGAACGGGCGCGGCGTCTGGCCTGGCTGATCCACGATCGCTCGCCGGACGTGAACGCCGCCCTGTTCGCGGCGCCCGAGACCGACTGCGACCCAGCCCTCGTCGAACCCCTGTTCTGCGCCCTGCCCGCCACCGTGCTGGACCAGCTGATGTCGCGCGGCCGCAAGGGCAAGCTGGACGCGGTCGCCGCCGACCGCGCCGTCTGGGGTCGCATGGCCGCCTGACGCCAGACCGGCAATGCCTGCACTTGTCTATCGGACGCACGCCCCGCTAGGTTGAAAACCTCCTCGGAGTTCAGTCATGCGTATCTCGGTCGCCCTGCAAGGTCTTGCGCTCGCCCTGGGCCTTGTCCTGTGCGCCGCCGCGCCGGCTCGCGCCGACTTCCTGCGCGCCGAGACCGAGCATTTCGTCATCCAGGGCGAGGTCAGCCGCGGCGACATCACAGAATACGCCCGCAAGATCGAACGATTCCACGAAATGCTGGTAATGTTCCGGCCGCCCGAGACTGACGAGCTCGAGGCGCCGAAGCTGTGGATCTATCTGGCAGCCAACAACGCGACGATGCGGCAGGTCTGGCCCGGTGTGCCGACGACGGTGGGGGGGGGTCTACAGCCGCAACGACGGCCGGATCTACGCGGTGGTCGATCTGAGCAACGAGAACAGCGACACGATCCTGTTCCACGAATACGCCCACCATTACATGTTCCAGTACCACAATGAGGCCTACCCGGCCTGGTTCGTGGAAGGGTTCGCCGAATATCTGGCGCCCTCGGACCTGCGGATGGGGCGCATGCGGTACGGTCTGTGGAGCGAGGGGCGACTGAATTCCCTGGCCCAGACGAACGGCTGGATCCCGATGCGCACCGTACTGAGCGCGCGGCCCAATCTGGGCTCCCGGCAAGGTTCCGCCTACTACGCCCAGGCCTGGCTGCTGACCCACTACATGCTCGGCACGCCGGAGCGGAAACGCCAGTTCAGCGCCTATCTGGCCGCCGTCGAACGAGGCGAGGAGTCCATCGCAGCCTTCGAGGAACAGACGGGTCAGACCCCCGAGCAACTGACGACCACCTTGCGTTCCTATCTGGGGCGCGGCGTGACGGTCTACACCCTGACCCAGTCCTTCCCGGTGGCGGAGGTGACCGTGACCGCCCTGCCGGCGAGCACGGAGGACGCGATCTGGCTGGATCTGCGTTCGATGCGCTCGCTCGGCGATGACAAGGAGGCTCTGCTCCAGCGAGTTCATGCGATGGCCGCGCGGCATCCGGGCGAGCGGCTGCCGACAGTGACCCTGGCCAAATACCTCATCAAGGCCGAACTGCCCGCAGAGGCGATCAGGACGCTGGAACCGGTGATCGCCGCGGACTCTGCTGATGCGGAGGCTCTGTGGCTGATGGCCAGCGCGGAGATGGACGTCGCCGACGAGACCGAGGACGCCGTCGCGCGCACGGCCCTGATGCGTCAGGCACTCCGTCGTCTGAGCGCCGCCTATGAGGCAGATCCGTTCGACTTCAGGATCTACATGGCGATGTCGCGGAACCGCCAGGGCGCGCCCGGCTACCCCAGCGACAACGACCTCACGATCGCGGAGTCAGCCTACCGCCTGGCCCCCCAACTGGGTTCGACGGCGATGCGGGCTGCGCAGGTTTTAATGGCCAAGGAAAAGTATCTCGAGGCGGTTCAGGTCCTGTCGCCGCTGGCGAACAACCCGCACGACGGCGGCGACCTTACCTCGGTGCGCGATCTTCTGGCGCAGGCACGGGAGCGCGCCGGTCTGGAGCCGCTATCGACAGAAGCGCCGCCTGCTGTCGAGGAGACCGAACCGGCCGACTGACGTCCCTACATCAGGACGTTGAACACCACATGCACGAAGCCCGCCGCCCCGATGATCACGCCGAAGCCTGCGAGCAGGCAGATTGCGGGGTGAAACTCGCGTTCCGTGAACCGCTTGGACGGCGCCCGGACGGTCGAAACGCGGTGTGCTGAATTCAGCATAGCCATGGCCGTTTCCTTCTTCCCTGCGGCGTCCGGCTCATATCCGGATCGTCTCGCATTCGAAGGATGACCCCAAAGACCCTCATTAGCGAGGGGATTTAGCCTGCACTATCGACACATCTTCGAAAGCCGGCGAAGGCGCCCGCCCGCGTGACTTTGGCGCCATCGCGCGCTACCTCCCGCCCCCATGTCGAAACTGACCCTCGATCAGGAGGCCGCCCGCAGGCGGACCTTCGCCATCATCGCACACCCCGACGCCGGCAAGACGACGCTGACGGAACATATCCTGCTGTCCGGCGGGGCCATCCGGGCGGCCGGCGCGGTGCGGGCACGCGGCGAGAACCGTCGGACCCAGTCCGACTGGATGAAGATCGAGAAGGAGCGCGGCATCTCCGTCTCCGCCTCGGTCATGACGTTCGAGCACGACGGCAAGATGTTCAACCTGCTCGACACGCCCGGCCACGAGGACTTCTCGGAAGACACCTACCGCACCCTGACCGCCGCCGACTGCGCCATCATGGTGCTGGACGCCGCCAAGGGTATCGAACCGCAGACGCTGAAGCTGTTCGAGGTTTGCCGCCTGCGCGACATCCCGATCATCACCTTCATCAACAAGCTGGACCGCGAGGCCCAGGACCCGATGGCCCTGCTGGACGAGATCGCCTCGCGCCTGCAGCTCGATCCCTCCCCGATCTGGTGGCCGGCCGAGAGCGGCAACCGCCTGCGCGGCATGGTCGAGATGGGCACCGGCCGCTTCCAGCCCTACGCCAAGAAGCCGGCCGGCTCGAAGGATGAAGTGCCGCATCCGGACGCCCTGCCGCTGGCCGACGCCGGTGAGTATTTCGAGGCGGGCGAACATCAGGCCCTGATGGACGCCAAAGAACTGGTCGAGGGCGGCTACCCGGCGTTCGACCGCCAGGCCTTCCTCGAAGGCCATATGACCCCGGTGCTGTGGGGTTCGGCGCTGCGCCACTTCGGCATCGACGAGCTTCTGGCCGCCATTGGCGACTGGGCGCCGCCGCCCAAGACCATGCCGGCGCGCAAGGAAGCCCCGCCAGAGACCCGCAACGCCCCCGCCCCCTTGGAACTGACGGTCGAGCCGGGCAATGCCGAGGTCACCGGCTTCGTCTTCAAGGTCCAGGCCAACATGGACCCCAACCACCGGGACCGCATCGCCATGTTCCGCATGGCCTCGGGCAGCTTCAAGCGCGGCATGAAGCTGAAGGTCCAGAACACCGGCAAACAGCTGTCGGTGAACGCCCCCATCATGTTCTTCGCCTCCGACCGCGAACTGGCCGACGACGCCTTCGCCGGCGACGTGATCGGCATCCCCAACCACGGGGTCCTGCGGGTCGGCGACAGCCTGTCTGAAAGCGGCCTGATCCGCTTCGCCGGCCTGCCCAATTTCGCGCCCGAGATCCTGCAGCGTGTCCGGGTCAAGGATCCGCTCAAGGCCAAGCACCTGAAGAAGGCGCTCGACGGCCTGGCCGAGGAAGGCGTCACCCAGCTGTTCCGCCCCGAGATCGGCGCGGACTTCATCGTTGGCGCCGTGGGCCAGCTGCAGTTCGATGTCATGGCCGACCGGCTGGGCGAGGAATACGGGCTGGAGGTCATCTTCGAACACAGCCCCTATGCCGAGGCCCGCTGGATCGACGGGGAGAAGGTCGACGTCGAGGACTTCATGTCCAAATACCGCGGCCAGATGGCCCGCGACATCGACCAGGCCCCGGTCTTCCTGGCCAAGTCGAGCTGGGAGACCGGCTATGTGATGGAGCGGTTCCCGAAGGTGGCGTTCACCAAGACGAAGGAACGCGGCTGAACCTCTGTCGCCTGCCATCGTTTTGTCGTTCAGGCATGATCGACAGGACGACATGATCGAACGAGCGAAGACCTGCGGAACGACCCTGGCACTGGCGACCGGAGCCCTGCTGCTTGCGAACGCCGCATCGGCTCAGCAAGGCCAGAGCTCGGCGACGACCCGGTCGCTGAACATCGCACCGGCCCAATCGACTCTCACGCCCCGCCCCAATGCCCAGCCGCCACTGAGTGTCGCCGAACGCCCGCAACCCGCTCCTCTCCAACCCACGGGGCCGGCGACGACGCCATCCAGCGACCGCACTCTGGAAGACCTGCTGGATTCCACACGGGACCAGACCCCTGAAGTCGCCGAACACCCCGCTGGCGTCACCCTAGCGCCCGGCGAGACCGAGCCCGAGCCCATCCCCATGACCCTTGGCTACTACGTTCGGGGCGACAAGGACTGCGACCAGGTCTGGCCCGGCGAGGGCGACCTGGCCTTCGTGACCCCGACCGCATTCACCATCGACTTCGGCGGCTGCGAGCCGGGCCAGTTCCTCCAGACCGGGCCGAACAGTTGGAGCGAGGCCCAGCGTTGCAGGACCGAACGCGGCGGCGACGCGGGCGCCTACAACGTCACCTATGAGGTCATCGGCACGGATGTCATCAAGCGCACCGCCCGGCTGGGCGACGATGTCGACAGCGCCGAGGACGACCTGTGGAATTTCTGCCGTCTGGACGACGTGCCGGAGAACGCCCGCTTCGGTTCCTGATCAGGGCGTAGCAGGGGCGGAGACGGGCGCTCTCTCAAGTCGGATCTCGAACATCGGCAGGAAGATCTGCAGCAGCGGCCCGTTCGACAGGGCGTAGGCCACCGTGCCGACCCCGATCGTGCCGCCCAGCATCCAGCCCATGCCGAGCACCAGCCCCTCGATCGCCATCCGCACCCAGCGGACTTCCCAGCCCGTCAGTCGCACGCCACCGGTGGTCAGGCCGTCGCGCGGCCCCGGTCCCAGGCCCGCGCCGATATAAGCCCCGGTCGCCGCGCCGTTCAGCAGGATGGCCGCGACCAGAAACCCGATCTGCAGCGCCAGACCGTTGATCTCGGGCAGTAAGCGCAGGCTGACATCCGCCACCGTGCCGATCACCAGCACATTGGAGATCGTCCCCACCCCCGGCTTCTGCCTCAACGGGATCCAGATCAGCAGCACCAGGGCGCCGACGACATTGACGACCAGACCCAGGCTGAGCCCCGTCATCTCGGATAGACCCTGATGGAAGACGCTCCACGGATTCAGCCCGAGGTCGGCTCGGACCATGAGGGCGAGCGACCCTCCGTAGAGAAGCAGACCGATCTGGAGCTGGATGAAACGACGGATGAACATGGATAGAAGCTAACTCGACCGGCCTTGTAATCCATAGCCACTTTGGCGACGGTGGCCTCATGTCCATCGTCAATCTGAACAGCCTGTCCCGCCTTCTCGGCGACTGGCGTGCCTCCGGCGCGGAGGATGTCGCCTACCGCAGCCTGGCCGATGCGTTGAAGGGGCTGGTGCTCGACGGTCGCCTGCCGCTCGACGCCCGCCTGCCAGGAGAGCGCCGCTTGGCCGAAGCCCTCGGCATCAGCCGCATCACTGTCAGCGCGGCCATGGACCGGCTGCGCGCCGACGGCTTCCTGACCAGCCGCGTGGGCTCCGGGACCTACACCGCCCTGCCCTTCCGTCGGGCCGAACGGCTGGAAGGCCTGTTCCACGTCGCGTCGCGCCCTGAGGTTGTGAACATGGCGACAGCAGTCCTCCCGGCCGGCGCCCATGTCCATGCGGCCTATGCCCGGGCGCTGGAGTCGCTGCCGGCCCACCTGCCGGGCCACGGCTACGACCCCATCGGTCTCCTCCCGCTCAGGCGCGCGGCAGCCGAGGCCTATGATCGCGCTGGATTGCCGACGGCGCCCGACCAGATCGTGGTCACGGCCGGGGCGCAGAACGGCCTGGCCATCCTGCTCCGCGCCTTCGGGCGACCGGGCGACGCGGTGGTGATCGACCACCCGACCTACCCCCATGCCATTGAGGCCATCGTCCGCGCCGGAATGCGGCCAGTGCCCGTCGCCCTGACCTCGGCTGGCTGGGACATTGACGGACTGGTCGCGACCATCGAGCGGGTCCGGCCCCGGCTGGTCTATCTCGTTGGCGCGCACCAGAACCCGACCGGCCACGTCATGGCGGCCAAAGACGAGGCGACAGTGGCCCGCGCCGTCGCCCGCGTCGGCGCCCTGATGGTCATGGACGACACCCAGCGCGAGCTCTGGTTCGATCAGCCGCCCCCGGCCCCTGCCGGGCCCGGTCCGCACGTCGCCCGCATCGGCTCCATGAGCAAGACCTGGTGGGGCGGTCTCCGGATCGGCTGGATGCGGGCGGAGACCGAGGTCGCCGACGCCGCCGTCCGCGCACGGGCCTCTCTCGATCTCGGCGCCGCGGTGATCGAACAGCTCGCCGCCGCCCACCTGCTGGCCGGAGATCAGACGCCTGTCGTGGAACGGCGCGCTGCCCTGGCCGTGCGAGAAGCGGCGCTGCATGCCCGCCTTCAGCATGTTCTACCGGACTGGAAGACGACACGGCCTACAGGCGGCCTCTCTCTGTGGGTCGCCCTGCCCCGCCCCGTCGTCGGGGCGCTCGTTGTTGAGGCTCAAAAGTCCGGGGTCATCATCGCGTCCGGCGCCCGCTTCGGCGTCGACGGCGCCTTCCAGCGCTTCGTCCGCCTGCCCTACTGCCTGCCGGTGCCGGAGCTAGAAGCAGCGATCGATACCTTGGCGGACGCCTGGAGCCGCATCGGCGACCGCCCGGCCCGGCGCGCGAAGACGCCGGAGCCGGACGTGTTCTGAAGGCCTACGCCTCCGCCGTTTCCAGAAACGGATAGTCGGTGTAGCCCTTGGCCCCGCCGCCGTAGAAGGTGGCCTTGTCGGGAGTGTTGAGAGGCGCGTTCCGCTTCCAGCGCTCGACGACGTCGGGGTTGGCCAGCACGGGCACGCCGACGCTGACCAGATCGGCTCGCCCTTCGGACAGCGCCTTCTCGGCCGTTTCGCGCGTCAGGCCGCCGTTCAGCATCAGCGAACCGCCGAACGCATCGCGGATGTCGGCGGCCAGCTGCGGCGCGCCGAACTTGATGTCCATCGGCGTGCCGGGCTCGCCCTCGATCAGGTGCAGGTACGACAGGCCGAAAGGCTTCAGCGCGCCTGCGGCGTGCAGGAAGATCGATGCCGGGTCGCTGTCCTTCGAACCGTTCGCGCCGTTCGACGGCGACAGGCGCACGCCCACGCGGTCGGCGCCCCAGACCGCGACGACGGCGGCCACGACTTCGAGCAGGAAGCGCGAGCGGTTCTCGACTGAGCCGCCATAGCTGTCGTCACGCTGGTTGGAGCCGTCCTTGAGAAATTGGTCGATGAGATAGCCGTTGGCTGCGTGGACCTCGATGCCGTCGAAACCGGCCTTCTTCGCCTGTTCAGCCGCGTGAACATAGTCGCCGACGATGCCCTGGATTTCGTCGACCGTCAGCGCACGAGGCGTCTCGAACGGTGTCATCGAGAAGTCACGCTTCATCGCGTTGCCGACGGCGGCGATAGCTGACGGCGCCACGGCCTGCCCGCCGTCAGGCTGATAGTCGGGGATCGAAATTCGGCCGACGTGCCAGAGCTGGGCGACGATCTTGCCGCCCTTGGCATGCACTGCCTCGGTGATCGGCTTCCAGCCCGCGACCTGGGCGTCGGTGAAGAGGCCGGGGGTGTTGGGATAACCCTGACCCGACTGGCTAATCTGGGTGGCCTCGGAAATGATCAGGCCGACCGAGGCGCGCTGGGCGTATTACTCGACCGCCAGCGGGTTCGGAACCTCGCCCTCGATCGCCCGGCTGCGGGTCAGGGGGGCCATGACGATCCGGTTCTTCAGATGGATCGCGCCGAGGTCGATAGGGTCGAAGAGGGTCGTCATGTGAAACACCTGGTGTTGCGGTCGCGAAGAGGTAGGCGCCCCAACTGTGCGGCGCAACAGGGCGCGCATGGAATCCGGTCGCGGCGTCGGGTTTGCTAGACAAGGGAGTGAACGCCTGAGACGGTCCCGATGCGGGACGACCGGAGAGTAGTGACGTGGCCATGTTCGAGTTCGGCAAGGATCTGAGACGTCTCTTCGTTCAGGCGCGCGAAAGCGACGACCTGGGCTGGCTGGAGCTGATCGGCATCGACCTGCTGGCGCGCGAGGCGAAGGCGTTGACCACCGACGGTGGCCGCGTTTCCTGTTCGCGGCCGTCGCAGACCTGGCATCGCGCCTCGATCCTGTGGCGAGAGCATGCCCGTCGCAGCGGCGCCCCCGACAGCATCGCCCGCGCCCTGGTCACCGCCGACGACTCCCTGAAGGCCGCCCGCACCGAGGACGAACGCGCCCGCGCCCTGCTGTCCGGCGCCCAGGCCCTGATCACGAAATTCGACCTGTTCGGAGACCGCAACGCCATCGTCCAGGCGGCGGAGTGGGCCCGCGGAGCGACGTCGAGACGCCTGCCGACCCTCGCCTCTTGCGCCGGGGTCCATGCCCGGATCCGCGCGCGTCAGGCCCGTTTGAGCGAAAAGGCGGCCGACCGCCAGGACGCCGCGGCCCTGATGGACGCGGCCCTGCACGCCCTCACCAAGCACAATCCGCTCGAGGCCGACGACCTGCGCCTCGACAGCGCGGCGCTAGCGCTGGAAGGCGGCATCATCCAGCGCGACGCCCGCCTGCTGGACCAGGCGGGACGCGACCTGACCGCTCTGGTGGAAGCCTGCTCGCCGGACACCCGCCCACTGACTCGCGCCCGGGCGCTCGCTCTCTGCGCCGCCGGCCTGTCCGCCCTCGCCGGCATGGCTGACGACGAAGCCGCGATGCAGACCGGGCACGAGATGTTCGACGCCGCCGCCGACCAGTTCTTTGTCGACCACAGCCCCCTCGACTGGGTCGCCATCCAGATCGCGCGTTCCATCGACCCGACCGCCCCCATCGAGCCGATCCGCCAATCCGTTGCGCTGACGACCGGCCACGGCACGATCCTGGGGGCGCTCGCCCTCGACCTGCTGGTCGCGCGCGAGATCGAGACGGCCGCGACCGCCGGCGACCTGACCGAACTCTCGAAGATCGAGACGCGCGTCCGTCGCCGCCTCGCCGACCGCACCGGCGCCCCATCGGTCATCGACTGGGCCGTCGACCAGATCGCCATGGCCCGGCTGATGATCGCCCGCAGCGAACTGATGGGTTCCGACCCCGATCAGGCCGCCTTCGTCCTCGCAGAGGCCGCCGAGGCCGCCCGCGAACACGGGGTTTCGGTCATCGCCGACCGCGCCAGGGGACTGATGATGGGGTTGCCCGTCCGGGCCTAATTCTGGCGGGACCAAAGTCCCGAGACGCGGCTGTCCCGGATCGGACCAGAGACCCGGGCCACGCACTGCTGGCCGATCCCGCCGCGCCACTGCGCGATGTAGACGGCCGTCTCCTCTCCCACGCAGATCCCCTGGTTGCTCAGCCGGTGGTGAGGCACCGAGAGGCTGATCACCCCTTCATCGAAGCAATCGCCGAGGCTCTCGAGCCTGTAGACGTAACCGCGCCGCGTGGAAACATAGGCATTGTGTGCCATCCTTGACGTTGAAGTTGTTGACTTCTTCGCCCCGGAAGCACTGACCGGTGCGGACCAGCAACTGGCGTGCTTCCAAGCTATCGGGCGGGCCCGAGACCGCGCAACTGCCCAGCAGCATGGCCACAACGATGAGAAGCCGCTTCGATGACATAGGCGCCCCTTTGACCTGGTCGGTCGACAAGACCACGCGCGAAGAGGGAAGGCCAGTTCTGGAGCGCGGCCCGCAAGGATGCAAAACCGCGACCAGCCATCCCGTCAGCTTGGTATCGCCCTACCCGCCCATCGCCACGAACGGCCCGTTCAGAAACCCCGGCTTGCCGTAGGCCAGCGGCTGACCGTCCGGGCCCAGCACTCGCCCTCCGGCGGCCTCCAGGACCGCCTGCCCCGCGGCCGTGTCCCACTCCGAGGTCGGACCGGTGCGCGGATAGGCGTCGAACCGACCCTCTGCGATCAGGCAGAACTTCAGCGACGAATCCGTGCCCTGCCACCGGGTGCAGCCGTGGCGGGCGGCGAGACGAGCGGCTTCTTCATCGGTGACGCTGTGGCTCAACAGGGCGAAGCCCTCGTCCGGCCGATTGCGCACCCGGATCGTGCGCCAGGCGTCGCCATAGCGGCGCATCTGGGCCCCGCCGCCGGGCGCGGTCCGCCAGGTCAGCGATGTCGCGGGCGCCGAGACCACGCCGACCGTCGGACGGCTTCCCTCGATCAGGGCGATGTTGACGGTGAAGCTTTCCTTGCCCTGGACGAAGCCCTTGGTGCCGTCCAGCGGATCGATCAGCCAGAAGCGATCAGCGGCGCGCTCGGGCTTGCCCTGGGCCTCCGACTGCTCCTCGGCCACGGCCTGGACTTCGGGATAGAGGGCGGCAAGGCGCGACAGAATCAGGGCCTCGGCCTTCTGGTCCGCCAGGGTGACCGGGCTGTCGTCCGCCTTGGAGAACACCTCTCCGCCCGCCCGCCAGTAGGGCAGGATGACCGCGGCGGCCTTCTCCGCGATGTCGGCGAGGGTGTCGTGCAGGGCGCCGGAGGCGAGGTCGGAGGACAGTCTGTCGGTCATTTGCCGGGGGATAGACCATCGCGGGCGGTTTCGCGACGGCGCAAATCACGCGAGGGTGCGGGCCTATCTTGAAGCCTCTCGCGAGCCCGAGCCCCGCATGACCGACGCCGCCGTCTCCGCCCAGTCTGGTTCGCAGTTGGGCGAACTGCCCGTCGATGGCCAGGAACTGGCCAGCCTCATCGCGGCCAAGCTCTGCCACGACTTCATCTCGCCCTCAGGCGCGATCATGTCGGGGCTGGACCTGCTGGACGATCCGACGGCCCAGGACATGCGCGACGACGCCATGAGCCTGATCGCCGACAGCGCCAGAAAGATGGTCGCCTTGGTCCAGTTCTGCCGCGTCGCCTTCGGGGCCGCGACGACCGCCGAACGGTTCACCGGCGCCGAACTCACCGACCTGGTCGACAACGTCGTCTCGGGCGGTCGGGCGACCCTGGCTTGGAACCTCGGAGAAGGCGACTTCGGCAAGCCCCAGGCCCGCGCCCTGGTCAATCTGGCTTATCTGACTGTAGGCGCCTTGCCGATGGGCGGCGCGGCGACGGTCGCTGTGCGGCGCGAGGGCGCCCAACTGGTGATCGAGGGCGTAGCCGAGGGCGCGCGGGCCCGGCTGAAGGCCGAGGCGGCGACGGGTCTGGCCGGCCTGCGGCTGACCGAAGGCCTCGCGGGCCAGTGGATTCAGCCTTACTGGCTGTGGCTCACAGCCGATCAGGCGGGCGGAACGCTCACGGTCGAAGCTGTGGAAGGCCGCGTGTCGATGACCGTACGGATGCCGTCTTAATCCCGAATCCCAACGCCTCGTTAACCGCCCGGAAGCGATATTGGCGGTTGAAGCGGCGCTTGATTCGAGCCGTTTGGAGAAGACCGCGTTGGACGTCCGCACCTGCCTCATCGTCGACGACAGCCGGATCATCCGCAAGGTCGCGCGCCGCATCGTGGAAGGCCTCGGGTTCGAGGTCGACGAAGCCGCCGACGGGATCGAGGCCTTGTCCTACTGCACCGGCATGATGCCCGACGTCGTCCTGCTGGACTGGAACATGCCCGTCATGGACGGGCTGGCCTTCCTGCGCCGGCTGCGCACCACCCCCGGCGGGGACAAGCCCAAGGTCCTGTTCTGCACCATTGAGACGGCACCCGAACGCATCGCCGAGGCCCTGTCGGCCGGGGCGGACGACTATGTGATGAAGCCGTTCGACTCGGAAATCCTGCACTCCAAATTCAGTGAAGTCGGAGCGGTCTGAAGCCCAGCCATGACCCGCGCTGTAGCCGTCACATGATCCAGGACGATTTCGACCGCCTGCAGGCCCTGATGGCCTCTCGCGCCGGCTTCCGGCTGGGGCGTGATCGGATCCACCTCGCCGAGCACCGTCTGGCCCCTGTCGCACGGCGCGAGGGCTTCGACAGCGTCGACGACATGCTGGCCAGCCTGTGGGCCAAGCCGGTGGCCAGTCTCGGCTGGGCGGTCATCGAGGCCCTGCTGAACCCCGAGACCTGGTTCCGCCGTGACCGGACAGTGTTCGACACCTTCGCACGCGAGCTACTGCCCGCCATCGCCCGCGCCCGGCCTGAGGGTCTGGTGCGCGTTTGGTCCGCCGGCTGCTCGCACGGCCAGGAGCCCTACTCCCTCGCCATGGCCGGCCTCGAAGTCGGGGCCAATGTCGAGATCGTCGCCACCGACCTGTCACAGCGCGCGATCGAGCGCGGCCGTGCGGGATCCTACACCGCCTTCGAGATCCAGCGCGGCCTGCACGCCCAGACGATGCTGAACTGGTTCGATCCGGCGGACGACGCCTGGGTCGCCAAGCCGGTCCTGCGTAACGCCGTCCGCTTCGCCCGCCACAACCTGCTCGACGCCCCGGCCGACGCCGCCCGGTTCGACGTCATCCTGTGCCGAAACATCCTCTCGGAGATGGATCCGGCCCGGCGCGGCCAGGTCGTGGACGGTCTGGAGCGGCGACTGGTGGACGACGGCGTCCTGATTCTGGGAGCCGACGAGCGAATCGACGCCGACACCGTCGCCTTCCGCCCCGTGACCGGCCGCAAGGGCCTGTTCGTCAAGGCTCCCTCAGCCCTCAGCCGCGCCGCCTGATCCCGGTCGACACGGCCACGCCCGGCCCCCTATGGTCGCCGCAACGTCGGAGGGGATGACGATGCGTTGGGCTCTGTTTCTCGGATCGCTGGCAGTCGCTCTGCTGATCGGCGTGTGGGCCCTTCAGGTTCCCGGCGCGCGCGGGACCGACACGCCCGCCGCCGACTTCTCCGCCGTCCGCGCCATGGCCGATGTTGGGGCGATCGGCGCCCGCCCCCACCCCGTCGGCTCGGCCGACCACGCGCGGGTACAATCCTGGCTGTTCGGTCGCATGGCGGCGCTGGGGCTCAACCCGGCCCTGCAGGCCGGGGTTCTGTCGCCCGAAGCCATCGAGCGTCTGCGCCGTTGGGGCGGGGATCCGGCGTCAGCAGGCAATATGGCCGTCAATATCGTCGGCGTCCTGCTCGGCCGCGATCCATCGGCGCCGGCCGTGCTGATGATGGCCCACTACGACAGCGCCTGGAACTCTCCCGGCGCCGCCGATGACGGCGCCGGCGTTGCGGCGATCCTCGAAGCCGTGCGCGCCATCAAGGCGCGTGGCCCTGCCGACCGCAGCCTGATCGTGGTGTTCACCGATTCCGAAGAGCTGAATCTAGACGGCGCCCGCATCTTCTTCTCCGAACACCCCCTGCGCGACCGCATCGGCGCCGTGGTGAATCTGGAGGCCCGGGGCGGCGGCGGCCGCGCCTTCATGTTCGAGACCGGACGCGGTAACGCGGAAACCATCGACCTGTTCAGCCGGGCTGCCCGGCGGGCCGACGGCGGGGCTTCGTCCAGCTCCCTGTCGATCTTCGTCTATGAAAACATGCCGAACGGCACCGACTTCACAATCTCCAGGAACCGGGGCATCGCCGGGGTCAATTTCGCCTTCATCGGCCGTCCGTCCCAGTACCACTCCCCGACCGCCACCCCGGACAACCTTGATCAGGGCGCGGTCCAGCATATCGGCTCCCAGGCGCTGGAGGCGACCGACGCCCTGCTCCGCGCCGACGCCTTGCCGATCACGGGCCGCAATGTCGTCTACGGCGACTATCTGGGTCTGTTCACCATCGTTCATTCGCTCGACCTCGGCTGGACCCTGCTGGCCCTGACTGCGGTGCTCGGCGCCTTTTCAGCCTGGGGGGCGCGCCATGCGACCGGGTTGACCGCCACCGACGTTGGACGCGGGATGCTGTCGGGCCTGTGGGTCGTGGCCATGGGGATCGTCGTCGCCCACGGCGTCCGAGTGCTGGCCGGGCCGATGTTGTCACGCGCCGAGTCCGCCGACGTCTACTACACCCTGCTCCGCCGCCTGCCGTGGATGGAGGCCGGAACGGGCCTTGCGATGGCCGCCGTCGCCCTCGCCCTGCTGGCGGGTCGTCAAGCCTTCGGGCCCAAACTGCTGGCCGGCGTCATCATCGTGGCGGTCGCGGCCGCCCAGATCCTCGGTGGTTTCGATCCCGTGGTGCTCGGTGCCGGTGTCGTGGCTCTGGGCCTGACGGTCTGGTCGCAGAGTGCGCCCAGGACGGTCTGGGGCGGTTGGCTCGGCCTGATTGCCCTGATCTTCGTCTTCGGCTTGATGGCCCAGGCTGCGGCGCCGGAAGCCGCCCTGATCTTCATCTGGCCGGGCCTGCTCGCGGCCATCGCGGCGGCGGCCTGCGCCTTCATCGGCGCGCGGCTGGAGAGCCCCCGCTCCCTGATCCCGGCGGTCGTCGCCACGGTCGTCGGCGGGGCCTGGATCCTGAACCTGTCGCACCAGGTCTTCCTCGGCGTCGGCATGGACCTGCCCGGCGTCCTCGCGCTCATGACCGTGCTGGTGCTGCTGTTCCTCGTCCCGCTCGCCCCGCGCTCGAAGGGCACGCTGGCGGCGGCGGCGGCGGCCTGTCTGATCCTCGCCTGCGGCCTGTCGCTGACCGCCCGATTCGCCGAGCCCGCGCCCCCGCCTGCCGCCGACGGCCCCACTTAGGCTTCCGGTAACCCTGCCACTTAAGCGGACGGCAAAGCCGGTCATGTAACAGGGGCGCATGAACCTGATCCACGCCCTCCAGGACAACACCGATCCCAACTCGCTGGTCTCGCGGTTCCGCCGCGCCCGTGCACGAAGGATCATTGCGATGATCACCAGGATCCACGCCGAGAAGGGCGAGGTGAACATCATCGATCTGGGCGGCGAGGCCAACTACTGGACCCTGTTCGATCGCCAGTTCCTGGACGCCTCGAGGGTCCGGATCACCCTCGTCAATCCGGGCGGCATCGACGAGGTCGCGGACCCACGCCTGTTCACCATCATTGACGGCGACGCCTGCACCCTGCCGCAATACGAAGACCACGCGTTCGACATGGTCCACTCCAACTCGGTGATCGAACACGTCGGCGATTGGGCGCGGATGGAGGCCTTCGCCGCCGAATGCCGCCGCCTAGCCCCGCGCTACTACGTCCAGACGCCCTATTTCTGGTTCCCGGTGGAGCCGCATTTCTCGGCCCCCTTCTTCCACTGGCGTTCGGAACAGAGCCGCGCTCGCTCCCTGCTCAAACGCCGCCACGGCTTCTCGCAGAAGGCGCCGGACATGGGCGCGGCCATGCGCGACGTCCAGCACGCCCGCCTGCTGGACAAGGCCCAGTTCCGCTTTCTGTATCCCGACGCGGCCCACCATGACGAGGTCGTGGCCGGTCTGACCAAGTCCCTGATTGCGGTTCGCGACCCCACCTCGCACTGACACCCTGTTTCGTAACCTTCGCGGACCGGTCGGCGAACGCCGGGGCATGAACCGTAGAGAAAACCCGATGCCCGCCAAATCGCGCACCATGCCCGTGCAGGATGATCTGCGCCGCGGCCTGACCCTGTTTGCCGCCGTCGGCGTCGTCGCCGCCGCCCTTATCGCAGGTCACGTCACCACCCGTTCGGCCGAGGCCGCCGTGCCCGCCCCACCGCGTGCGGGCGACCTGACCGTGGTGGAGCTCTTCACCAGCCAGGGTTGCAGTTCCTGCCCGCCCGCCAATGACAATCTGGTCCGGCTGTCGACCCGATCCGACCTGCTGACGCTGAGCTTCAACGTCACCTACTGGGACGACCTGGGCTGGCCCGATATCTTCGCCAAACCCGCCTACACCCAACGCCAGCGAGACTATGAACAGGGCCTCGGAACCGACAACGTGTGGACGCCCCAGGTGGTCGTCGACGGCCGATCCCATGTCGTCGGCCAGCGGATGTCGGACATTGAGCGCCTGATCGCCGCCCATCGTCCCTTCACCGGTCCAACGGTGATCTTCCGCAGCGGCGGCGTGGGCCTGGCCGGCGGTTCGCCGCTCGCCGACCCCGCCGACGTCTGGCTGGTTCGCTACGAACCCCGACCGATCGCGGTCCCGGTGGCGCGCGGAGAGAACGGCGGCCGCACCCTCCCCCACGCCTCGGTCGTGCGCGATCTGGTTCGGCTGGGTCCATGGTCCGGCGGCCGGGCACGGGGGTTCGCCCTGCCCGCCGCCAGCCGGGCTGGCCTGTTGACCGCCGTCCTCGTCCAGGCGCCGAACGGCGGACCGATCCTGGCGGCGGCCAAGGGCTGACCTGACGTCGCCTGACGACCTGGCTCTGGCCATTGGCGTCGCCCCCTCGTGACCGCTAGAGCATGATCGTTCAGGGGGGAACACCATGTCCATGTCGATCGGGACGCACGCGCGTCGCTTCACGCTTATCGCCTTCGCGGCCCTGGCCATCTCCGCCTGCGAGGACGGGACCGCCTCGGCCGAGGCCTCTGCCGCCCGACCTGCCCAGGATCGCGGCGACTTCGTCGTCCGCCCGGCCGTGCTGGAAAGAGACGACTACACCGATCTGGCCGCCCAACTGAGCGAGGAGCGCTGGCTGGAGGACGTCGCCGACGTTCTGAACGAGAGCCTGATCCTGCCCGTCGATATCGGCCTGCGCTTCGCCGAGTGCGGCGAGAACAACGCCTACTACATCCCCGAGGATCGCGAGATCCAGATCTGCATCGAGATGTTCGAAGGCGAGCGCGAGACCTTCGGCGCCTACTACGAGACCGACGAAGAGATCGAGGATGCGGTCAACGGCTCCTTCCTGTTCACCGTCTTCCACGAAGTCGGCCACGCCCTGGTCGACGTTCTGGAAATTCCCTTCACCGGCCGCGAGGAAGACACGGCCGACAGCCTGGCCGCCTGGTGGCTGATCGACGGCGATGAAGGCGAGGAATCGGCCATCGCCGGCGCCCTCAGCTTCTACACCGACCCCGAAGAGGCGGCCGAGGTCGACGAGAGCGACTTCGCCGACGAGCACTCCCTCAGCCAGCAGCGCTACTATACCCTGACCTGCCTGGTTTACGGCTCCGACACCGACAAATACGCCAACCTCCTCGAGGAGGAATGGCTGACCCCGGAACGCGCCGAACAGTGCCCGGCCGAGTTCGAGCGCCTGACCTCGACCTGGTACACCCTGCTGGATGCTCATCTGAAGGAGTAGGCGTCAGAAACGGACGTAGCCTCACGGCTGCGTTCACCGTTCCGTAAAGAACATATTGGCAACCAGAACAAACCATGCACATAGTCCTGCTCACAGGGAGCGGGTCACGGTCATCGGACCGAAGGCGGGCCTCTCCCCAGGGTCTCAACGGGAATCATGGCAAGGGAGAGTGGCAAGGTGGCAGCTCAGGCGAATCTGAAATTGGTGGGCAAGGACGACGGCGACAAGCAGCGCGCGCTGGAGGCGGCGATCGCACAGATCGACCGCGCGTTCGGCAAGGGCTCGGTCATGAAGCTGGGCAAGGGAGGCGTCGCCGACGTGATCCCCTCGGTGTCCACCGGCTCGCTGGGCCTGGACATGGCGCTGGGCATCGGCGGCCTGCCGCGCGGTCGGGTGATCGAGGTCTTCGGTCCTGAATCCTCCGGCAAGACGACTCTGGCCCTGCACACCGTGGCCGAGATCCAGAAGGCCGGCGGCACCGCCGCCTTCGTCGACGCCGAACACGCACTCGACCCCGGCTATGCCCAGAAGCTCGGCGTCAATCTGGACGACCTGCTGGTGTCTCAGCCCGACACGGGCGAACAGGCGCTGGAGATTGTCGACACCCTGGTGCGTTCGGGCGCCGTGGACATCGTGGTGATCGACTCGGTCGCCGCCCTGACCCCGCGCGCCGAGATCGAGGGCGAGATGGGCGACAGCCTTCCGGGCCTTCAGGCCCGTCTGATGTCCCAGGCCCTGCGCAAGCTGACCGCCTCAATCTCCAAGTCGAACTGCATCGTCCTGTTCATCAACCAGATTCGCCACAAGATCGGCGTCATGTACGGCTCGCCGGAAACGACCACGGGCGGCAATGCGCTGAAATTTTACGCCTCGGTCCGCCTCGACATCCGCCGCACCGGCGCGATCAAGGACCGCGACGAGGTCGTCGGCAACACCACCCGGGTCAAGGTGGTCAAGAACAAGGTCGCCCCGCCGTTCCGCGAGGTCATCTTCGACATCATGTACGGCGAGGGCATCTCCAAGCTCGGCGAGATCATCGACCTGGGCGTCAAGGCCGGGATCATCGAGAAGTCGGGCAGCTGGTTCTCCTACGACTCGACCCGCATCGGTCAGGGCCGCGAGAACGTCCGCGCCTTCCTGAAAGCCAACCCCGACATGGCCGACGCCATCGAGGACAAGGTCAGGAAGTCCACCTCGAGGATCGCCGACGAGCTCCTGGGCACACCCGAGCCGGACGAAGGTCAGGATCTCGACGGCTAGATCCTCCCCCATCGGGGGAGGGGGACCGCGTCTTCGTGGTGGAGGGGGCAACGCCAGACACCGAATTCGCGGCCGCCTCCCTCCGTCACGTCGCTGAAGAGGCGACGCGCCACCTCCCCCGACGGGGGAGGACCAAAGACACTCCGTCCGGCCGGTCCCTGCGACCCGCCGCCGACCCCCGCGGGGCTCGGGCTGGACGGAGCCGCCCGCCCGGTTCGTCCGGGCGGGCTCTTTTCTGTTCCAGTCAGGCCGGCACCCACATCTGCAGACCGGCGCTCAACCCCGTCCACCCAGTGCGCGCTGCAAGCCCGGCCGCACCCTCAGAAACACCAGATAGAGCCGCTCAAGAACGCCCAGCACATGCCGGTTTCTCGCCAGGCGGCCGAGAGGGGCCAGCAAAGGGATCGCCCGCCACATCGCCGCGAAGGCCTCGGCCCCGGACACCAGACGCCCGTCCTCCCGTGCGTGAAACCGGCTAAGCAAGACGGCGCGGTCGATGGGACAGTGTCCCTCACCCGTCGCCACATCGGTGAAAGCGATCGCACCCTTTCGATCGAGACGCCGCAGCAGGGCGATCTCCCGCCGGCAAAGCGGGCAATCGCCATCGAACCAGACTTCAAGCGTGGACATTCCCCAGCATAGCACCCCAACTCGGCATTGCCCCGCGTCACGCCGACGCCCTAGAACGCCAGCCTTCCGCCTGCGGGCGGTTCATTCGCCGAGGAGATTCCCCGTGGCCGAAGACAACCCGACCCTGACCCAGTTCAACCTCGCCGAAAGCGACGACGGCTACCTGCTGGAGATCGCCGGCAGCGACGGCGCCGTACTTCGCGTCGCCGCCAGCGCCGAACAGATCGGCGCCATCATGGAGGCCCTCGACGCCCTCCTCTCGGACGGAGACGACGCGGTGGACGAGACCGTCACGCCCGACTGACCCGCCTTGGCCGGAAAACCTTGGCTCACGGCCCCGCCGGTCTCTATATGCCCGTTCCCAAATCCTCGACGCGCAAACGACTGAACCGACCATGGCCAGCCTGAAACAGATCCGCTCGACCTTCCTCGACTATTTCGCGGCCGACGGGCACACGAAGGTCCACTCGGCCCCGTTGGTGCCGCAGAACGACCCGACGCTGATGTTCGTCAACGCGGGCATGGTGCCGTTCAAGGATTACTTCACCGGCGCCGCCGTGCCGCCCTACCCGCGCGCCACCTCCTCGCAGAAGTGCGTCCGCGCCGGCGGCAAGCACAACGACCTTGACAATGTCGGCTACACCGCTCGCCACCTGACCTTCTTCGAGATGCTGGGGAACTTCTCCTTCGGCGACTATTTCAAGGAACACGCGATCGAGCGCGCGTGGAACCTGGTCACCAGGGACTACGGCCTCGACCCGAACCGGCTGCTGGTCACCGTCTACATCGACGACGACGAGGCTGCAGCGATCTGGAAGAAGATCACGGGCTTCGGCGACGACAAGATCATCCGCATCGCCGGCTCGGACAATTTCTGGGCCATGGGCGACAACGGCCCCTGCGGCCCCTGCACCGAGATCTTCTGGGACTACGGCGACCATATCGCCGGCGGCCCTCCCGGTTCGCCGGATGAGGACGGCGACCGCTATGTGGAGATCTGGAACAACGTCTTCATGCAGTTCGAGAAGGAGAACGACGAGATCGTTCGCAGCCTTCCCAAACCCTCGGTCGACACCGGCATGGGCCTGGAGCGGATGACCTCGGTGCTCCAGGGCAAGAACTCGGTCTTCGACACCGACCTGTTCCAGATCCTGATCGCCGCTTCCGAAGACGCCACCTCGACGAAGGCCGAAGGCGCACAGGCCGCCAGCCACCGCGTCATCGCCGACCACCTGCGCTCGTCGTCCTTCCTGATTGCCGACGGCGTGACCCCGTCGAACGAGGGGCGCGGCTATGTCCTGCGTCGCATCATGCGTCGCGCCATGCGTCACGCCCACCTGCTCGGCGCCGCCGATCCCCTGATGCACCGCCTCGTCCCGACCCTCGTGGACCAGATGGGCGAGGCCTTCCCCGAACTCGCCCGCGCCCAGGCCTCCATCGAAGACACGATGAAGCAGGAAGAAATCCGCTTCCGCACCACCCTGGGCCGCGGCATGGGCCTGCTGGACGAGGCCACCTCGGGCCTGTCCGAAGGCGGCGTCATCTCGGGCCAGACCGCCTTCAGCCTCTATGACACCTACGGCTTCCCCCTCGACCTCACCCAAGACGAGGCGCGCCGTCGCGGCCTGACCGTCGACAACGACGCCTTCGAAGCTGCGATGGCCCAGCAGCGCGGACGCGGCAAGGCCAACTGGAAGGGCTCCGGCCAGACGGCCTCGGCCGGCGAATGGCTGTCCCTGCGCGACCGCCTCGGACCGACCGTCTTCACCGGCTATGACGCCATCGAGGGCTCGGGCGAGGTCCTGGCTCTCGTCCGCGGCGGTGAATCCATCGACGCTCTCGAGCCCGGTCAGACGGCCGACGTCCTGTTCGACCAGACCCCCTTCTATGGCGAAGGCGGCGGCCAGACCGGCGATCGCGGCGAGGTCGAATGGACCGATGCGAGCGGCCAGCAAGGCTTCGGCGTGGTGCTCGACGTGCAGAAGCACGCCGGCGGCGACCTCTACGCCCACAAGATCGAGATCGAGTCCGGGACCCTGACCATCGGCGCCCGCGCCCAGCTCCGCGCCCATGACGAACAGCGTCTGACCACCCGCGCCAACCACTCCGCCGCCCACCTTGTGCACGCGGCGCTGAAGAATGTGCTCGGTCCGCACGTGGCCCAGAAGGGTCAGCTGGTCGACGCCGAACGCATGCGTTTCGACTTCAGCCACAACGCCCCGGTGACCGAGGACCAGCTGGCCGCCATCGAGACCGAGGTGAATGCGGTCATCCGCCAGAACGTCCCGGTCACGACCCAGCTTATGACGCCCCAGGACGCTATCGACGCCGGCGCCGTCGCCCTGTTCGGCGAGAAATACGGCGACGAGGTCCGCGTGGTCACCCTCGGCCGCGCCCTGACGGGCGACAACAACGGCCCCTACTCCGTCGAGCTTTGCGGCGGCACCCATGTCGCCCGCACCGGCGACATCGCCCTGTTCAAGATCACCGGCGAGACCGGCATCGCCGCAGGCATCCGCCGCGTCGAGGGCGTGACCGGCGAGGCCGCCCGCCAATACCTGCTGGCCCAGGCCGGCGTCGCCAGGACGCTCGCCCAGTCGTTCAAGGTTCAGCCGCTGGACGTCCCCGCCCGCGTCGAAGCCCTGTCGGCCGAACGCAAGTCGCTGGAGAAACAGGTCGCCGACCTGAAGAAGCAACTGGCCCTGGGCGGCGGCGGCGCATCGGCCAACGCCGCGCCTGAGGAGATCAACGGCATCAAGCTGATCGCCCGCATCCTCGACGGCGTCGACGGCAAGGGCCTGCGCGGCGTGGCCGAGGAGTTCCGCACCCAGGTCGGCTCCGGGGTCGTCGCCCTGATCGGCGTCACCGACGGCAAGGCGGCGGTCACCGTCGCCGCGACGTCCGACGTCACCGACCGCGTCAACTCGGCCGACCTCGCCCGCGCCGCCGTCATCGCGATGGGCGGCCAGGGCGCCGGCGGCAAGGCCGACTTCGCCCAGGGCGGCGCGCCGGACGGGTCGAAAGCCGAGGAAGGCCTCGCGGCCGTTCGCGCGGCGCTGGCGGGGTAAGACAAGCCCCCTCTCCCCTTGCGGGAGAGGGAGCTCGCGCACGGCGGCGCAGCCGTCGTCCTTGCGCGATCGGGTGAGGGGTCACACCAGCCCTTCCGCTGAACCCCGCCCTCATTCCACCCGCCGGCGTGACCCCTCATCCGTCAGCCTTCGGCTGCCACCTTCTCCCGCAAGGGGAGAAGGGAACACGCCCCATTGACCTCCCGCCCGCGTTCGGGTCCCCATGCCGCCCTCAGTTCGGGGATCTCCATGAATCGCTTCGTCGTCGCCGCAGGCGCGGGTCTGCTTCTGTCCACCTCGGCGATGACCGCCTCCGGCCAGACCCCTGCACCGCCGGCCGCCATGGCCGAGAACCCCGCTCTCGCCTCGATCATCGCCGACTACGACGCCTGGCAGCTCAGCCTGAACCCGATCCAGGCCGGCCGCGAGGGCGACCAGGCCGCCAAGTCCCGCCTGTCCGACCAGTCCCGCGCCGCCGAGCTCGCGCGCCTCGAGCCCCTGAACGGGTTCAAGCGCCGCCTAGCCGCCGTCGACGTCTCGACCCTGTCCTCGAACGACGCCCTGAACCGCGACTTCCTCGCCATCATCGTCGACCGGTCGATCGAGTCCATCGCTCTCGACGGCGGCCGTCTCGCCTTCAACTCCGAGGGCGGGCCCGGCCAGAGCGCGGGCTTCCTCGCTGCCGGGACGCGCATCACCAACCGCGCCGACGCCGACGCCTGGCTGAGTCGCCTCGAAGGCCTGTCCGCCTGGTACGACGAAGGCCTCGCCGACGCCCGCCGGGGTCTGGCGACCGGCTTCGTCCAGCCGAAGTCCGTGGTCGAAAGCGCCCTCGCCATCTTCCGCAACGAGGCGGCCTTCACGCCTGCGACCGACCCCCTGCTGCGGCCCTTCGCCAGCCTGCCCCCGTCCATTCCTGCGGCCGATCAGGACGCTCTGCGCACCCGCGCCGCCGCCATCGTCGCCGAGCGGATCGTCCCCCGTCGCCAGGCCTGGGTCGATTTCACCGCCAGTGAATACCTGCCCGCCGCCCCGGCCGAGGTCGGCATCGGCTCACGGCCCGGCGGGCGCGAGTTCTACGCCTTCGAGGCGCGCCGCTACACCACAACCGACCTGACCCCCGACCAGATCCACCAGATCGGCCTGGACGAAGTCGCCCGCATCCGCGCCCGCATGGACGCGGAGATGATCGCCTCCGGCTGGACCGGCGACTTCCCCGGCTTCCTCAACCACCTGCGCACCGATCCGCAGTTCTACGCCACCTCGCGCGAAGACATGCTGGAGAAGGCCTCGGAGATGGCCAAGCGGGCCGACGGCGGTCTGCCGGCCCTGTTCCGCACCCTGCCCCGCCTGACCTACAACGTCCGGCCGGTCCCTCTGGACATCGAAGACAACTACACGACCGGCCGCTACAACGGCGGCTCGCTCGAGGAGGGGGTGCCCGGCGGCTATATCGTCAACACCGGCAAGCTGGACCAGCGGCCGCTCTACGAACTGCCCGCCCTGACCCTGCACGAGGCGGTCCCCGGCCACCATCTCCAGATCGCCCTGCAGCAGGAGGCGGCTGCGGGTCCGGCCTTCCGTCGCAATGCGGGCGTCACCGCCTTCACCGAGGGCTGGGGCCTGTATTCGGAATTCCTCGGCGAGGAGATGGGCTTCTACCGCACGCCGGAGGAGCGGTTCGGCCGCCTCAGCTACGAGATGTGGCGCGCCTGCCGCCTGGTCGCCGACACCGGCATGCACTGGATGGGCTGGACCATCGAACAGGCCCGCGCCTGTTTCACCGACAACTCCGCCCTGTCGCCGCACAACATCGAGACCGAGCTGCAGCGCTACATCGGCTGGCCGGGTCAGGCCCTGGCCTACAAGATCGGTGAAATTCGCCTGCGCGCCATCCGCACCCGGGCGGAACAGGCCCTGGGCGAACGGTTCAACCTGCGCGACTTCCACGACGCCCTGCTGGTCGACGGCCCCCTGCCGCTCGACCTGCTCGACCGCCGCATGGACGCCTGGATCGCGACGCAGCAGTAATCCTCCCCATCGGGGGTCGAGGAGGGCTCGCATGCGAGCCAACGAGGGGACCGCGAAGCGGTGGAGGGGGCTAGCCGCAGACGCGGAGTATGGGGCGAGCCCCCTCCGTCACTCCGCTGCGCTCCGTGCCACCTCCCCCGACGGGGGAGGATTGGGCAGGTCGATCCCCGCCAGCTTCCAGCCGAACAGGCCCTGGCGCTTGAACAGCAGCTTCAGCTTCTCTTCCGGCCGGTCCGGATCGGTCAGGCCCAGCACGAAGGTGTTCCGGTCGCGATAGGCGTAGCTCTGGCGTATGTCCCTGTCCTCGCTCTCTGGCTCAGGCGTCGTCGCCGTCGCCGTCGCGGCGTCGATCGCATCGGGCGTCTCGGCGGTGCGCACCATGGCGGCGATGGTCGGGGCGTTGACCAGGGCGTCCACCGCCCCGCCGACCAGCATGGGCGCCAGCATCATGCCCAGACCGCCCAGGGCGCTGTCGCGGACGTCAGGATCAGCCTGGGCCTCCGCCATCAAGCGAGCGGTCAGTTCGTCCTTCAGGCTGTCGCGGAAGGCCGGGAAATCGACCATCCGCTCCAGCGCCGCCTCATCGCCTGCCTTGGCCGCCGCGACGATGGCGTTCACCGTCAGGGTCGGCGAGGCCAGATAGGCGACGAGGAAGGCGACGACCGCCAGGACGACAACCCCCTTGATGAAGCCTTTCATCGTGTCGTCTCCGGAGCGGGCGTGACAGGCGCGGCAACTGCCGCGACAGGTTGCGGCGTCGCGCCGTCCGGCAGGCCGATGTGGACCAGCTTCCATTCGAACGGCCCCTTGCGCTCGAAGGTGAAGACCGTGTCCGACCCGCCCTCGTCGGTGACCGCCATCCGGGCGCGGTTGATCCCCCAGTAGATCGGCCTCGGCCAGGGCGCCGAGGCGTCATCCGTGCCCGGCCGGGCCGTGCGCACGGCGGCGTAGCGGCCTTCGGCGCGCGTCAGGCCATCGATGGCGTCCGGCGTCAGATAGGCATCCGGGTTCGGCCCCTGGGGCGCGGCGGCCTCCTCGAACTGGCGGCGGACGGCGCCGATGGGGTCGTTCATAAAGGACGGCGGCGGCGTCAGGGCCTCCGGCCGCCCCGACAGCTGGGGCCGCAGCGAGGCGCGCACCGCGTCGAAATCGACCAGTCTCTGCAGCCCCGCAACATCGTCCGACTGAGCCGCCGAACGGATGCCGAACAACGCCACGGCCGGGGCCGCGAAGAAGCTGACCACCGCCAGGGCCATAGCGACCAGCACCAGTTTGCCGAATACGTTTTTCACGCGGTGGTCTCCCCTCCTCCGACGCAGACGCCATCAATGCACGTCGAGGCTCACCGCTCAAACGAAACCCCGCCGGAGAAGCTCCGGCGGGGTCGAAAGATTCGAACCGGGTTCGCTTAGCCGACCGACGGCAGCGCCTTCTTCAGGTTCTCGGCCACCTTGTCGAGGAAGCCCTCGGTGGTCAGCCACGACTGCTGATCGCCGACCAGCAGGGCCAGGTCCTTGGTCATGAAGCCGGCCTCGACGGTGTCGACGACGACCTTCTCCAGGGTCTCGGCGAACTGGGCCAGCTCGGCATTGTCGTCCAGCTTGGCGCGGTGCTTGAAGCCGGCCGTCCAGGCGAAGATCGAGGCGATCGAGTTGGTCGAGGTGGCCTCGCCCTTCTGGTGCTGGCGATAGTGGCGCGTCACGGTGCCGTGGGCGGCCTCGGTCTCCATCACCCTGCCGTCCGGCGTCAGCAAGACCGAGGTCATCAGGCCCAGCGAGCCGAAGCCCTGGGCGACGATGTCGGACTGCACGTCGCCGTCGTAATTCTTGCACGCCCAGACGAAGCCGCCGGACCACTTGATGGCCGCGGCCACCATGTCGTCGATCAGACGGTGCTCGTAGGTCAGGCCGGCGGCCTTGAACCTGTCGGCGTATTCGGCGTCGAAGATCTCCTGGAAGATGTCCTTGAAACGGCCGTCATAGGCTTTCAGGATCGTGTTCTTGGTCGACAGATAGACCGGATAGTTGCGCGCCAGGCCGTAGCTGAACGAGGCGTGGGCAAAATCACGGATCGAGTGGTCAAGGTTGTACATGCCCATGGCGACACCCGAGGACGGGAAATCGAAGACATCATAGTTCAGTTCTTCGCCATTGGCGCCGACCCACTTCATGGTCAGCTTGCCGGGGCCGGGCACCAGGAAGTCGGTGGCCTTGTACTGGTCGCCAAAGGCGTGACGGCCGACGACGATGGGCTGGGTCCAGCCCGGAACCAGACGGGGCACGTTCTGGCAGATGATAGGCTCACGGAAGACCACGCCGCCCAGGATGTTGCGGATGGTCCCGTTCGGAGACTTCCACATCTTCTTCAGACCGAACTCGGCGACCCGCGCCTCGTCAGGCGTGATCGTGGCGCACTTCACGCCGACGCCGTGCTTCTGGATGGCGTAGGCAGCGTCGATCGTCACCTGGTCATCGGTGGCGTCGCGGTGCTCCATGCCCAGGTCGTAGTAGTCCAGCTCGACGTCCACGAACGGGAAGACCAGCTTGTCCTTGATCCATTGCCAGATGATCCGGGTCATCTCGTCGCCGTCGATGTCCACGATGGGATTGGCGACCTTGATCTTGGCCATGCGGCTTCGTCCTGTTCTGCAAGTTTCCGGAGGTGGCGGCGGTATAGCGAGCGCGGGCGCGCGAGGCAAAGGGGCAGACGCCGGCGATTAACCCTGCCTGAAAAAAGCCGCCTGCGGTCAAGCTGAACCCGATCCTGCCAGGAGGGTTCTCCGCGGTGGAAGGGCGTGCCCTACTCCAGAGGGATACGCGACGTGGACACAGAGACCGAACGCCTGATTCAACGCTGGATCACCGCCTTTTGTGAAGTGCCGATCCTGGTCGACGCGGAACTGATGCGGACGGTCCTTGCTGATGTAGAAGCGAAGCAGGAGACACCGAACCCATGACTGAAAAGACCTTCAGACCGGCGAACGGGTAGAATAAGCCACAGCCGGGGGACCACGGCCGGCAGGATCGTCCACAAGCTGACCAGTCCCGCAGCCATCAAGACCCACACGGTTGCGGCCTCCCCCGATAACTCCGATTATCTGGTCGACAGCGGCAAGACCGGCGCCCGCGCCGCGCACAAGACATCGGAACTGCGCGAGGCCTGAGGCAGCGTCTGCGCATTGGGGGGAAGAACGATGCGTATGATCGCACTGACGGCCGTGGCCGCCTTGCTGGCCTCCTGTGGCGATGGCCAGTCCGCCATGGCTGGTCCCGGCACGGGCGTGCGCGGCGCGTCGGCCGGCGCCGAGGCTGACGCCCAGAACCCGAACCAGCGCACCTTCCGCGACTGGCTGGTCGTCTGCGACAACATCCGGACCTGCCACGCCTTCGGCCATGCGACCGAGGGAACCGGCTGGGTCCGGATCACCATGACCGCCGGACCGGAGGCGACGCCCCGGATCGCCGTCGGTTTCTGGCCCGAGAACGGCACGTTCGGCGGGCCGGTGACGGTGCGCGTGGACACGACCACCTTCAACGGCTTGACGGCGGCGACCGGCGAAGACGCCCCCTCCCTCGCCACGGTCGGTTCCGGGATGGCCCGCGCCCTGGTCGATGAGATGGCTCGGGGCCAGACCATGACCCTGAATGCCGGCGCCGAGACCGTGCCGATCTCCCTGAGCGGCGCCGCCGCCTCCCTCTTGTGGATCGACGAACATCAGGGGCGGCTGGATACGACCACCGCCCTGATCCGCAAGGGGTCGCGCCCCGCCTCCGCCGTCCCCGCTGCGGCACCCGTCCCCCGCGTCACGCCGGCGCCGGCCGTGTCCCAGACGGAATACGGCGACCAGGAGGGCCAGACCCTGCCGGCCGCGATCGAGGCCCTGCCTGCCGTGGTCCAGTGCCGAGCCGACACCGATTTCAACCCCGACCTGCAGAGGGTGATCTCTTCCGCCCGGCTGGACGCGAACACCGTACTCTGGAGCGTGCCCTGCGGGGCCGGGGCCTACAACTTCTCCAGCGCCTGGTTCACGGCGACGCCCCAGGGCGCGAACCCGCGCCGGGTCAACTTTCCCACCGCGTCCGGGGAGGCTCAGGATCAGTTGGTCAATGCCGCCTATGACCCGGCGACGCGGGTTATCGACGCCTTCAACAAGGGCCGAGGCCTCGGCGACTGCGGCATGGCCGACAGCTGGACCTGGACCGGCCAGGGCTTCGTCCTCAAGTCGTCGTCGGAGATGTCCGAATGCTGGGGCGTGCCCAGCGAGTACTGGCCGACAACCTGGGTCAGCAAGTGACCGATCGCACGGACATCGACGTCCTCGTCGTCGGCGCCGGCCCTGGGGGGCTGACGGCCGCCAACTATCTCGCCCGCTTCCGGCGCTCGGTCCTTGTCGCGGACGGAGGCTGTCCCCGAGCGAGCTGGATCCCCCTCAGCCACAACACGCCGGGCTTTCCCGCCGGGATCAGCGGCGACGCCATCCTCGCCCGGATGCGCGAACAGGCCGAGGAATATGGGGCGCGGATCGAGCCCGGCTGGGTGCATGGCCTCGTCCGCGACGGCGCGGGGTTCACCGCGTCGATAGACGGCCGCGAGGTCCGGGCGCGGGCTGTGTTGCTGGCGACCGGCGTCGTCGATCATCACCCGGATCTGCCGGGCGTCGAGCGCGCCATCGAGCGGGCGCTCGTCCGCATCTGTCCGATCTGCGACGGCTATGAAGCCACCGAAAAGGCGGTCGCGGTTCTCGGTCACAGCGACAAGGGCGCGAGCGAGGCGGCCTTTCTGCGCACCTATTCGAACCGTGTGACCCTGATCCACGTCGGACCGCCCGGCGACCTGACCGAGCGCGAGGCGCTGGTGCGTCTGGGCATCGAACTGGTCGAGACGACGATCGAAGCCGTTCGGCTGGAAGGCGACCGGGTCACCGCCTTCTGCTGGGGCGGCGCCGACCGATCGTTCGACCTCGTCTATTCGGCGCTGGGCACGTCGCCGAACGCCGGGCTGGCCCAGGCGCTCGGCGCTCGACTGGCCGACGATGGCCGCCTCGAGGTCGATCTGCATCAGAAGACCAGCGTCCCCGGCCTCTACGCCGCTGGCGACGTCGTGCGCGGCCTCAACCAGATCGCCGTCGCCACCGCCGAGGCCGCCGTCGCCGCAACGGACATCCACAACACCCTGCGTCAGCAGGATGGGCAGACCGTCTAGTTTCTCTGCCAAAAGCGGGATGAAGCATTTATTCTTATCCTCCCCTTGCGCAGCATGACCCTGCTTCCCACGTCCGGGCCGGATGTTTGACAGTTAAATCCGGCACCGGAGGCGAATGCCTGGACTGCGGTCGAACCGGACATTTCGGGTCGAACAAGGTGTTGATTTCTCTCAACCGACTAACCCGTTCGTCCGTTTCGTCATCCTGTTTTGGGTCCGGACGATCCGGACAGGATCAGGCGAAGGCTGCCCTCACCCGGCGCTCCAGGACCGTCAACGGCATCCGGCCGCCGTCCAGAACGGCCGAGTGGAACCGCTTCAGGTCGAAGCCCGGTCGCCCCTTCATGTCCTCCCGCAGGGCCGTGATCGCGATCTCGCCCATCTTGTAGGAACAGGCCTGGCCCGGCGCTGAACAATAGCGGTCGATCTCCGTCTCGTTCGGATCGCCGACGTTCTCGGCCATGTAGCGGATCGCCTGTTCGCGGCTCCAGCCCCTGGAATGCAGGCCGGTGTCGACCACCAGACGGCAGGCACGGAACAGGAAGCTCTCCAGATAGCCGATGCGGCCGAATGGATCGCCGTCGTAAAGGCCCAGCTCATCGGCCAGCCGCTCCGCATACAGACCCCAACCCTCGCCATAGGCCGAGAAGCCCACCGTCTTGCGATACAACGGCAGGTCCGACGACTGCAGCGCCAGCGCGCCCTCGAACAGGTGACCCGGCGCCGCCTCATGATAGGTCAGGGTCTTCAGCGTCCAGCGCGGCCAGTCCGCCGTGTCCTTGAGGTTGATGAAGTAGATGCCCGGCCGCGTCCCATCCAGGCTGCCGCCCTGGGCATAGCCGCCGGGCGCCCCGGCCTCGATCGCGGGCGGGACCCGGTTGACCAGGAACTCGCTGGTCGGCACCCGGGCAAAGACCTCGGGCATGCGCGCGCGGACGCGGTCCATCTCGGCATTCACGTAAGTCAGCAGGTCCGCACGACCGGCGTCGGTATTAGGCCACACGAACCGGGCCTCGGTCCGCAGGGCCGCCATCCGCTCGGCGACCGACCCCTGGGAATAGCCCTCGCCCTTCAGCAGCAAGTCGGCCTGGGCCTGAATCTCGGCGACCTGGTCCAGGCCCAGCTGGTGGATCTCGGCGGCGGTCGCGGTCGTGGTGGTAAAGGCCTTCAGGTTCAGGGCGTAGTAGGCGTCGCCACGCTCCAGCCGTCCGATGCCCGCGTCGTGGACGGCGCTCTCGCGCTGGATCTTCAGGGCCTCGATCTGGCGTTCCAGCGCGACGCGCACCGGTCCGTCCAGCAGGGTCGTCGCCCGCTCGACGTGGTCACCTTCGATCCCGGCCTCCGACATCTTGCGGGCCAGGCTGCTGACCATGGCCTGGTCTGCGCCCGGCTGGTCCCGCAGCGCCGTCAACTGTCGGATCGTTGTGTCGAGGATGAAGTCGGGCGCGACCACCCCCATCCCGGCGTGGGCGACGCTGCGTTCGGTGTCGCCGTCCAGCGCGCCTGCAAAGGCGTTCAGCCGCTCGATGAAGGCGTCGGCGTCCTCGCGGGTTTTCACCGGATGGGTCGTGTCGAGGAAGCTCGGCACGTCGATATAGGCGCCGTTGATCTGGCTGACCGCGTAGGGGGTGCGCCGCCAGCCGCTGGCCGTGTGCCACGGGAAGTCTGCCGCGGCCGCGGCGACCTCCTTCTGGAAGCCCAGGATGTCGTAGCTCAGTCGCCCTGCGTTCGAGAGGGCGGCCGGATCGATGGTCTGGAGTTCGGCCAGCTGCGCCCGCGCCACGGACCGGCCGGCCTCGGCATGGGCGAGGGAGCGATCGTTCAGGCGGGCGCGCTGGCCGGCACGCGCGCCGACATCCAAACCCAGCGATGTCGCCTGTTGCGGGGCGTCGTTCAGGTCGGCCTCGAACTGGCGGGACAGGATCGCGTCCAGGCGGGCGTCCTCATCCGCAGGACGAGCGAAGGCCAGGGTCGGCAGGGCGGCGAGCCCCGCAGCGGCGGCGGCGGAGCCGAGCAGGCGGCGACGGTCGATCATGTCGGTATCCTTGAGTTTCGAGGGTCAGGTGGCCGCTTGGGCCGCCGTCCATTCGGTGATGACCCGCTCGAGCACCGTCAAGGGAACCCCCCCGGTATTCATGCCCGTGTCGTGGAAGGCCTTGATATCGAACTTGTCGCCCAGCGTCGCCTTTGCCGTCTCGCGCAGCTCGACCCATTTGGTGTGGCCCAGCTTGTAGGAGCAGGCCTGGCCCGGCCAGACGCAGTAGCGTTCGATCTCCGTCGTCACCGCGCTCTCGGCGTCGCCCAGCGCATCGACCATGAAGCGGATCGCCTGTTCGCGGCTCCAGCGCTTGGCATGCATGCCGCTGTCGACCACCAGACGCGTGGCCCGGAACATCAGCGACTGCAGGTATCCGATCTTCCCGGTCGGATTATTCTCGTACATGCCGATCTCGTCGGCCAGCTGTTCGGCGTACAGACCCCAGCCCTCCGAATAGGCCGAAAAGCCCAGCACCTTCATCAGCAGCGGCGTATTTGCCTTCTCCTGCGCCAGGCTGATCTGGTGGTGATGGCCCGGCACTGCCTCGTGATAAGTCAGGGTCGGCAGCTGCAGCTTCGGCCACTCCGCCGTGTCGCGCAGGTTTATATAGTAGATGCCGGGCCGTGACCCATCGAGCGCTGGCGAGTTGTAGTAGGCGCCCGGCGCCCCGGCCTCGATCGCCTTGGGGACGCGCCGGATCTCGACGACGGCCTGCGGCAGTCGGCCAAAATAATCGGGCATCCGCCGGCGGACCTCGATCACCTGGGCGTTCAGGTCGGCCAGAAGCTGTTCCTTGGCCTCGTCGGTATTGGCATAGAGCTGGGCCGGGTCTTCGCCCAGCGCCTTGATCCGCGCGCCCACAGATCCCTGGGTCAGACCCTGAGCCTTCAGCAGCTCGTCGGCGCTCGCCGACAGCTCGGCCAGTTGAGCCAGCCCGATCTCGTGGATTTCGTCGCCTGACAGATTGGTCGTCGTATAGCTCTGAATGCCATAGCGGTAGAAGTCCTCGCCGCTTGGCAGCCGCCGGACGCCGGCGTCATGGGTCGCCCCGGCCTGACGCGCTCGCAGCGCATCCGCCTGACGCGCCAGAGCCGGGAAGACGGCGTCGTTAACGATGGTCTCGGCGCGTGAGCCCCAGTCGCCGGAGATCGACTTCTCACCCGTCCGGCGGACCACCGACTGGACCAGGGTCGTCCCCGCCGCGCCAGGCGACATAAGCGACTCCATCTGGCTCAGGGTGCGGGCGATGATGAAGTCGGGCGGGACCGCCCCGGCCTCGAACTCGGCCTCGATTCGCGCCGTCTCCTGATCCAGGGCCGTGGCGAAGGCCGAGACGCGGCTGAGGTAGGCCTCGGCGTCCTCGGACGTCTCGATCGAATGCTGGCTGTCGAGGAAATCGGGAATGCCCTGATAGGAGCCGGTCAGTTGACTGACGCTGTAGGGAGACGGGCCGAACCCGCCGCCGCCGTAGGGGAAGTCGTAGCCGATCATGGCCGTGTCGCCGAAATACTCGAGCGAGTCGTACCAGACCTTCTCATCGGTGCTCAGGGCGGCGCGGTCGACGGCCTTCAGATCGGTCATCTGGCGGCGGAACGTCGCCTTGTCGGCGTCGATCTTGGCCTGGGACCGGTCGTCGAGCAGAGCCTTCTTCGCCGCGTTGGGTCCCTTGTCGAAGCCGAGCGAGGTCAGCAGCTCCGGAGACGTCATCAGCGTCTCCTGAACGATCGAATTCATGACCGCCATGAAGGCCGCCGATGCCGTTCCGGCCTGGGGCCGGGCGATGACCTGACCGGCCGCCATCAGGCTGGCTCCGGCGGCGGCGGTGAACATCAGGCGGCGGCGGTCGATCATGGCGGGCTCCCGAAAACAACGACCCGCATTGGTCACCAACCGCGCCGCCTGGACAAGCGCTCTGTCGTTACAAATCCGTCAGGCGGACCAGCCGCTGGGCAAATGGTGGCTCCAGGGCGTCACTACGTCCGTCGAACGGCGTCGCGCCGCCGGCGTCCGCGTACGGCGCCGGGGAAATCCGTAGAGGACGGCGACGACCACAGCCAACCAGCCCCACGCGGTGCCCTTATGTTTATGATGGATCTCTTCCATGGCGGTCTCCCGTTCCGATTGCCTTCGATATTGGACGTATCGGCTTGACAACACCCGTTCGCAAACCAGTAGTATGACAGGTTAGCCCTAGGTGCCCTTATGCCTGATCCGCTTGCCGGCCTCCCCCTGTCGTCGATCCGCGTGTTCGAGGCGGCTGCGCGTCTGACGAGCTTCACCCGCGCGGCGGAGGAACTGGGCATGACCCAGGCAGCGGTCAGCTGGCAGATCAAGGCGCTCGAGACGCGGCTGGGTTTCAGCCTGTTCCGGCGCCTGCCAAGGGAGGTGCAGCCGACCGAGCCCGGTGAGCGGCTGGCGCGGGCCGCGACCGAGGCTTTGACCTTGCTGCGGCGGGCCTTCGCCGAAGTGACCGAGGCGAATCAGGGGGTGCTCTCGATCACCACCCTGACGACCCTGGCGACCCAGTGGCTGGCGCCCCGGCTGGGGGCGTTCCAGGTCGCCAATCCGGGGCTGGCGGTGCGGCTGGACACCAGTCCAACGATCATCGACCTGGCGCGCGAAAACATGGACATCGCCCTGAGGTCCGGGGACGGCGACTGGCCCGGCGTCGAGTGCGCCATGCTGATGCCCAGTGTCTTCACCCCCCTTTGCCGTCCCGCCCTGTGCGAGCGGCTGGCGCTGGAGAATCCGGCCGACCTGGGCGATGCGCCACGGGTCGGGGATGAGAAGGAGTGGGCGGCCTGGTTCGCCTGCGCCGGGGTCACGACGGCGGCGACGCCAGCGTCCCGGCTGCGGGCCGATATCCAGGGCCTGGAGGTCGCGGCGGCCATGGGCGGTCAGGGGGTCGCCCTGGGGTCGCCCATCCTGTTCGCCCGGGAGATCAAGGCGGGGCTGCTGGTCCGGCCGTTCCGCCAGACGGTGAGACTGTCGAAAGGCTATTTCATCGCCTGGCCGCAGGACCGCAGGCGGTCGCCCAAGATCGCCCGCTTCCGCGACTGGCTGCTGGCCGAGGCGGCGGCCGATCCCGACATCGCCGCCGAGATCGCGCTTACGCCCGCATGATGCCCTGAAGCACCGCCAGCGGCACCGAGCCGTTGAGGAGCATCCGGTCGTGGAAGGCCTTGATGTCGAAGCCGGGCTTCGCCTGGGCCTCCTGACGCAGGCCCTCGATCACGGTCTGGCCCAGCTTGTAGGAGCAGGCCTGACCCGGCCAGACGATGTAGCGATCGACCTCGGACTGGGCCGAGTTGGCCGGGGTCGCGGCCTCGGCGATCATATAGGCGATGGCCTGTCCGCGGCTCCAGCGCTTGTCGTGCAGGCCGGTATCGACGACCAGGCGGACGGCGCGGAAGAGGTAGGCCTGGAGGTAGCCGATCCGGCCCAGCGGGTTGCCCTCGTACATGTTGAGGTCATCGGCAGCGACGCGCTCCGAGTACAGGGCCCAACCCTCATTGTAGGCCGAGAAGCCGCTGGCCCGACGATAGATCGGCAGGGTCCCGGCCTCGCGCGCAACCGAAATCTGGAAGTGATGACCCGGCACCGCCTCGTGATGGGTCAGGGTCGGCAGCGACCATTTCGGCCGGTTCGCCGTGTCGCGCAGGTTGATGTAATAGGCGCCCGGTCGCGAGCCATCCAGCGACGCCGCCTGGTAGTAGCCGCCCGGCGCCCCGATCTGGATCGACACCGGCACGCGACGGATCTCGACCGGCGCCTGGGGCAGGGTCGAAAAGACCTCAGGCAGGCGCGGCGTGATGGCCGCGACCATGTCGTTCAGCGAGGCGATCAGGGCGACCTTGCCCTCGTCGGTGTTGGGCCACAGGTGCTGAGGGTCCTGGCCGAGCGCATTGACGCGTTCGCCGACCGTGCCCTCGGTCATGCCGAGGCTCTTGAGGATGGTGTCGATCTCGGCCTGGATCGAGGCGACCTGCTGCAGGCCGATCTCGTGGATTTCCGAGCCGGTGTAGGTGGTGGTCGTGTAGCCGCGAAGCCCGAGATTGTAGAGGGTCTCGCCCTGCGGCAGGCGCCAGACACCGACATCGTTCGAGGCGGTCGGGCGCTGGGCCTCGAACACCGCGATCTGACGGCCGAGAGCCGGCTTTATCTCCGCGTCGACGATGACGCCAGCGCGGGCGCCCCAGTCTCCGGCCAGCGACTTCTCGCCGGCCTTGCGGACCAGGGCCTGGACCATGGCCATCTCGGCGGCGGGCGTATCGCGCAGCGTCTTCAGCTGGGTCAGGGTCTTGTCCATGATCACGGCCGGCAGGGTGATGCCCGCCCCGGCGTCCGCCTCAAGCCTGGCGTTCTCCTGATCCAGCTGGACCGCGAAGGCCTTGAGCCGCGACAGGAAGGCCTCGGCGTCGGCCGGGGTCTCCAGCCGGTGCTGGTTGGTCATGAAGTCGGGGACGCTGAAATAGGCGCCGCCGTTCTGGGCGACGATATAGGGCGATCCGGCGAAGGGCAGGTCGGCCCGCAGGGCGGCGGTCTCGGCCTGGAACTGCGAGACGGCCAGAGTGACCTTCATGCTGTCGGACAGGCCGTCGGTCGACCAGCCCTTCAGGCGTTCCCAGCGGGCGAGGTCGCGCGCCTTGTCCTCGCGCTCGGCCTCAAGACTGAGATCGCCGAGGCGGCCCGCCAGGTGGGCGCGGTCGTCCTTGTCGATGCCCAGGCTGGTTGCGAAGGTCGGGCTGCGCTCGACGTTGTCGTAGAACCACTCGGTCAGCAGGGCGTCGAGCGCGGCGTCCTGTTGCGACTGGGCGAAGGCCGCGACCGGCAGGGCGGCGATGAGGCCGGCGCCGGCGGCGGAGAGCATGAGGCTACGACGATCGAGCATAGTAGAACCTTCCAGAACGCGGGTCCGGCGGCTTTATCCGGACCAAAAACAGGGTGACGAAACGGACGAACTGACGAGCCGTTTTAGTAAAATCAAAGATTCGCCTGAGCCCGAAGGGGCCGGCGGCGGGATTATCCGAAATTTTCGGTCGAAACGGACCGACGGAAAACCCTGGGACGTTTCAAAGATGAGTCGCCTTCAGATGGCTGTCGGTCCCATTCGGCGCAAGGGCGGGGCCGGAATAAAGTCCTTGACCGTCATTCCATCGCGACGCCGAGCCAGGCTTCGCGGAAGGCCAGTTGTGCGGGCGTAACAAGCCCGCCGCCAGCCTCGACGCGTACCAGGGTGAACGACGGATCGGGGGCGAAGCGCAACATGGCGGATCGCTCCACCCCGCGCTGGAGGAAGCGGATCGAGACCTCGTCGCCGGGCTTCGCGGCGGCGAGCGCGGCGGTCCAGTCCGTCTGGCCGGCGATGGCCTTGTCGCCCACCGCGACGATCTGGTCGCCACGATCCAGGCCGGCGGCGTAGAGCGGCGTGCCGGGCGCGAGGGCGGCCGCGATGACGGGAGCGCCCGTTGCCGGAAGGCGGACCGCTCCCGCCCAGGCGGCGGTCGGACGGACGGGCTGGATCAGGACGCCCGCCTGGGCCAGCAGCGGGCCGAAGTCGGGCAGGTCGCTGCCCTCGATCGTGCGGGCGAACCAGTCCCGGGCGAAGGCGGGATCGCCGGTGACCTCGGCCAGAGCAGCCTCGATGTCGGCGGGCGCATAGGGCCGCTCGGGCACGCCGTGGGTGCGCCACATCGCGCGCATCAGGTCGTCCAGCGTCACGCCGGGGAACCGCTGGCGCAAGGTCAGATCCAGACCGAAGCCGATGACCGCGCCATACGGATAGTAGGAGACGAAGATGTTCGGATTGGTCGGGTCGATGGACGTGGCCGCATCGACGAACGGCGCTCGCAAGCTCATCTCCTGGGGCGAACCGAAGCGACGGCCGGCCGCGTTCTGAACGAAGTCCAGCTGGCCGCCCATCTCACCGAGGAAGGCGTCGGTATTGGCCACGCCCGCCCGGCGGATCGTCAGAGGGCCGTAGTAGCTGGTGAAGCCTTCGGCGAACCACAGGGACGGGGTCGGATTGGCGCGGGTGAAGTCGAACGGTTCCAGTTCGTCGGGGCGGATGCGCTCCACATTCCAGGAGTGGAAGAACTCGTGGCTGAGGGTTCCCAGCTGGTCGAAGTTTGCGTCCTTCAGGGAACGGGTGTCGTTGATGATGGTGGAGTTGCGATGCTCCATCCCGTCGCCGTTCACCCAGGGCAGGTAGTCGGCGATGAAGGTATAGGTCCCGAAATCGTAGTCGGGCACGTCGCCGAAGACGGCGATCTGCTGGTCCACGATTCGGCGGGCGCGCTCGGTGAAGGTGTCCATCTCCGCGTCCGTGCCGGCATGGTGCATGGCGATGCGGATGGTGCGGGGAACGCCCGCGTCATCGACCGTCCACTCGCGCACCATGTGAGCGCTGAGCTCGGTCGGACTGTCCATCAGATACTGCAGGTTCGGGGCGGCGAAGGTGTTGGGCTCTGCCTGCGGCTGGAGCTGGGTCGCGACGATCCAGTCGGGCGAGAACGGCTTGAAGCGCACGGTAACCGGCCGGTCGTCGAAGCCTGTCGCCCAGGCGAGGGTCGCGGGCATGTTCAGGTGGGCGTGGCTCGCGTCGATCTGGGAATAGGTGCCGTCCGAGCGATCGGCGAACAGGGTGTAGAAAAGGCTGACCGTGCCGTCATGGCCCGGAACGGTCCAGCCGTAGGGATCGGTCCGATCGATGGTCAGCGGACGCCCGCGCCCGTCGACCGCGGAAACGGAATAGATGTTCTTGGCGAACTCGTGGATCGCATACCGGCCGGGCGAGGAGCGCGACATCTGGAACCGCACCGGGGCCGAACCGACCTCGCGATAGGTGACGGTGATCCGCGCCTCGTGGTGAACGGCGTTGTCGAAGCTGACGTCGTAATCCTGGGCCTGTGAGATGCCGGCCCCGAAGGTCAGGGCGGCGAAGCAGGCGGACGCGGTCAGCAGGCGACGAACGGACATGGGAACTCCGGAACTGGGACGGGCACATAGGGGCGCAAGCGGGGCCGGGAGGCAAGGGGTGGCTCATTCTCCCTCCCCCTCGGGGGAGGGTCGTCGATGCGCTTGCATCGACGGGGTGGGAACGGCCGGTGATGCGGACACAGGACAATGGAGTTTCGCCTTGCCGCCCCCACCCGGTCTCCGCTGCGCTCCGACCACCCTTCCCCGAAGGGGAGGGACAGAAGTATCGCGTCAGCCCGGACGCAGTTCCTGTTTTACCCGTTCGGCGAGCGTCTTGATGTCCAGCGGCTTGGGCAGGAAGGAGACGCCAGCCTCGTCCTGCAGCAGGTCGGAGAAGTCGCTCTCGGCATAGCCGGAGATGAACATGACCGGGGCGTCGCCGAGGTACTGGCGGGCCTTTTTCAGCAGGCTCGGTCCATCAAGGCCCGGCATGATCACGTCCGAGATCATCATATCGATCTGGCCGGCCCACTCCTCGGCGAGCAACAGGGCTTCCTCGCCGTCGGCCGCCTCGATGACCTCGTAGCCGCGCTGGCGCAGCAGGCGGGCGGCGATGCCGCGCACTGCGGCTTCGTCTTCAACGAACAGGATGCGGCCGTTGCCCGACAGGTCGCGGGGGGCGCTCTTGACCTTGGCCACGACCGGGCCGACCTCGATCAGCTCCTGTTCCGAGGCGGCGGGCAGGAAGATGCGGAAGGCCGCCCCCGCCCCCTCCAGATTGGTCACACCGATATGGCCTCCGGCCTGCTGGACGATGCCGTAGACGGTGGCCAGGCCCATGCCGGTCCCCTCATTGACCGCCTTGGTGGTGAAGAAGGGTTCGAAGATCTTGTCCAGCAGTTCGGGCGGGACGCCGGGGCCGGTGTCAGAGACCTCGATCAGGGCGCTCTCGCCGTCGGGTGCCTCAAGCCAGCCGAGAGTCCGCGCATCCGCCTGGGTCAGACGCAGGGTCTTGATGGTGACGACGCCTGCGCCGGGCTCGACCACGCCGCGCATGGCGTCGCGGGCGTTGACGGCAAGGTTCATGACCGCCGTCTCCAGCTGGGACTTGTCGGCCATGACCACCGGCAGGTCGCGCCCATAGTCCGTCTCCAGCCGCACGTCCTCCCGCAGCAGGCGGCGCAGCAGGACCGCAAACTCCCCGACCAGCTCGCCGAGATCGAGCCGCTCGCGACGCACGGTGGACTTGCGCGAGAAGGCCAGCAGCTTGCGCACCAGGTCGGCGGCGCGGATGCCGGTCTGACGGATCTGGTTCAGGCCATCATAGGACGGATCGCCGACCGGGTGGCGTTCAAGCAGCTCGGACAGCTGGAGCTGGATCGCGGTCAGCAGATTGTTGAAGTCGTGGGCCACGCCGCCGGCCAGCTGACCCACGGCCTGCATCTTCTGGGCCTGAGACAGCTGCAGCTCCATCGACTTCTGGGCCGAAACGTCGAACAGCCAGACGCGCCGCTTGTCGCCTTCCGGGGCGACATAGAGGTGCAGCATCCTGTCGGGATGGGCGCGAGCGACCAGCTCGATCGGGCCGGTCGATCCGGCGGCGATGCGGGCGCGGGCCTCGGTCACTCCGGCGGGATCGAACAGATGGCCGAAGGCGGCGTCACGGGCCGAGGCGGGGCCGGTCAGGGTCGCCAGCGCCGGATTGGGCTCCTCCGCGCGGCCGGCGAAGATGTCGTCCCCCGCGATGACAGCCGAGCCGAACGGAGCGCCGGCGGCCATGGCGCGCGCGTCTCCGTTCGAGGCGGCATAGGCGGGCGCGGGGACGGCGGTCGGGGTGTTGCTGAGCGTCGCCTCGGGCGCCTCACGGACCAGGAAACGCCCCTCCCCGGCCTGGCCGATCAGGACCTCGATCTCCCGGTCGCCGATCAGGACGATGGCGCGACCCTGCTCGCCTTTGCGGGCCTGGGCGAAGGCCATATAGAGGGCCTGGGCCGACTTGCCCTTGGGCAGATTGACAGTCGCGCCATTCTGGGAGGCCCAGGCGCCGTTATAGGCCAGCACGGCGCCGGAGGCCCAGACCAGGGCGGCGGGCTCGGCCATGGCGTCCAGCATCTCCACCGCCACGTCGCCGGCGGGCCGGTCGCTGCGGCTGTGGACATCGATCCGGTTGAAGGCGAACAGGCCCATCAGGGCGACCGCGGCCACCGTGACCAGCAGGATCATGTGCGGCGTCGTCAGGGGCCCAGCCTGGAAGGCGGGCCAGGCCAGGGCCGCGATGGCCACGGCGAAACCGACCGCCATCAGGATCACGGTGATGTCGAACTTCGGCGCCGACGGCGCGTTGGAAACGGTCATGGCAAGTCAGCCCCCGCGAATCAGTGGGCTGATCATACAGCGCTATCGCCGCTTCCGCTTCTGCATGACGAAGCCGATGATCCTGGCCGCCGCCTCGAAATGTTCGCGCGGGATGGTCTCGTCGATATCGACGGCGGCGTAGAGGGCGCGGGCCAGGGGCACGTTCTCGACGATCGGGACGTCGTGCTCGCGCGCAACCTCGCGGATGCGCAGGGCCAGGGCGTCGACGCCCTTGGCGACGCAGACGGGGGCGGCGTCGCCGGCCTCATAGCGCAGGGCCACCGAATAGTGGGTCGGGTTGGTGACGATGACCGTGGCTTTCGGGACGTTCTGCATCATCCGCTGGCGGCTGCGCTGCATGCGGATCTGCCTCAGCTTGGCCTTCACGTGGGGGTCGCCCTCGGTGTTCTTGTACTCTTCCTTGACCTCTTCCTTGGTCATGCGCTGACGCTTGGCGAACCGCATCCGCTGCCAGATGAAGTCCGCGCCGGCGCCGAGAACCAGGAAGACCAGGGTCGAGGCCATCAGAGCGATCATGAGGTCGCGTGTGAGCGGCAGGATCGCGGCGGGCGACATCGCCGCCATGTTCTCGAACTCGCGCATGTGCGGCTTCAGGACCATCCAGCAGATGACCGACACGGCGACCAGCTTGGCGAAGGTCTGGGCGAACTGCATCAGGCCATCGGGGCCGAAGATGCGTTTGAGCCCCCCCATCGGGCTGATCTTTTCCCATTTGGGCTTCATCTTCTCGGCCGAGAACAGGAAGCCGGACTGGAAGACGTTGCCGCCCACCCCGCCGATGATGGTGGCCAGCATGACCGCACCGAGGAAGGGCGCCACGGCCCAGACGGCGTTCATGCCGATCTCGACGCCCGCGCCCGCCTCCAGCCCGCCGATCAACAGGTGGGGCGAGGCAATGAAAGGCATGAAGGCCTCGCCGATCGAGGTGGCGAAATAGCCGCCGCCCATGACGATGACGGCGGTGGCGCCGAGGAGGCTGAGGGCCGGGGCGACGTCGGCGGATTTCGCGACGTCGCCCTTTTTTCGCGCTTCCTCGAGTTTCTGGGGTGTCGCCTCTTCTGTCTTCGAGTCGGGATCCTTGTCGTCAGCCACCGACCCCTCCCGAGACGAACAGGTTGGCCAGGTTGCGGTAGCGGTCGATGAAGACCGTTCCCAGCGCGCCGAGCGACAGGGCGAAGATCGACAGGCCCAGAATGATGCTGAGCGGGGCGGCGGCGAAGAAGATCTGGAACGCCGGCATCACCCGCCCGATCAGGCCCGCAGCGAGGTTGAAGATGAGGGCGAAGACGATCACCGGCGCCGACAACTGGACGCCCAGAATGAAGCTGTCGCCCACCGTGCGGATGGCCAGTTCGACGAAGTCGGCGGCGATCAGGGGACGCGCCGGGGCGATCAACTCGTAGGACCCCACCAGCCCGGCGATGAACAGGTGATGGGTGTTGGTGGCGAAGACCAGGACCGTGCCGAACAGCATCAGGAAGGCGGCGATGGTGGTGTTCTGGCCGCCCATGAGCGGGTTGGCGGTCTGGGCGAAGCTGAGCGTGGTTTGCAGCGAGACGATCTCGCCGGCGGTCGACAGGGCGCTGGTGAAGATCCGCAGGATGGAGCCGATCATCAGGCCGGTGATCACCTCGCGGATGACCCAACCGACCGTGGCGCCGAGGCTGTCGGGCAGGGCCGGAAGGGACCCGCCGATGACAGGCCACAGGCAAAGCGAGATGACGAGGGCCAGGGACAGGCGGATGCGCGGCGGGACGTAGGTCTCGCCGATGCCCGGCAGGGTCAGGATGATCGCGCCGATGCGGGCGAAGATCAGCCCGCCGGCCCAGACCTGATCGGCGGTGGCGTAGGGCTCCATTCAGCCCCGCTACATGCCCGAGATGCGCGCCGCGATGGTCCGCATGAAGGCGCCGAGAAGGCCGCCCATCAGCGGCAGGAACAGCAGCAGGGAGATAAAGATGGCGATGATCTTGGGGGCGTAGACCAGGGTCTGTTCCTGGATCTGGGTCAGGGCCTGGAACAGACCGATGCCGACGCCCACGACCAGACCGACGAGGAGCACGGGCGCGCACAGCTGGATCGTCAGCCACAGGGCGTCGCGGCCCACATCCAGAACTTCCGCGCCGCTCATTGTCCAACCCTGGTAACTACTGGGCAGAAAATGCCGGGAGCGTGGTTAACGGGGGGTTAGCGTGACGACGGAACCCCTGTCTTAGACGGGTATATTCCCGCCCGCGCCAGCCGTGGGCGCCGCCGCCGTCCTGTCGAACGACGGCGATCCCGGCGTCGAATGAAGCCCCGCGGTCTGAGACAGCGACGAACATGTCGACGCCCGAGGCCGACGACACCGGCGAGGTCGTCGGGCTCAAGGCCTGGTTCTAGGTCGCCGCCTTCTCGCGCTGCGCTTCGGCGTCCTGCCGTCGCCCCAGCCGGTCCAGCGCCACAGCGTGAGCCAGATGCAGCTCCCGCCATTCGGGAGCGAAGGGTTCCGCCTCGACGTATTTCGCGGCGGCCTCGGCCCAGCGGCCCTGGGCGGCCAAGGCATCGCCCCAGCCCTTGAGCGGATCAGCCCAACGCGGGCCGCGCTGGTGGGCGTCGCGGAAGCGGGTGACGGCGCGGGCCGCGTCGCCGCGCGCCAGCAGGGTCAGGGCGCGGCGCTGATAGGCGAACGGCAATGACGGAGCGAGGCGGATGGCGACGCCATACTGGCGGTCAGCCTCGGCGTGCAGGCCGCGCGCCTCCAGCACATCGGCGCGGAAGGCGGCGCAGGACATGTAGCGGTCGCCGCGCACGAAGGCGGCCTCGGCCTGGGCATACCGTCCGGACAGCCCCTCGGCGAGACCAAGAAAACAGGGCGCCTCATAGAAGGTGAAGGCGACATCCTCATCGGACTGCCAGATCGCATCCAGCGCCTCGGCGGCGGTGAGAGCCCCGGCGCGGTCGCCTGAGCCGAGAGCGCGGTAGGTCTCGATCATGCGCCGGGCCGCGAGGGTCAGGGGAGCGTCGGGAGCCGCGCCGGCGAGATGGCGGAATGCGCCGGCGTAGTCATGACGGCGGCCTTCGGAATCGGCGAGGCTGATTTCCTGACCGCCCAGGGCGCCCTCCCCGCCGGTCCTGTCGATGTCGGCCTCGGCGCGCTCGATGGCGCCGGTCCAGTCCTGGGTCAGCAAAAGGCCATTGGCGCTCAACATCGGCTCGCCGTCGGGGGTGGATCGCGCCGCCATCTGGCGCGCCGCGCGGGCGGCGGCTTCCTCGCCCTCCGCGTCGAACAGGGTGGTGACGAGCATCTCCCAGACATCCGGGTCGCCAGGCTCGATGTTGAGCGAGAGCCGGAGCTTGTCGGCCGCTTCCGCCGGGCGGCCGAGGGTCGCCAGCAGGATGCCCCAGTCATAGGCCAGCGCGGCCCGGGACGTCGGATGGGCCGCATAGGCGACGGGGATGAACCGCTCGGCATCCTCGTAGCGCCGGGTCTCGAGCAGGTAGCTGGCGAACAGCTGGGGCTCGAACCGGCCGTAGATGTATTCCGCCGCCTCGGTGATCAGGCGCGGCATCTCCGCTTCCGGGCCGGTGAAGGTGCGGCCGCGCACGCCGTCGGCGCGGATGGTCAGGGAGACCTCGCCGTCCTGGCTGACAGTCACGGCGCCGCCGATGTGGGTCTCCTTGCCGAACCAGCCGCGCAGCAGCTTGTCGATCTCGCCGAGCGAGACTCCGGTCGAAGGCACGACGACTGCGACGTCGCGGGTCCAGTTCAGGGCCACGGCGCGGTTCTCGGCGGAATTTCGAGCGTCCGTGCCGATGGTCGTGACCACGTCGGCGACGCCGCGGGCGATGACCTGGCCCGTGTGCCCCCTGCGGGTGAGGCCATAGGGGCTGTCGAACGGATCCACGACCACCGCGCGCGAGTTGGCGGCGGTCCAGACCATCATGGCCAGGCCCGCGACGAAGACGACTCCGACCAGGGCGGTCATCACGCGCAGGACGAATCCCATCCGCTCGTTTGAGACCTGGGCCTTGATCAGGCGGCGCTGTTCCTCGACCAGAAGCACGGCAGGGTCGGGCGGTCCCATGGCCTCTTCCGTGGCCTCCATGACGTTCTCGGCCATCTCGATGGCGTCGAGGCTCTCGGTCGCCTTGTCGCGACGCCGGCCCAGCCGGATGCGTCCCTCGCGCGGATCTTCGTCGGTCATCCAGCCCCCTGAAGGCGCCAGACTAGACCGATGTTCGCTGAGGGCAAAGCGGCCCGATCCTTGCGGATTTCGCCTCGGAAGAGAGATTTCCCATGGCATGGACCGCGAATTCGACCCGAAACGAGACACCGCCCATCGCGCGCGGCGGGTGGCTCGACGCCCTGCGTTTCATTGTGGCCTCGATGATCATCCTGCATCACTTCCAGGCGGCGGGCCCGGTTCCGCTGGCGGAAAGCCTGCATCCGGTGTTCGAGCGCGGCGGCTTTCTGCTGACCAACTTCTTCCTGATCGACAGCGGCTATGTGCTGATGCGCGTCTATGGCGGCGCCGTCGGACGCGGCGCGATGTCGCCGGGCGACTTCTTCATCAAGCGGTTCCTGCGCGTCTATCCGGCGCATCTGATGATGGGTCTGGCGCTGGTGGCGCTGGTGTTGCTGAGCGCCGCGTTCGGCATGTCGCCGCGCAATCCGGAATGGTTCGCCTGGGACCAGTTGCCGGCACAGCTGACCCTGACCCAGGCGTTCGGCATTCACGGCGGCCTGGGCTGGAACGCACCGAGCTGGTCGATCTCGGCCCTCGTCGGCTGCTATGTCCTGTTCCCCTATGTCCTGCGGACGCTGAAGAGCGTCGGGCCGTGGGGCGCGCTGGCGGGCGTCATCCTGCTGTATCTCGTCGCCAACGAAGCCTGCCACGCCTTCCTCGGCTATCCCGTCTATCAGATGCCCCTGAAGTTCGGCTTCCTGCGGGCCCTGCCGCTGTTCATTCTCGGCATGGGGCTGGCGGTGTTTTCGGAGAAGGTGTTCGTGGCGCCGCGCATGGCCCGGATCATCGGTGTCGCGGCGGCGGTGGGGCTGGCGATCGTGCAGTTCGACGGCAAGAACGCCTTGATCTCGTTGACCTTCATCTCCCTGATCATCCTGGCGGCAGGCGCGATCCCGGTGCTGCGACCCTCGAAGCTGATCGAGCGGGCCAGCGTCGTCTCCTTCTCGATGTTCATCACCAATGAGGTGGTGCGGATCGCCTGGTTCGGCGTCGCCAATGTCCTGATCGCCAAGTACGCCCTGTCCACTGACGCTCAGTGGGCCATCTGGGGTGCAGGCGTCCTGGCCGCCGTCGGCTTCGCCTTCGCCTTCCACGCCTTGATCGACGACCCGATGCAGACCTGGATCAAGCGCCGGCTAGCGCGCGGTCGGACCTCGCGCCGGCCGGTCGAACAGGGCGCGGTGGTCTCGATCGAGGGGTAGCCGCAATCCTCCCCATCGGGGGAGGCGGCTCGAAGCGCAGCGCAGAGAGGGATGGGGGCATCCGCGAACGCCGGCGTGAGCCATTGGCCCCCTCCACCGATTCGCGGTCCCCCTCCCCCATCGGGGGAGGATTTAGTCGCCCGAGTTCAGGTGCAGAATGTTGCCGTCCGGATCCTTGAACCAGACCATTCGGAAGTCGCCCATTTGGTGGACGCCGTTCTCGTAGGTCGCGCCCTCCATGTCATAATGCTCGAAGGTCACGCCCTTGCCGGCCAGTGCAGCGACGATGCTCTCGATCTCGTCGCCGACGCCCCAGACGACGGCGTTGGCCTTGTTGGTCCCGGCAAACTCAGAGACGTAGACGCAGATCACCGTCCCGCCGGTCTTGTACATGGCGACGTCGTCGCCGGATTTCGGCTCGAGTTTCAGGCCGAGCGTCTCGCCGTAGAAGGCCTTGGCGCGGTCCAGATCCTTCACGCCGACGATGGCGGCGGAGTCCTTGTCCTTCAGCATGTTCGTCTCCCTTGGCGGTTTATAGAACAGCGTCCGGACCCCGACCTGCGTTCCGTCAGGGATCGTCGGCTTGCGGGCGGACGCGCAATCGTGCGCATTGGGAGCCATGTCTCCGGGTCTGCTTCGCGACGTCTACATCACGGGAACCGGCGCGTTCCTGCCCGGCGACCCTGTCGGCGTCGAGGCGATGGAGGACTTCATCGGCCGCATCGGCGGGCGCAGTTCCGCCGTCGGTCGGCGGGCCCTGCGCTGGAACGGGGTCGAGACGCGCCACTATGCCCTGACGCCAGAGGGGCGCCCGCTGCATTCAAACGCCTCGATGACGGCGGAGGCGACGAAGGCGGCGCTGGAGGATGCGGGGTTGTCGATCGGCCAGCTGGGCCACCTCGCCACGGCCACGACCCAGGGCGACTATATCGTGCCCGGTCACGCCAGCGCGGTGCATGCGGAACTGGGGGCGGGCCCCATAGAGATCGCCAGCTATCAGTCGGTCTGCGCGTCCGCCCTGATGGCGGCCAAAGGGGCGTGGCTGCAGATCCGGGCCGGAGAAGCCGAGGTCGCGGCGGCGGCGGCGGGGGAGTTCTCGTCGCGCTGGTTCCGGCCGGAGTTCTATGAGGGCACATCGCTGCTGGACGCCAAGGGCAGGGTGCCGGTCGAGGCGGACTTCCTCAGGTTTACCCTGTCAGACGGCGCGGGCGCGGTGGTGATGGAGCGGAAACCCAGACCGGACGGCCTGTCGCTGAAGGTCGACTGGATCGACCTGACCTCCCTGGCCGGGCGGTTCGATCCCTGCATGTGGGCCGGCTCCACCTTCGCCGACCGCGCGGACATGAAGTCGGCCTGGAGCCATGCGGGGCCGGTCGCGGCCCATGCGTCGGGGTCGATCGCCCTGGTACAGGATTTCGAACTGCTGAAGATCGTCATCCGCGCCTGGATCGGGGTCTGGCTGAAGAAGGTCGATCAGGGGCGGATCGTGCCGGACGAGGTCGACCACCTGCTGTGTCACTATTCGGCCCGGTCGCTGCGGGAGGAGATCGTCTCGGTCCTGAAGAGCACTGCCGCCATGATTCCCGAGGAAAAGTGGTTTTCGAACCTGCCGACCGTGGGCAACATCGGCGCGGCCTCGATCTGGGTCATGCTGGATGCCTTCATGCGGTCGGGACGGGCGAAGCGAGGCGAGAAGGTCCTGCTGATCGTGCCCGAGAGCGGACGAGCCATGGTCGGTTTCATGATGTGCGAGGTGGTGTGATGGCGGACGGAGCGCGCATTGAGCAACGGGGGGACGACCAGGTCGCGGACACCCTTCGGAAGCTGGCGGTGGTCTTCGCCGATTTCGAACAGCGGCTGGAGGCGACGCCCCTGATCCGCAAGCTGACGCGCGGACGGTTCGAACTGACCGACTACCGGCTGTTCCTGATCAACCTGCGCCAGCAGGTGAAGGACGGCGCGCTGTGGATGTCGCGCGCGGCGTCGAACGTCGGCGAGAGCCACCTCGAACTGCGCTCGACCCTCATGCGCCATGCGGTGACCGAACATCGCGACTTCCGCCTGCTGGAGGCCGACTTCGTCTGTTCGGGCGGCGAGGTCGAGGAGATCCGCTCGGCGCCCAAGAACGTCGGCTCCGAGGCCATCTCGGCCTGGATGTTCCATGAGGCGTCGAAGCCCGATCCGTTCGGTCTGCTGGGGGCCATGTTCATCATCGAGGGACTGGGCTCGATCAAGGCCGCGCCCTGGGGCCGGCTGGTCAAGGAAAGGCTCAGCCTGCCCGACGAGGCGGTGCGCTTCCTGCTCTATCACGGCGAGAACGACGCGGAGCATATGCGCGAGTTCGAGGAGATGCTGCGCATGGTCCTGCCCGACGACGCCGTGGCCGAGCGAATCGTCATGACGGCCAAGGTGACCGCTCGCCTCTATGCGCTGCAGATCGAGGAGATCGCAGCGTGAGCCTGTCCGACGGCGGCGATACGGCCGGGTGGAAGACCGATCCGTTCGACGCGCGCCGCTATGACGCCAACGATCCCGACCCGTGGCTGGCGCTCTATCTCGACCACTCCCTGCCGATCGATCCGCAGGCCAAGCGGGCGCTGTTGCTCGGCGCGAGGTCATGGTCCCGGCGCTGGCTGTTCCCGGTCTCGCGGCCGCTGGTCTTCCTCTTCTTCGGCCTCGTGAAGGTGTTGCGGGCGATCTCGCCGAGGTATCCGAACCTGAACGGCCTGTTGCACAAGTCCATCCACTGGGGCCTGCGAACCTTCGGGTCTCCCGAGTGCAACACATTGATCCTGCGGCATTTCCACGTCGGGACGGAGCTGCTGGCCTTCATGAAGGCCAATGCGGGGATCGACCCGGCCATGGTCAAGACCGTGCCGCTGAAGCCGCTGACGCTGAAGGACCTGGAGGACAATGTCTTCCTCCAGCACGACCTGAACATCTTCAACTTCATCATCGAGCTGAACATGGCTCTGCGGGCCGCCGGCAAGGAGATCACGCCACCCGAGCGCGTCGACTTCTCCATGCTGTCGGACATCGAACCGGCGTTCGAGACCTTCCCGACCGGGTTGCTGAATCGGATCGACATCCAGACGGCGGTGGAGTTCTACACCCCCTTGTATGCCCTGATGCTGCCCCGCGCCGACTTCATGCGGGCCAGCCATTCGCTGCAGCTGGACGAAATCGTCGGCATCTATATCGGGCGGATTCTCGGGACCGACTACCACATGCATTTCGTCAAGAACGGCCACCCGCTGGTGACCCTGTCGACGCTGCAGGCGGGGTTCCGGCTGATGATGCACGGTCTGGACTGCGAGGCCATGCACGGCTGGCTGCGAGTGCTGAAGGCGAGACAGGCGGCGGGGCTGCCGCTGGATCCGAGGGACCCGACGGGCGGACCGGAGCTGGGGTAGGCCCTGTCAGTCCGTGCATCCCTGCGAAGGCGGGGACCCAGGGCTTTGGGCGATGACCTTCACCCGGCGCGCGCAAACCTCGATCCCGAGCACCGAGGTGCAGGTGAAACCTGGGTCCCCGCCTTCGCGGGGATGCACGGAAAATCTAGGGCGCTGGCGAGATGCAGACAGCCGCGTTGGCGAACAGCCGCGCCACATCCTCCGCCCGACGGTTCAGCACCATCCGCCGGTTGATCGAGCCCTTGTCGGAGACCTCGTGCGCCTCGGGGTCCGGCGGATCGGCGAGGAACAGCAGACGACCGATACGGCTGGACTGGCCGGGATTGTCGCGGTTGTGGGCGGCAAGCGCCCCGGCGACGGCCGACACGACGGCGGGGTGTCCGGTGTCCGCCCCGCCGGTCAGGCGACGGAGCCCCTCCGGATCAGCCCAGGCAAGGACGGCGACCTCGGCCTCGCCATCACCGCAGATGACGACCTCGCGCACCACGCCGGCGAGCCGGCCGAGCAGGGAATCCCTAAGGCGACCGGCGATGACGAAGGTGCCGTTCATAAGCTTGAACTGTTCCGCACGGCGGCCGGCGAAATACAGGCCGCCCTCCGGCCGGTCACGGTCGTGGAAATCGGCGAGGTCCTCCATGCGCAGGAACCCCTCCTCGTCGAAGGCCGCAGCGGTCTGGTCCGGGTCTGCGAAATAGCCGGGCGTGACGGACGGTGCCTTGACCCGCACCTCATAGACGCCGTCGCAGGGCGCCAGCTTGAACGCCGCACCCGGGACCGGCAGGCCGATGCCGACGCGGGTGTCCTCCCACCAGGTGTAGCTGATCGCCGAACCGGTCTCGGTCGAGCCGTAGCCGGAGACGAAGACGAACCGCCGTCCCGTGGCGCGCACCGCGATCCGTTGCAGCCGGTCATGCAGCGCCTGGGGCAGGCCCGCGCCGCCGAACAACATGGCGCGCAGCTCGGTAAAGAAGCGGCGGGCGAAGTCGCCATCGGCCTCCAACGCATCGGCCAGCATCGCATAGCCGTTCGGCATGGTCCCGTAGTAGCGAAGCGGAAGCTCCTTCAGGTTCCGGATCGTCTCGTCGAACTTGCCGGGCATCGGTCGCCCGTCGTCGATGTAGAGGGCGCCGCCGAGGCAGGTGATATTGGTCATCAGCGACGAGCCGGCGATGTGGCTCCAGGGCAGCCAGTCGAGCGCCTGACGGTCCCAGGCGAAGGCGTCACCCATGGCCTGGAAGCCCGAATGGGTGTTGCCCGTCGCCATGGCCATGGTGTGGATCACCGCCTTGGGCCGTCCGGTCGATCCGGAAGTCAGGAGGTAGCGGGCGGGTTTCGTCGGATCGAGGGCGGCGATGTGAGCGGACAGGTCCGGCGTCGGGAAGCCGACAGCCTCGCTGCAGTCGACGGCGCCCGGAATCCCGGACGCGGCGGTGACAATGATCGCGTCATCGGGTGCGACGGCGGCGATGGCTGCGGCGAAGAGCCCGCCCTGTTCCGCATAGACCAGGCCTGGCCGGATCAGGTCGACGACATGACGCAGCCGCTCGAAGTCGGTCGACAGCAACGAATAGTTGACGCTGACCGAGGTGACCGGGACGCCCGCCACCATTCCGGCGAAGATCAGGACCGCGTGGTTCAGCGAATTTTCCGACAGGACCAGGATCGGCCGGTCGGCGGTCACCCTGCGAACCATGAGCCAGGCGGCGACCGAAGCCACGCGCGCCCAACCTTCGCCGTAGGTCAACCGGGTCCAGTCCCGCTCCGGACCCTCTCGCCTCGCCAGCCACAGCCTGTCCGGCGTCGCATCGGCATGACGCCGGAAGGCAGCGGCCAAATTGGGGTCGTAGGGTTTCAGCGGTGCCCTGCCAGAGACGATGACCACCCCGTCGGGACGACGCTCGATCTCCACCCCCACCTCTCCGAACCGCACCGGGCGACAGGGCGCGGCGGTCAGGTCGATGGCGGAAAGCGTGTCGATCATGGGGCGATCCTAAGCCCGGCAAAGTCACTTGCAAATAAGGATTTATCGACGGGCGACGTGTGGCGCGATCTGATGCTAGGATCGACTCGGCCCAACGCAGATCGGGTTGAAGACAAAGACCAGTCCGCGTGACGCTTCCTTCCACCCGCAACCTGATCATGGGCAATCCCGTGGCCCGCGCCTTCGCCGTTACCGGCGACGCCTGGACCCAGTTGATCCTGCGCGAGGCCTTCTATGGCGCGCGGCGCTTCTCGCACTGGCGCGATCGGCTGGGTATGCCGCGCAGCGTCCTGACCGACCGGCTGAACCGGCTGACGGCGGCGGGCCTGCTGGAACAGCGCGAGGCCAAGGGGTCGGCGACGCGGATGGAATACCGGCTGACCGAGATGGGTCTCGACATGTTCGGGGTCGCCGTCATGCAGGGTCAGTGGGAGCGGAAATGGGCGCGTTCGCCGCTGCAGGAACGCTACGCCATGGCCTTCTTCGACAGGGAGACGGGCGCGCGGGTCACGCCTGCGGTCTTCGACCATGAGGGCGGTCGATCGATCGAACCGCATCACGTCCGCTGGGAGGCACGCGAGGGCCTGGTCCCCATCGCCCCGCCGACCTCGCGGCGGCGTCGTACCCAGCCGATCGAGACCGACCGGGCGATCATCGATCGCTCGACCGACATCATGGGCGATTACTGGAGCTGGGCCGTGCTGGCCGCCGCCTTCTTCCGCCTGCGCCGGTTCGACGAAATCCACGAAGCGCTGGGCGTGGCGACCAACATCCTCGCCGACCGGCTGAAAACCATGGTGTTGCAGGGGGTGCTGGAGAAGCGCCTCTATCAGCAGGCGCCGCCGCGGTTTGAATACCGGCTGACCGAGGCAGGCCGCGACCTCTATCCGATGATCATGGCCATGCACGGCTGGTCGGAGCGATGGCTGTGCCCGGACGGCTCGCCGCTGCGGCTGATCGAAACCGGGACGGGCGATCCGATCTCGGCAGTGGTCTGCGACATCGCGACCGGGCGGAAGATTGACCCGCGCAACATCCGCTGGGAGGTCGAGGCGGCGGCGCCGGTCGAGACCAGCGCCGCCTGAGTCCGATCAGAAGCTGCGGCTGATCGCGATGCCGTAGGAGCGTGGCGGACCGAAGACGCTGAAGCCCACCCCGACGTTCTTGATGATGTGCTGCTGGTATTCCTCGTCGCCCAGGTTTTTGCCGTAGACGGCGATCTTCACCCCGTTCGCGGCCTCCCATGACGCATAGGCGCCGACCAGGCTGTGGGCCGGCGAGCGGACCTCAGGATTGTTCGACGGGTCGAAGAAGAAGTCGTCCGTCCATTGATAGTCGATGCGGGCAGCCAGCTCGCCGCCCCACATGTCCCACTCGCCGTCGGCGTACAGGGTGTACTGGCTCTCGGGCGAACGCGGCAGGGTCAGGCCGTCGTAGCGGAGGATCGAAGCGCCCGAGACAGCGTTCGAGGTGAACTGGGCATCCAGCGAGGTGTAGGAACCGCCGATCGTCAGGTTGTTCGTGACCGCGAAGGCGCTCTCGATCTCATAGCCATTGACCTCGGCCTGGGCGTTGGACGTGACCAGGTTTAGACCCAGCAGTTCATAGACCTGCAGATCGTCGTACTCGAGCTTGAAGGCAGCGGCGTTGAAGCGCAGCCGGCCGTTCATCACAGTCGACTTGAGGCCGAGCTCGTAGTTGTCGAGCAGTTCCGAGCGCAGCGGCGTGCCGGCCTGGACGCCCGTCTGGGCGCCTGACGGGAAGGACCCGGCCTTGTAGCCCCGGTCGTAGGAGGCATAGAGGCGCACGTTGTCGAACAGCTCGACCGCAAGGGCGATCTTCCAGGTCGGCTCCTCGAAGCTGGCCTCAGCGCGGACGTTGTAGGGGGACCCGGTCGGCCCCAGGGGGATGCCGACGGGGGGGTTGAGACCAAGGTCATTGTCCAGGGCGACCTGATGAATCTCGCGCTCGTCATGGGTCCAGCGGGCGCCGAGAGTCAGTTCCCAGATATTGGCGAACGGAATGGTCGCCTGACCGAAGGCGGCGTAGCTCGAGTTCGCGGCCGTCTGGTTGAATGTGGTGTCACCGCCGAACGATGGCGGCGCGATCGGCAGGGCGGCCTGGACGATGAAGCGCTCCGAGCGGTCCACGTCCTCGCTGAAGTAGTAGACACCGGCGACCCAACTGACCGCTGAGTCCGGCTTGGAAACCAGGCGGACCTCCTGGCTGAACTGGCTGGCGTCCTCTGTGGCCCGGTCATCGACCATCAGCGGGAAGTTCGGGAACGGCAGCCCGCCCAGGTTATCGCGCCAGCTGTATTCGTTGTTGCGATAGGAGGTCAGGGAGACGACGTCGAAAGCCTCGGCAGCATACTCGGCCCGCACCGTGGCGCCCCAGTTGTCGCGGTCCTGATAGTTGTCGGGCGAGGAATAGCTCTGGCGAACATCCAGCCCGGTGCGAAGGCCGTTAATGAGGGCGACAAAGGCCGGAGCCGTGCTCGACGTCGTGACCGGAATACGGGCGTGACCGTCCATCCGGTCGCGAGAAACATCGACCGATCCGGTGAGGGTCCAGGGACCGGCCTCGGTCATCAGCGAGACTCGCGCGCCGAACTGGTCGCCGCCCTCCAGCCCTCGCTCTGAGGGTACGTTCTCGGCATAGCCGTCGTTGGAGTTGACGCGGACGGCCAGGCGGGCGGCCGAAGCCTCGCCCATCATGCGGTTGATCACTGCCTCGCCGCCCCATTCGTTGAAGCTGCCATAGCGCAGCAGCGCCATCGTCGTGTCTTCAAGCTGGGGCTTGCGGGTATAGACGTTCAGCGCGCCGCCCGAGGCGTTGCGGCCGTAGAGGGTGCCCTGGGGCCCGCGCAGGATCTCGACCCGCTCGATGTCGAGGAAGGCCAGGGAACTGGCTCCAGCTCGACCGATGGACACCTCGTCAATGGAGACCCCGATGGAGGGGTCGCTGGCGGCCGAGTCGCTCGTGGTGCCGACACCGCGGATGTAGAGCTGGGGCTCGCCGATATTGAACTGGGTCAGGGTCACGCCCGGCGCCTTGGACGCCACATCCTGGATGCCCTGTGCCGCCGTACGCTCCAACGTCTCGGCGTCGAAGGCGGTGATGGCGATCGGCACGTCCTGCAGCGACTGTGCGCGACGCTGGGCGGTGACGATGATGTCGTCCAGCGAGGCGGCCTCGTCCTGCGGTGCGGGCGTTCCAGTGCTTTGGGCGAAGGTCGGCGTAGCCAGGCCGGCGGCCAGAATCAGCACGGCGGCGGACGCGGTCTTCCCGATGATGGTCTTCATGTTGGCGGTCCCGTTCCCATGATTGGCCCCCTGTTGCCGGAAGCTCTACCGAGAGGCTTGCGCCAACAGACCAGATTTGCAAGTCCTTTTACGCAAGTGTTGAGCGAGGAGAGTTCATGGCCGACCGATCGCTGGAGAACCGTGTTGTCATCGTCACGGGCGCAGGGCGCGGCCTGGGTCTGGCCTATGCGCTGGATCTGGCGGCGCGGGGCGCGAGTGTGGTGGTCAACACCCGACCCAGGGCTCAAGGCCAACCGGCCTCAGCGGATGCGGTGGCCGCCCGAATCCGCGCGGAGGGCGGCAAGGCTGTGGCCTGCGCCCTGGCCGTCGAGCAGGACGGAGCCGGAGACCGGCTCCTTGCGGCGGCGCTGGACGGGTTCGGTCGCATCGACGGGCTGATCAACAACGCCGGGGTGCCCGAGGCGATGAGCCTGCACAAACAGAGCGTCGAACAGGTGCGGGGCGTCTTCGACATCAACTTTTTTGGAACCCTGACGGCGACCCTGCCGATCTATCGGCACATGCGCGAACAAGGGGCGGGCCGAATCGTGATGACCACCTCGGCGGCCGGGCTGCACGGGGTGCACGGCATGGCGGCCTATTCGGCGTCGAAGGCAGCAGTGATCGGCCTGATGCGGGTCATCGCCCTGGAGGGCGCGTCCAAAGGCGTCCACGCCAATGCCGTCGCGCCCTACGCCCTGACCGCCATGACCGAGAAATACGTCAATGACGCCACCGCCGCAGCCATGCCCGCCGAACTGGTCGCGCCCGTGGTCAGCTGGCTGGTCAGCGCAGGTTGTCAATTGAACGGCGAGACCCTGGTCGCCGGGGCCGGCAAGGTACGGCCCGCACATCGGATCGAGGGGCCGGGACTGGATTTCGGGCGGGATCCGGACATGCCGCTGGAACGGTTCAACGCGGGCCGCGAGGCGATGATGTCTGTCGAGAGCTGGACGCGTCCCTCTGACGGCAACACCGCTTTCGAGGAGTTCCTGGCCGCCACGCCTCCCGGGGCGTGAGACCTGACTTGCGTTAAGATACCGCCGCGCGTAACTTGCCTTTCTGGATGGATGGAGCTTGAGCCATGGCCGACGACGCCGCCGTAGCCCGCAGGATCTCGACCGGCGAATTGACCGGCCTTAACACCCTGAATCCCTATCTGCAGGGCCTGTACGAGCCCGTCGCGGCCGAGACGACGGCGCTGGAACTGCCGGTCATCGGCGAGATCCCGAAGGATCTGCACGGGTCCTTCGTCCGCAATGGCCCGAATCCACATGAGGCGGCCGAGGGGATGCACCACTGGTTCGACGGCGACGGCATGATCCACGCCGTCTATTTCGAGAACGGCAAGGCGGAGTACCGCAACCGCTATATCGGCACCGACGACTATCGCGCCGAGAAGGCTGGCAAGGCGATCGGCGCCGGCGGTGTCCTGATGCCGTCGTCGAAGTCGCGGCCGGATTCGACGCGGGGCGAGCTTGTCTACAAGGACACGGCCAACACCGACCTGGTCTTCCACAACGGCTCGCTGATGGCCCTGTGGTACATCTCCGGAAAGCCGGTGCGGGTCGATGCGCGCACCCTTGAGACGCTCGGCAACGAGACCTTCGGCGGCGGCCTGTCACGCCACGTCTCGGCCCATGGAAAGGTCGATCCGAGGACCGGTGAGTTCTGCTTCTTCGACTATTCCCTGACAGAGCCTTGGATGACCTGGGGCGTCGTGTCGAAGGACGATGTCCTGACCAACTTCCAGCGCGTCGACCTGCCCGGTCCGCGCCTGCCGCATGACATGGGGCTGACCGAGAACTACGTCATCCTGCACGACCTGCCGGTGGTCTTCACCGAGGGCGGGCTGCGCAACCACATGTGGCAGATCAAGGTCGCCGATCAGCCGGCCCGGTTCGGCGTCGCGCCCAAGAACGGCAGGGGCGACCAGATCAAATGGTTCGAGACCGACACCTGCTACATCTATCACGTCGTCAATGCCTGGGAAGACGGCGACGAGGTCGTCATGACCGCCTGTATGATGCAGCCGAACGGCTTCCCGCCGAACCCGGCCTATGGCCCCTACGCCTCGATGGTCAACGTTCTGGCGCTGAACGCCGTGCCGGTCGAGTGGCGGATGAACATGGTCACGGGCGAGGTGAAGAAACGCCAGCTCGACGACCGCATCGGCGAGTTCCCGGTGATCAACCTCGACCACACCGGCGCCAAGACGCAATGGTCCTACCATGTGTCGATGGCGCCCGAGGAACTGCAGCGGTTCGATGGTCTGCTGAAATACGATCTCGGCACCGGTCAGGCGCAGGAATACAAGTTCGGCGGCGGCATCGGCGGGTCCGAGCCCGTGTTCGCACCCCGCGTCGGATCGACCTCCGAAGACGAAGGCTATGTTGTGGTCTTCGCCACGGCGCCGGACGGAACCTCCGAGGTTCAGGTCCTGAACGCCCAGGACTTCGACAAGGGCCCGATCGCACGGATCCCCCTGCCCGTCCGCGTTCCAGCCGGATTCCACGGAACCTGGGCGCCCGGCGACCAGATCGCGTCCTGATCCGAACCTCGGGGAGTAGCTTGTGACCGCATACATTCTGGACGCCGTGCGCACGCCGCGCGCCAAGGCCCGCCCCGACGGAGGCCTGGCCTCGATGAAGCCGCATGAGCTGATCGGCGGTTTGATCGACGCCCTCGACGCCCGCAACGGCGGCGCGGCGCGGAAGGTCGACGCCCTGATTCTGGGAGCCGTCGGCCAGGTCGGGGCGCAGGGCGCGAACGTCGCCCTGGTGTCCAAGATGTACGCCGGCCTGCCGGACGAGGCCTATGCCTATTCGATCAACAACTACTGCGTCTCGGGTCTGACCGCGATCGGGCAGGCCGCGCAGATGGTCGAGGCGGGCGGGGCGAAAACCGCTCTGGCCGGCGGGGTCGAGATGATGTCGCGCGTGCCTTTCATGGGTGACAAGGCCGACTACTACGAGGACGCCAGCTTCCCGCCGCGCACCCGCTACATCCCCGTCGTCATCGCCGCAGACCGGTTGGCAGAGGACCTCGGCGTCAGCCGCGAGGAGATGGACGCCGCGGCCCTCACCTCGCAGCAAAGGACGGCCGCCGCCGAGGGCACGCCGCTGGTCAAATCCCGAATCCCGCTCAACGGCCTCGACAAGGAGGAACCGGCCCGGGGCTCGACCACCGCCGAGAGCCTGGCCGCCATGCCCGCCGCCTTTGGCGCGCTGGGCGAACAGTATGCCGAGGCTCTAGAAGGCAGGGTCATCGACCACCGACACACCGTCGCCCACGCCCCGCCGATGTGCGACGGCGCCGGCCTCGCCATCGTCACCGGCGAGGCGGCCGGGGCGCGCGCGAAGATCGTCGCCTATGCCGAGGCGGGCGGCGACCCGGCCGCGTCCCTGACCGCCGGGTTCACGGCCATGGACCGGGCGCTGGCCAGGGCGAACCTGAGCCTCGACGACATGGACCGGATCGAGTTCATGGAGGCCTTCGCCGTCACCATCGTCAAGTTCATGCGCGAGCGAAAGGTCGACCCCGACAAGGTCAATGTCGGCGGCGGCCACATGGCCAAGGGCCACCCGATGGGGGCGACCGGCGCCATCCTGCTGTCGTCGCTGCTGGATGCGCTCGACGCCTGCGAAGGACGCTACGGCATCGTCGTGGCGCACGGAGCTCAGGGCGTCGGCTCGGCGATGATTGTCGAGCGACTGGGCTGATGGACGGGTCCGCGACCAGCCTGGACGACCGCCGCAGTGCGCTGATCGCGCGCCATGCCCCGACGCTGGCGTGCGCCATCGACGCGGTCGAGACCCGCAAGAGCTGGAGCCCCTACAGCGACAGTCCGTCCACGAAGATCCACGGCCCCGACAAGCCGGGCGCCGGCAAGGCGGCGTTCGAGGCGCGTCTGGGCACGGCCTTCGACCTGGGCCAGCCCGGCGGCGTCGGCGAGGTCGGCGAGGAGGTCTCGCCCTTTACCCAGAAGCCGCTCGGCATCCGCTATCCGCAGAGCGATCCGGAGGCCCTGGTCGCTTCGGCCGTCAGCGCCATGGGCGACTGGCGCGAGGCCGATTTCGAACTGCGCATCGCCCTGTGCCTGGAGATCGCAGCCCGTCTCTACGACCGAAATTTCGAGATGGCCCACGCGGTCATGCATGTCGCCGGCCAGAGCTATACCCAGGCGTTCAGCGGCTCCGGCCCCAATGCGCTGGACCGGGGCGTCGAGGCGCTCGCCTATGCTGCCAAGGCGATGCGCGATGTGGCCCCGTCGGCGACCTGGCGCCGCACCTTCGCCGGTGAACAGGTCACCCTGGGGAAGACCTATGTGCTGGTCCCGCGCGGCGTGGGGCTGGTGATCTGCTGCGCCTCCTTCCCGACGTGGAACGCCTATCCGGCGATGTTCGCCAGCCTGGCCACCGGCAATCCGGTCATCGTCAAGCCGCACCCCATCGCCATCCTGCCCATGGCCATCGTGGTCGAGACCAGCCGCGCGGTCCTGGCCGAGTTCGGCTTCGACCCCAACCTGGTGACGCTCGCCGCCGATACCCTCACAGAGCCGGTCGCGCAGACGCTGGTCGACGACCCGCGCGTGCAGATCATCGATTTCACCGGCAGCCCCCGCTACGGCGGCTATCTGGAACGCACCGTCGTCGGCAAGCAGCTGTTCACCGAGACGGCCGGGGTCAACACGGTGGTCATCGAGAGTGTCGCCGATCTCAACGCCGTCGCGCGCGCCGTCGCCCGTTCGTCCAGCCTGTTCTCGGCCCAGATGTGCACCAGCCCGCAGGTGATCTACATCGCGCCCGATCTGTTCGAGCCCATGTCCGCCGCCATCGTCGAAGAGATCGACGCCATCGCCTCCGACCCCGCGCAGGCGGCCGGCATCATGGGCGCGATCCAGGGCGAGGTGTCCCTGACGGTCGTGGCCGAGGCGCGCGCCGCCGTCACGGACCTGGCCGGGGTGCGGACGCTCCGCGAACCCGCACCCTACGCCCATCCGCAGTTCCCGGCCGCCCGCACCCTGACCCCGCTGGTCATCGCCGTGGAGGACGGCCAACACGGCGATCTGTATGCGGAGGAACGGTTCGGTCCGGTCCTGTTCCTGGTAAGGAAGGACGCCGGCGAGGCGGTCATGGAGGCGACCTGGCTGGCGAAGACGAAGGGGTCGATCTCGTCCTACCTCTATTCGACCGACGAGGATTTCATCGACAGCGCCACGCCCGCCTACGAGGCCGCCGGAGCGAACCTGTCGATCAACCTGACCGGCGCGATGTGGATCAACTTCGCCGCCGCCTACAGCGACTATCACGTCACGGGGCTGAACCCGGCGGGCAACGCCTGCCTCGCGGACCTCGCCTTCGTCGCTTCGCGTTTCCGCATAGTCCAACGAAGACGGCCCGGGGCGTGAGCGGCGACGTCTTCATCGCCGGGATTTCGATGACCCGCTTCGGCAAGCGGCCGGACGACAGCGTCAAGTCGCTGACCGCCGAGGCCGTGAAGGCGGCCCTTGCCGACGCGGGCGCCGCCGTCAGCGACATCGAGGCGGCCTGGTTCTCCAACACGCGCCAGCCGATGCTGGAGGGCCAGAACACGGTACGGGGCCAGATCGCCCTGCGGCCGCTGGGCCTGACCGGTATTCCGGTCGTGAACGTCGAGAACGCCTGCGCCTCCGGCTCTACGGCGCTCCTCTCGGCAATCCACTGGATCAAGGCCGGCGCGGGCGATATCGCCCTGATCGTCGGGGTCGAGAAGATGGTCTGGCCGGACCGCCCCGAGCGCGTCGCTGCGGCCTTCGCCGGCGGCACGGACATCCACGACCGCGAGGGGGTCGTCGCCTATATCCGGTCGATGGGCGGCGAGGACCCCGGGCCCGATCGCAGCCTGTTCATGGACCTCTATGCCGCCCAGGCCCGCGCCCATATGGCTCGCCACGGCACGACCCAGGAAGACTTCGCCCGTATCGCGTCCAAGAACCACACCGTCGGCGCCCTGAACGAGCGCGCCCAGTACCGCACGCCCATGACGGTCGACCAGGTCCTGGCCGACAAGCCCGTGGTCTTCCCCTTCACCCGCGCCATGTGCGCCCCTGTCAGCGACGGTGCGGCGGCGGCGGTGGTCTGTTCGGCGGCCGGTCTGGCGCGCCTGTGCGGGCCGGGCCGGGCTGTCCGCGTGCGCGCCTGCGTCCTCGTCAGCGCCAGCGACCGGGCGGCAAACGACCTCGAGAATCATATCGGCCGCCGCGCGGCGGCGAAGGCCTACGAACAGGCCGGCATCGGGCCGGTCGCCGTCGATCTCGTTGAGGTCCATGACGCCACCTCCTATGCCGAGGTGCAGCAAATCGAGAACCTGGGTCTGGCCGAACCGGGCACCGTCGGCGCCCGCCTTCGCGCAGGCGACTTCGCCCTGGGCGGCCGGACGCCGGTCAATCCGTCGGGCGGTCTCGTGTCCAAGGGGCATCCGGTCGGGGCGACCGGGATCGCCCAGCTGTTCGAGTTGGCCACCCAGTTGCGCGGCGAGGCCGGGGCGCGGCAGGTCGAGGGGGCGCGCATCGCTGCGGCCGAGAACGGCGGCGGCTTCCTCGGCGTCGAGGAAGCCGCGACCGTCGTGACCATTCTGGAGCGGGCGGCATGATCCACCCGATCCGCGCCCTCTATGACAACCGGGCCGCCAAGGCCGATCGTCCCGCCCTGTTCGATGGCGATGTGACCCTGACCCACAGCGAATTGATCTCACAGGTCGAGGCGGCGGCCGGCGATCTGGCGGCGCGCGGCGTCGGACCGGGCCACCGTGTCGGACTGTGCGCGCGGAACAGCTGGCGCCACGTCGTGGCCTATCTGGCCATCCTCCGGGCCGGCGCGGTGTGGACGCCGCTCAATCCCCGCAACGGCGCCCGTTTGAACAGCGACTTCCAGGCGCGCGCGAATCTCGCCCTGACCCTGATCGACGCCGCATCGAGCGAGTCCGCCGGCGCCTCAGCCAACCCCCTGTCGCTGGAGACCTGGCTGGATGGCCTGGGCGCGGCGACGCCGCCTCCGATCACGGATGATCCCGACGCGCCGTTCGCCCTGAAGTTCACCGGCGGCTCCACCGGCGTGCCCAAGGGCGTTGTCCAGAGCCAGGCCAGCGGCGCGGCGGCGTTGCGCTCGCTGTCCGACTTCTACGGTTTCACTGCCGGCGACATGAACCTGGCCGTCGCGCCCCTGACCCACGGGTCATCGCACTACGTCCTGCCGGTGCTGGCGGCGGGCGGAGCGCACATCCTGCTGGCCGAACCCGACCGCGCGGCGATACTGACCGAGCTCAAGACGAGGGTGACCACCGTCTTCATGCCGCCGACCCTGATCGCCTTGCTGATGGGCGAGGCCGAGTTCCAGCCCGACGACTTCCCCCGCCTGCGCCACCTGACCTATTCCGCCGCGCCCATGTCGCCGGACCGGATCGCCCAGGCTATCGCCCGTTTCGGCCCCGTCGTCTCCACCCTGTACGGCCAGACCGAGGCGCCCATGACTATCGCCGGACTGTCGCCCGCGGAGATGGCCGATCCCGATAAGAGGGCCAGCGTCGGACGGCCATTCGCGGACACGCCCGTCCGCTTGCTGACGGCCAACGGAGATCTGATCGAGCGGGGCGAGGGCGAGATCGTGGTCGGCGGCGACCTGACCCGGACCCACTATCTGGACGCGCCCGAGTTGACGGCGGCTTTGCGCCTTGAGGGCTGGCTGAAGACAGGAGACATCGGCCGGATCGACGACAACGGTCTGCTGAATCTCATCGGCCGGTCCAAGGACCTGATCATTACCGGCGGCTACAATGTCTATCCGGGCGAGGTCGAGGCGGCGCTGAACCTGCATCCGATGGTGCGCGAGGCGTGCGCCTTTTCCGAGCCCGACGACGTCTGGGGCGAGCGTCTGGAGGCGGCGGTCTCTGTAGCCCCCGATGCGGACGCCGCCGCCATCACCGCCTTCGTCCGGGACCGGATGGGCCCGGTGCGCACGCCCAAGCGGCTGCACCTGCTGGACGCCCTGCCCCGCAATCCGGTCGGCAAGGTGGTGCGAGACGACGTCCGCGCCCTGTGCCGCCGAAGCCAATCCAAGACGCTGGAGACCGTCCCATGATCGTGATCCCGAAGGACCGCATCAAGGAGATGAAGTCGAAGGGCTGGTGGGGCGACCAGACCCTGGACGACCTGTTCCAGAAACATGTCGCCGCCCATCCTGACATCGAGGCTCTGGTCGATCCGTTGAACGCAGCCGATGTCGTCGGCGGCCAGCCCGACCGCCTGACCTGGCGCGAAACCGCCCATGCCGTCGATCGGCTGGCGGCCGTCCTGGTCGCGCATGGGATCACCAAGGACAAGGTCGTGGTCATCCAGCTGCCCAATATCGCCGAACTCAGCATCGCCTATCTGGCCTGTCTGCGTCTCGGCGTGATCGCCAGCCCGGCCCCGGTCCAGTACCGCCAGAGCGAGCTGGCCTACATCATCGACCGGACCGATGCCGTCGCCGCGATCACCGCCGACCGGATCGGGAAGCAGCAGCACGGCCAGATGATCGTCGCGCTCAAGGCCCGCTGCCCGACGCTGAAGACCGTTTTCGTCCTGGGCGAGACCTGTCCGGCCGGCGCGCTCGATCTCGAACCCCTGATGGACGGGGTCACCGGCAAACAGCACCGCGCGGCGCAGAAGGCGGCCAGGGACGCCCGCATCACCGCCGATGACATTGTCACCATCTGCTGGACGTCCGGCACCGAGGCCCAGCCGAAGGGCGTGCCCCGCAGCCATAACGAATGGATCATCATGGGCGCCGGCGTCATCGACGCAGCGGACCTGGAGCCGGGGGCGAGGCTTCTGAACCCGTTCCCCATGGTCAATATGGCCGGCATCTCGACGGCCTTCGTCGGCTGGCTTCTGCTGGGCGGCGTGCTGATCCAGCACCAGCCGTTCGACCTGCAGATCCTGCTGCGCCAGATCCGCGAGGAGAGGATCGACTACACCGTCGCCCCGCCCGCCGTGCTGAACCTGCTGCTGCAGAACGAGGCGCTGCTGGAGGGCATCGATTTCAAACGATTGAAGTCCATCGGCTCGGGCTCTGCGCCCCTGTCGGAATGGATGGTGCGGACCTTCCACGAGAAGCACGGCGTGCAGATCGTCAACTATTTCGGCTCCAACGAAGGGGCCTCCTTCCCCAGCGCTCTGAAGGACATTCCGGACCCGGCCGAGCGCGCCACCCTGTTTCCGCGCCTGGGCGACGGGTTCAAATGGAACTGCCTGCTCCATGACCGGATCTTCACCCGGCTGGTCGATCCGGAGACGGAGCGGGAGATCACTCAATCGGGCCAGCCCGGCGAGCTGCGGGTCAAGGGCGCGACCATCTTCTCGGGCTACTGGCGCGCTCCGGAGATCAATGCCCGGGCTTTCGAAAAGGATGGCTGGTTCCGCACCGGCGACCTGTTCGAACTGGCCGGCGACCGGCTGCAGTATCTGAAGTTCGTCGGCCGGCTGAAGGACATCGTCATCCGGGGCGGGATGAACATCTCTTCCGAGGAGATCGAGAACCATCTCGTCGCCCATCCGGCGATCGCCGAGGCCGCCGTGGTCGGTTCGCCCGACGCGAACCTGGGCGAGCGTCTGGCGGCCTTCGTCGTCTATCGGCCAGGCCAGACGGCGACGATGGAAGAGATCAATCGCTTCCTCACCGTCGAGCGTCAGGTCGCCGTCTACAAGCAGATCGAGCGGCTGGAAACGCTGGACGCCCTGCCCCGCAATCCGGTGGGCAAGGTGCTGAAACGCGACCTGCGCGCTGCCTTCAACCAGACCGAGACCGTATGACCCCCCCCTTCGACACGCTTCGCCTCCCCGTCTTCGCCGCGCCCATGTTCCTGGTCTCTGGACCAGAGATGGTCATCGCCGCCTGCAAGGCCGGGATCGGCGGGGCCTTCCCGACCACCAATTGCCGCACGGTCGAGGACCTTGATGGCTGGATGGCCCGGATCACCGGAGCCCTGAAGCCCGGCGACGCGCCCTGGATCGCCAACCTGATCACACATTCGACGAATGCGCGTCTGGCCGAGGATCTGCGCCTGGTGGCTCAGTACAAGCCGCCAGTCGTGATCACCGCCCTGGGGTCGCCGAAGCCGGTGATGGAGACGGTCAAGGCCTACGGCGGGCTGGTGTTCGCCGACGTCATCTCCATGACCTTGGCGAAGAAGGCTGCAGCTGCCGGGGTCGACGGTCTGACCTGTGTGAGCGCGGGCGCGGGCGGACACACCGGGCACCTGTCGCCCTTCGCCTTCATCTCGGCGGTGCGTGAGTTCTTTGACGGCTATATCGCGGTCGGCGGCGGCGTGGGCGACGGGGCCGGGATCGCAGGAGCGGTCGCGGCCGGGGCGGACTTCGTCTACATGGGCACCCGCTTCCTTGCGACGACCGAGAGCATGGCCCAGCCGGCCTACAAACAGATGGTCATCGACTCCGGGCCGGACGATCTGGTGGTGTCGGACTCGGTCACCGGCACTGCCGCCTCTTGGCTTAAGCCATCGCTGGCGGCCGCCGGTCACGACCCTGACAATCTGGGCGGCCCGGCCGAGCGCAACTATGCATCCGGCGGCGACAACAAGCGCTGGCGCGACATCTGGGCCGCCGGCCAGGGCGTCAAGTCGGTCAAGGCCGTGGAGCCGGTCGCCGACGTCGTCAGCCAGCTTGAGCGAGAGTACATCGCCGCAATCGAGCGCTTCGAACGCAAGACATCCAAGCGTCCGGCCCTGCGCGGGGCGGCGTGAGCGAACCTGTCCGGTTCCTGCTGGATCCGACCCTCGACGGACTGGACCTGCTGCGGCGCTGGATGGCGGCGGGCGACGGGGTCGGCGGCTTCCTGAAGCGACTGGGCGCGCATCCGGTAGAGGCGCGCGAAGGCTTCGTGCGGGTGGCGCTCGACATCGACCCGGGTCACGCCAACTTCATCGGCCTGGTCCATGGCGGAGTGACGGCGGCCCTGATCGACATGGCCGGCGGGGCGGCGGTGATGAGCATTCTGAAGCCCGGCCAGACCCTGGTGACGAGCGATCTGACAATGCGGTTCCTGAACGCCGCGCCCAGCGAGACAGCGCGGCTGGAGGCGACGGGGACGGTCATCTATCGGGACGACCGCAAGGCCGTGGTCGCGGCAGAGGTACGTTCTGATAAGGGCTTGGTGGTGGCTCAGGGGACCGTCGGCGTCGCGATCCGGGCGGTGCGCTAACATCCGTGCATCCCCGCGAAGGCGTGGACCCAGGTTTTAGCCAAGAGCACGGTGCGTGGTATCCGGGTCAACGCGCACGCGATGAGTCCCATCGCCCAAAGCACTTGGTCCCGCCTTCGCGGAGATACACGGAAACAGGGCGCCCTAAACCCCCACCACGAAACTGACCGTCGTCGTGGTCGATCCGCCGATGTTGAGGGTCTGGACGGTCTTCGCACCCTCGACCTGATAGTCGCCGGCCGTACCCGTGGTCTGCTTGAAGGCATCCAGCGCCATTCGCACGCCCGTGGCTCCCACCGGATGCCCGCAGCCGATCAGCCCGCCAGAGGCATTGATCGGCAGTTTCCCGCCCATCTCGATGTCGCCGGCCTCGATCGCCTTCCAGCTCTCGCCCGGGGCGGTCAGGCCCAGGTGGTCGATGGCCATATATTCGGTCATGGAGAAACAGTCGTGGGTCTCCACCGCGTCGATGCCCGACAGGTCGAGACCGGCCCGGGCGCGGGCGTCGTCGATGGCGCGCTTCACCTGCGGGAAGACATAGGGCTGGCCCTCGCTGGCCTTGATCTTGCGGCCGTAGTCGATCGGCGCGTTGCGGTGGCCCCAGCCCTTGATGCGGGGGATGCTCTCCAGCGGGATTCCGCGTTTCCGGGCATACTCAGCGGCGCGCTCGGGTGAGGCCAGGATGACCGCAGCGGCGCCGTCGGTGACCTGGCCGCAGTCGGTCTTGCGGACGCGGCCCTCAATGACCGGGTTGGCCTCGTCGTCGTCGGTGAAGCTGGCGTTCGAGAAGCTGTAGTTGCGGGTCTGGGCATTCGGATTGCGCCGGCCGTTCTCGAAATTGATTTGCGAGATGCGACGCAGGTGCGCCTCGTCGATGCCGTAGCGGCGGTCGTATTCCTCGGTCAGGTCCGAGAAGGCGCGTGGCCAGGCGTAGGTCGCGTCCAGATATTCGTGCCCGGCCCAGGCCGCAGCGCCCAGATGCTCGGCGGCCGTCACGCCGGGGACATTGCGCATCATCTCCAGACCCAGGACCATGGCCGTGCCGTAGCGGCCGGACTCGATATCGGCGGCGGCGGCCATGATGGCCAGACTGCCCGAGGCGCAGGCGGCCTCGTGGCGCGAGGCGGGCATGCCCGTGAACCGCTCGTCGGCCATGGCGAAGAAGCCGCCCAGCATCCCCTGCCCGGTGAACAGGTCGCCGACGAAGTTGCCGACGTGGCCCACGTCGATGTCCTCGGGCTCCAGACCGGTCTCGGCCAGGGCGCCGTGGACAGCCTCCGCGAAGCCGTCGCCGATCTCCAGCCCCTCGCGAGCATAGTTGCGCGCGAAGTCCGACTGCCAGCCGCCGAGGATATAGGTCATGTCAGGTTATCCTTACGCTGCCTTGGCCGCCAGCATCTCCTTCGAGGCCCGGATGGTCGCGCCCTGCTCCCAGGTCGCATGGGTGCCGCTGGAGATCCGCCCCGGCAGAATGATGCGCACCACCGGACCGTCGGCCAGTTTGCGCGCATCATAGATGACGCATTCGGACCGGTCCTCAATCATGTCGGTGACATAGGTGATCAGGTAGCCGTCGTCCTCCTCGGTCGCCCCGACACGCGGCGCGAAGCCGGGCTCCGAGCCATACCGTTCCGGCCCGAAGTCGATGGCCCAGCTCTCGAGCGAATCCATGTCGTGCTTGACCAGTCCGGTGAACAGGAACCAGCCGGGCCTGGACACCGCGGAATAGGCGTAGCGGTATTTCACGCCAGCGAACTGGTTGTTGATGATGCCGAACTCCAGCACCCGGTCGTCGAGCCGCTGTTCCGTCGTCTCGCCCGTCGTCAGGTTGAAGCGCCAGCGGTGCAGCTTGGGCTCCAGCATGTTCTGATCCAGGAAGGTCATGATCCGCTCATGCCCGGGCCAGGCGTCCGGACTGGTCTTGGGCACCGGATTGTCCTGGAAATAGCCGTCCAGAACGACAGTGTCGCCGTCCTCCCAGGCGTTCAGGAAGTGCAGGACGTAGGTGGCGTCGCCCTCGAACCAGCGGACGTCGTTCTCGCCGCCGAAGCGCGGAACCAGGCCGAAGCGGGACTTCAAGTCGGCGTGGAAGCGGGCGACGTGGAAGCCCTTTGGCAGCAGATCCTGCTCCCAGAACAGGGGGAAGTCGTTGAGGATCGACCAGTTCGTAGTGAAGGCCATGTCGTGCGGCAGGCGCGGCCCGGGCAGGGGCACGGGTGTGAGGTGCTTCAGCCGATTATCGGCGCCGACAACGCCGTAGTGCATGTAGGGCGCGGCCTTGGAATAGTTGAAGAACAGCAGTTCGCCCGTCTTCGGATCGACCTTGGGGTGGGCCGAGATACCCTCCGGCGGGCACCAGCCGTCCGTACCCATCGGCTCCAGCGTGTAGGGATCGATCCGATAGGCCTCGCCGCACTGGTAGAAGGTCGAGAGGATGGCGCCGGCGTGAATGATGACATCGGTCGAGGACGAGTCCTTCAGCCCCCCGTGAGCGCCCCAGCCGGGCTTCTCGGACAGCGACGGATGCTCGGCCAGACCGGCCCACAGGGCGCGACCCGCCTCCTGCTCCGCCTCGAAGCCCTTGGTGCGGACGAAGCGGTTGCGATAACTGGCCTTGCCGTCCCTGAACGAGATCGCATGCAGCATGCCGTCGCCGTCAAAAGGATGATAGCGGCCGAGAGGCTGATGCACCGGGTTTTCGGTGTTGCGCACATAGACGCCGTCGATATCGGTCGGGATCACCCCAATGACCTGCATGTCGTCGGCAGTGTGCTCATAGTGCTGAGGCGTCCAGGCGCCCTGCATATAGGGATGCTCGCGGTCGGTCAGTGTGACCTTCAACGGCGTCTGTGCGACGCCGTCCTTGAAGGATGTGCGGGCCTCGCCCGTCTGTTCCAGTCCCATCGGTCGCTCCTCAAGCCGCCGGGCCGTCGCCCAGTGGGTTGCGTTAGCATACCATGCTTGCGGCGGATGGCGAGGGGGGATTAGTATGAAAGTGAAAGCGATGCCGGACACGCCGGCAGTTGAGGGAAACGACCATGGCCGATCATACCCCGCCCGCGCTCGATTTTGACGGCCTAAGGCCGCCCAGCCCCTTCATGACGCCGGAGCATGACGCCTGGCGGAGCAAACTGCGCAGCTTCGTGAACGGCTATATCGCGCCGCATCTGGACGAATGGGACGCGGTCTCCGACTTCCCCGACAGCCTCTACAACGACGCCGCCCGGGAAGGGATCAGCGGCATGGGCTTCCGTGACGACCTGGGCGGCACCGGCGAGAACGTCGACCTGTGGCATCGGATCATCTTCGCCGAGGAGTTCTTCCGCATGGGCTCAGGCGTGGTTTTCGCCGACCTCGCCACGCCCTGGATCGCCCTGCCGCCCATCATCAATGGCGGAACGCCCGAAATGCTGGGCCGCGTCGCCCGGCCCGTGCTGGCCGGGGACAAGAAAATTGCCTTCGCTGTTACCGAACCCGGCGGCGGGTCCGACGTGTCGGGCTTCACGACGACCGCTGAGCGCAAGGGCGACGTCTTCGTTGTCAACGGCGGCAAGACCCTGATCTCCGGCGCCATGAAGGCCGACTTTCTGCTGACGGCGGTTCGCACCGGCGGCCCGGGCATGGGCGGCCTGTCGATGCTGCTGATCGAGACGGATCGGCCGGGCGTGACACGCGGCTCCCTGCCCGGCCTGCAATGGTACAACCGAAACAACGGCTGGCTGAACTTCGACAACGTCGAAGTGCCCGTGAGCAATCTGGTCGGCGTCGAGAACCGGGGATTCGCCGGCCTCGCCAGCCAGTTCAACATCGAGCGGTTCTCCGGCATCGCCGCCACCCTCGCCATGACCCGGACCTGCGTCGCCGAGGCCATCGCCTTCGCTCGCGAGCGCCAGACCTTTGGCAAACGGCTGATCGACCACCAGGTCATGCGCCACAAGATCGTGGACATGGTCCAGCGCATCAAGGTCGCCTACGCCATGCTCGATATCCTGGTCTGGCGCTTCGGCCGTGGAGAGGTTCCGGTCGCGGATCTGGCCCTGCTGAAGGTCCAGGCGACGATGACGCTGGAGCACTGCGCGCGTGAGAGCCTGCAGGTTCTCGGCGGCCGCGCCTACACCGGCGGCAACCGGGTCGAACGCATCTATCGCGAGGCCCGCATCTTCGTCATCGGCGGGGGTTCGGAAGAGATCCTGCGCGACCTGGCGGCGAAGCAGATGGGGTTCTGACGTCGCGCTGGTTCTCCCTCCGCCTGCAGGGGAGGGAAACCACCGCTTAGTGATCCGCACCCAAAAAACAGGCCCCGCTGCTCACACAGCGGGGCCCAGGTGTCTCAGGTCAGGAAAACCCGGGAAGAAGCGGCTCAGAAGTTGCGCCGCAGGGTGACCCCGTAGGTGCGGGGGTCGCCTAGGAAGGCCGAGTAGGATCCCGCCTGGAAGGTCGCGGGGATCACGCGGCGATAGTAGTCCTGGTCGAAGACGTTCCGGGCGAAGACGTCCAGCTGCCAGGCCTCGTTCGCGTCCCGCAGGGAGAAGCGGACGTTGGCGGTGGTGAAGCTGTCCTGTACGCGGTTCGGGTCGAACCCGCCGGTGAAGAACTCGGAAGAGTAGCGGGCGTCGGCATAGGCGACCCCGGTCAGGCTGTCGCCGATCGGGAACTCCCAGGTGACCGACGAGACGTTGACCCAGTCCGGCGACTGCTCCAGCTCCCGGCCGGAATACTGACGGTTCAGTACGTTCGTCGGATAGTAGGCGTCCGTATAGCTGAGACCGTTGGTCAGGGTCAGGCCGGGGGTCGGCTCCCAGGTGACTTCCAGCTCGGCGCCCTTGGTGATGACCTCGGCCAGCGAACGGACCACGAAGCTGACGCCCGTGAACTCGATCAGCTGGAAGCCTTCGAACGTCTGGTGGAAGGCGGCGAAGTTGGCGCGCAGCGAGCGATTGAAGAACTCGCCCTTGATGCCGATCTCATAGGCGTCGACCGTCTCCTCGACGAAAGCAAGGTCGGCGGCGTTGGGCGTCGCCGGGGTCGTGAAGGCGGCGCGGTCGAAGTTGTAGCCGCCAGACTTGTAGCCCCGCGAGTAGGACGCATAGGTGTTGAGCGACTGGCTGACCCGATAGGCGATGTTCACCGTTCCGGTCGTGGCCTCTTCGGTGCGCGCGTCCGTGTCGCCCGAGGGGTTCAGGCGCGTGTCCCAGAAGGGAGCGCAGAACCGGGTAATGCCGGCGGCGTCACTGGTGCGGACGGCACTGTCGCAGGCCGGGTTGAAGTTCTCGCCCCGGTAACTGATCTCCTTGTCGTTCTGCGTGTAGCGCAGGCCTGCAGTAATGCTGAGCGCATCCGTGACGCGGAAGACGTTGTGGGTGAACAGGGAGATGTCCTGTCCGCTCTGCTCGCCGATGCCCCGCGCGCCGTCGCCGGGCTTGAATGCCGCCAGGGTCGAGGCCTGGAAGGTCGCCGCGCCGCCGTAGATCAGCGGATAGTCGGCGCCCATCCGGAAGGCGCTGTCGTTCAGCACCGTCTCGTCGGAGTAGAACAGGCCCACCAGCCAGTCGAGACGGCCGTTTTCACCCTGTATACGCAGCTCCTGGGTCAGAACGTCGAATTTCTGGTGCAGGCCGTCGGGCGCAAAGAACCCGAGGTCGGCGCCCGAGTGGTCGAAGTCCTGGGAGCGGAAGGCTTCCCAGCTGCGGAAAGCGCTGACCGAGTTCAGCTTCGCCCAGCCCAGATCCCACTCGGCCGAGGCGGACACGCCCATATCCTCGATGTCCTCCTGGTTCTGGCGGATGTTGTTCTTGGAGGCGCGCCGGTCGAACGGATTGGTCGAGGGGTAGCCGATGCCGCCGCGCGCGGCCGCCAGCTGGTTGACCAGATTGTAGGTCGGGCCGGCGATGGCCAGAAGCGCCACGCAGCAGTTCTCATTGCGGTTGGTGTAGTCGGCCGCGAAGGTCCAGCTCAGGGTCTCGGACGGACGCCACAGCAGCTTGCCGCGCACGAACTGGCGGTCGAGATTGTCCAAGCTCTCGCCCGAGTTGGCATCTGAATGGAAGCCGTCACGCAGCTCGTAGCTGCCCTCGATGCGCAGGGCCAGTTCATCGTCGACCAGCGGGAAGTTCGCGGCGCCCGAGATCCGGCGATCGTTGAAGTTGCCGTAGGACCCGGTGATGTTGCCGCTGATACCGTTGAAATCCGGCTGTTTCGTTGTGACATTGATGATGCCTGACGAGGTGTTCCGCCCGAACAGGGTGCCCTGCGGGCCCCTGAGGATCTCGATGCCCTGAAGGTCGCCCAATTCCGAAAGAGCGACCCCCGTTCGGGCCCTGATGACGCCGTCGATGATGACACCGACGGAGGATTCCAGGCCCGGATTGGTCGAGGTGGTGCCCACGCCCCGGATGCGGATCGAGGAGTCCGCACCGCCGCCGGGCGTCTGGAACTGAACGCTGGGGGCCAGACTGGCCAACTCACGGATGTCGCTGATGCCGGAGTTCTCCAGCTGCTCGCCGCTGACGGCGGTCACGGCGACCGGCGCCTCTATCAGACGCTGCGCCCGCCGTGTGGCGGTGACGATGATCTCATCGACGACCGTCGCCTCCTGACCGGCAGGGGCGGTCTGGGCCAGGGTCGGCGTCGCGGAAAGCGTCGCGGCGATGAGCAATGCGGATACGCTGACTGTGCCTCTGATATTCACGCCCAATCCTCCCATGAGCCCCCGTTAGCCGAGGTGCTTCTGGTGACAATGTGTAACTGGCGAATTGAGACTGTCAAATAGCTTTTGTAATCAGACCGACTTGTGTGCTTCAGTGTGAGCAAGGTGACACGGTCCAGCCGAACTGAGGTTGTGTCCGTCGGGACCGACCGGCGGTTCGGCGGATTTTCGGGCGATACCTTGTGCGACAACAGGGAGTTGCGAGTGTATTATCGCCGTTCATACACCTTCGCGCCACGATCGACCGACAGGATCGGTGACGCGAGGGCGCAACGAACGGGCGGTCATCTCGCAACTGCGAAAGTCACTTTCATCTTGAGATTGAACGGGATCGCGGCATGAGCGTGGGTGATGGTGTGACAGGCGCAGGGCAACCGGCGGCGCCGAGGATATGGCCCCATTCCGGCTGGGCCTGGTTCGCGGTCGCGGCCCTTATGGTGGCCTACACCTCCAGCTTCATTGATCGCCAGATCCTCACCCTGCTGGTTCAGCCTATCCGGGCCGATCTGACCATCACCGATACCCAGTTCAGCCTGCTGGCCGGGATCGCCTTCTCCCTGTTCTACACCGTCATGGGCGTGCCCCTGGCCAGGCTGGCGGATCGGGGCAGCCGACGCTGGATCATCTTCTGGGGCATCGTGGTGTGGAGCGTGATGACCGTGGCCTGCGGTCTGGCCAACAGCTTCTGGGCCTTGTTCGCCGCGCGCATCGGCGTCGGCATCGGCGAGGCCGCCCTCTCGCCCGCCGCCTATTCGATGATCTCCGACTATTTCCCGCCGCGTCAGCGCGCGCGCGCCCTGGCTGTCTATTCGATGGCCCCCTACCTCGGCGCCGGGCTGGCCCTGATGATCGGCGGAGCGGTGATCGACGCCATCGCCCAGGCGGGAGCGATGCAACTGCCCTTCGTCGGCGAACTGGCGCCCTGGCAGCAGACCTTCGTCATCGTCGGGGCGCCGGGCCTGCTGATCGCCGCCTTGTTCATCATCGTTCGAGAACCACCGCGTCACGGCGTGACCAGGTCGGGCGTCCAGGCCGGGGTCCTCAAATACATGTGGTCCCGAAAGTCGACCTTCTATGTCCTGATCATGGCCTTCTCGATTTTCGGCATGGCCGGCATCTCCTATCTGGCCTGGGCGCCGGCGGTACTGATCCGCCAGCACGGCATGACGCCCGCCGAAGTCGGATTCGCCTACGGGGTCGCGCTGCTGGCCGCCGCCACCCCGGGCGTTCTGGTCGGCGGCTGGATGACCGACTGGTTCGCCAGCAAGGGCCGGACCGACGCGCCGGTCCGGGTCGCCATCCTGGCGCTGATCGCCAGCCTTCCCTTTGCCGTCGCCATGCCGCTGATGCCGACGCAGGGCATGGCCATCGCTGCGCTCGCAGGCTTCAGCTTCTTCGCCGGCGTTATGAACAGCCTCCCGGCCACGGCGCTGCAGGCCGTCGCCCCGAACCAGCTGCGAGCGCAAATCACGGCCATCTATTTCCTGATCGGCAACCTGATCTCCCTGGGCCTCGGCCCCACCATCGTGGCTGCGATCAGCGACAATTTCCTGGGCGGCGACGAGAACATTGGCCTGTCGCTGGCCATCGTCAGTGGCGTCACCATCACCCTCGCCTCCTTCCTGCTGGGCCGGGCGCTGAAACCCTTCCGGGACAGCGTCGAGGAGGCCCGTGAGTGGCAGGAGCCGGCCCGATGAGCGGCCTGGCTGAGAATCAGCGCCTCTCCCTCCCCTGGTTCGACCCGGCTCCGCCCTCTGCCGAGGACTGTGTCATTCCCCGGCTGATCGACCGCTGGGCCGCCGAAACGCCGGAGGTGGTCTTCATCCGCTTCGAGAGCGGCGAGACCTGGACCTGGGCCGAGACGCGCCGGCGAGCGTTATCAACCGCCGCCGCCCTGCAGGCGCGCGGCGTCGACGGCGGGGACATCGTCGCGGCCTGGGCCCCGAATGGACCGGCGCTGCTGCGTGCCTGGTTTGGCGCCAACTATGCGGGCGCGGTGCTGGCGCCCATCAACACCAGTTTCCGCGGCAAGCTGCTGGAACACGCCATCGGCAAGACCGGCGCGAAGGTGATGATCGTCCACCCCGATCTCGCGCCCCGTCTGGAGGGCCTGTCGCTGGGTGCAGCCGAACGTCTGATCCTGACCGGGCCTTCCGCGCCCTTGAACCTGCCCGTAAAGATCGAGGTCGCGTCCGCTCTGGACGGCGATCCCGCCGCCTGCACCCCCGTGCCCCAGCATCCCTGGGACCCCCCGGTGATCATCTTCACCTCCGGCACCACCGGTCCGTCGAAAGCGGTGATCACCTCCTATGTTCAGGAGTGGACCACGGCCAAGGTGACCTACGGCTATATGGTCCAGTCCGACCGGATGCTGGTGAACCTGCCGATGTTCCACGTCGGCGGCATCGCGGCGATCACGGCGGCGGTGGCCTGCGGAGGCTCGGTGGCCCTGTTCGAGGCCTTCGACACGCGCCGGTTCTGGGAAACGGTGCGCGAGACAGGCTCGACCGTCTGCTCCGGCCTGATCGGGGCCCTCACCTCCTTCCTGATGAAGGAGCCGCCGAAGGCCGACGACGCCGACAATCCCCTTCGCATGGTGACCCTGTCACCGATCAACGAGGATACGGCCGCGCTCGGAAAGCGGTTCGGTTTCGACTACCTGTCCGGGTTCAACATGACGGAGGTGTCGGGCCCGCTGATCAGCGCAGTCAACGATCCGGTGATGCGCTCCTGCGGTCGGGTGCGCGTCGGCATGGAGTGCCGCATCGTGGACGACCAGGACAACGAGGTTCCACACGGCCAGCCCGGCGAACTGGTGATCCGCTCGGACAATCCCTGGACGCTGTTCAGCGGTTACCTCGGCGATCCGGAGGCGACGGCCCGGGCCTGGCGCAACGGCTGGTTCCACACCGGCGATCTGATGTGGCGCGACGCCGAGGGCTGCTTCTTCTTCGTCGATCGCAAGAAGGATGCGATCCGCCGACGCGGCGAGAACATGTCCTCGCTGGAGATCGAGATCGAGGTCGCCGCCCACCCGGCCGTCCGCGAATGCGCCGCCTACGGCGTCGACCTCCCAGGCGGCGAACAGGAGGTCATGGTGGCCGTGGCGCCTGTCGACGGGGCCCGGATCGACCCGCGCGAATTGATCGAATGGCTGATCCCGCGCATGACCCATTTCATGGTGCCTCGCTACGTCCGGGTCGAAACCGCACTGCCCAAGACCCCGACCAACAAGATCCAGAAGACCGGCCTGCGCGACCAGGGCGTCACCGCCGCGACCTTCGACCGGGAGGCGGCCGGGCTGGTGGTTCGACGTCAGAAATTGTCGGTTGCTTGATAAGACCTGACGGCGGCGCCTAATAGGGAGGATGTCCCGCATCGCGCCGAAAATTCGTCTGGTTCCAAAGAGCTCCGTCAACCGGGCCCTCAATGCTTTGGGCGATCGATGGAGCCTGTTGGTCGTCCAGGAGGCCTTTCTGGGGGCCACACGGTTCGAGGAATTCCATGCCCGTCTGGGCGGCGCCCGCTCGACCCTGTCCAGCCGGCTCGCCGCCCTCGAGCGCCACGGCATCCTGGTCAAGAAGCCCCACCGCGACGAGGGTGTGCGCATGGCCTATCACCTGACGCCGCGCGGCCTCGGCCTGTTCGATTCCATGATGCTGATGTGGGGCTGGGGCGTGCGCTGGGGCGTGACCGGCGGCCGGGCCCCGACCGTCTTCTCCCACACGGAGTGCGGCAAGCCCATGCTGCCCGAACTACGCTGTGGCGGCTGTGGCGAGCCCCTCACCCTGCACACCTGCACCTACACCGAAGGTCCCGGACAGGGGATGGAGCGGTTGCCCGTGCAGCGGATGCATCGTCGCCGCCAGCCGAACGATGAGGCGCCGACTATCGAACTGGTCGATCTGCTCGGCGACCGCTGGACTGCCCTTGTGGTCAGCGTCCAGTATTTCGGCCTGCACCGCTTCGACGAGATCCAGGGCGTTCTCGGCATCGCTTCCAACATCCTGACCGACCGTCTGCGAACACTGGAGATGTCGGGGATCTTCGAGCGACGCCTCTATGAAATGACGCCGCCCCGCTATCAGTACCGGCTCACCAAGAAGGGCCAGGACCTCTATCCCCATGCCCTGGCCATGATGACCTGGGCCGACACCCACCTGAAAGATCGGGCCGGGCCGCCCGTCAAGATCCGGCACGTCTGCGGAGAGCCGCTGAATCCGCAGATCAGTTGCAGCGCATGCAAGGGCCGTCTGACACTCGAGACGGTGGTGATGAAGGCGGGGCGGATCAAGACTTCGGCGTGAGGTCAGTCCGGGTTTGAAAGCGACCTCACAGCGCTTGCATTAGCAGACTTATGGTCCTAGCGTTTCTCCAACGAGAACGCATGGGAGACGACGCGTGGCTGACAACATGAAGGTCGTGGAGGCCATGATGGCCGCCTGGAAGAAGCGCGACGTGGAGGGCTTCATCGCCACCCTCGCCGACGACATCGAATACCACTGGCACCCGACCAAACGTCCGGCCGTCGGCAAGGACAAGATGCGGAAATTCCTCTCCAACTACGAGGCCGGCTTCGACCAGCAGGAGTGGCGCGTCACCCATTCAGCCGAAAACGGCGAAGTCCTGTTCGTCGAGGGCATGGAGGTCCTGGTCGATCGCGCGACCGGCGTGAAGATGGACAACCCCTTCGTCCAGGTCTTCCAGGTCCGCGACGGCCTGATCTACCGGATGCGCGACTACTACGACACGTCGCAGGTCCATGCCCCGGCGAAGCCTGAGACCCAGGCGGCGTCGGCGTGAGCACGCCGATCGAGCGTCTGCGGGCGCTCATGGCCGTGTCGGAGGCGCGCGACAAACCCGCCTTCCTCGACTTCTTCGCCGACGACGTCGAGTACCACTACCACGTCGGCACCCGCCCCCTGATCGGGAAGGACTGGGTCGATAAATTCATCACCAAATACTGGGCCAACCACTCGGCGACGAAGTGGACGCTCGTGAACTGGGCCGAGAACGGAGACATGGTCCTGACCGAGGGGCAGGAGGACTACGTCAACGCCGACGGCGTCAGCGTCTCCCATCCGTACATGGGCATCATCGAGTTCCGGGACGGCCAGATCGTCGCCTGGCGCGACTATTTTCAGATGAAGGACCCGGCCGCCGCCTAGAACCGCCCGGACTAGGTTTGGAGACTAAACCAATAACTTGTAAGTTTTTGATACGAGGTTGCATTCGGAATTGCACCCCGTGGACTCGGTGCTCTCCGAGTGCAATTCGCGCCTCTAGACGGCCTGCATCCGCTCGGCCCGCAAGGCCGAGCGGCGCACCTTGCCCGCATCGTCGCGCAGCCGTTCTGTCGTGACCTCCAGCGAGCGCGGCCGCTTGTAGGGCGCGATCTTCTCGGCAAGGAAGGCGTTCAGCGCCGCCTCGTCGAGCACCCCGTCCGCCGTCTCTACGATCGCATGCACCCGCTGGCCGAAATCCGCGTCTGGCAACCCCACCACCACGCTGCACTGGACGCCCGGGAAGCTGTCGATCGCTGCCTCGACCTCGGCCGGATAGACGTTGGCCCCGCCCGAGACGATCATGTCCACCCGCCGGTCGGCCAGATACAGCCAGCCGTCCTCGTCGACATAGCCCATGTCGCCCAAGGTCTCGAATGTCCCGTTCGCGCGCGGCTCGGCGCCGAGGTATTTGTAGGTCGTCCCCTGCCCCCGCAGCGGCATGAAATAGATCTCGCCGACCTCACCCGGTGCGCAGGGCTGACCGGCCTCGCCGAGCACCTTCATCTCGTAGCCCGGCAGCACCTTGCCGACCGAGCCGGGGTGATCCAGCCATTCGACGCCGCGAATGCCGGTGCCGCCCAGGGCTTCGGTGCCGGTGTAGATTTCCCAGACTGTTTCCGGTCCGACCCAGTCGATCCACTTCTGTTTCAGCCACGGCGGACAGGCGGCGGCGATATGCATGACGGCGTCCACCGACGACATGTCGTACTTCGCCTTCACCTCGTCCGGCAGGGACCAGATGCGGTGCATCATGGTCGGCACCTGGAACAGCCAACTGACCTTGTACCGATCGACCAGCCGCAGCGTCTCTTCCGCGTCGAAGCGCGGCATCAGGATGATGTGCACGCCCCAGCCCATGGCCAGACAGGTCATGCCGAACGGCGCCGCATGATAGAGCGGCCCGGGGTTCAGCAGCACGTCCTCGGGGATCATGCCGAGCAGCAGGATGTCGGGATCCGCCATCGCCGGGGCCATGTCGACGATCACCTTGGGCCGGCCCGTCGAGCCGCCGCTGGCGATGGCCTTGAGGTGTTTCGATGCGATCTCCGGCAAGGGAGAGGCGTCGGCCGAGGCGTCCCAGGTCTCCGCCTCCGACAGCCGCTTCGTCGCGCCTGCCTTGGCCGCATCGTCGATGACGATCAGGCGCGGCTGGAGCAGTTCGACTATCCCCGCCAGCTCTGCCGCCGGCAGCTTGTGCGACAGGGGCGCCGGCGTGGCGCCGAGCGCCCATACCGCGAACGCCAGCTCCAGGAACGCCGGACAGTTGGGCAGGGCGATGGCGACGAAGTCCCCCTCGACCACCCCCGCATTCTGCAACGTCCGCGCCCGCCGGTTGACCCGGTCCGCGAGCTCGCGCCGCGTCAGGGTCACGCCTTCGAAGGTCAGGGCCGGGCGGTCAGGATCACGGTCCGCCTGGATGTTCAACAGCATGCCGACCGCCCGCACCCCTGACAGGTCTGTCATCGCCGTCGACAGGGTGCGGGGGCGGTTCGGACGACGCATCGGGGATTCCATCAGGCGGTGTTCGTCCCGCCAGCCGCCGCCACGCGCTTGGGCGGCCACGGTATCAGGGGACTGGTCCGGGCAATGTAATCCGCATATCCGGGCCGATGATAGGTCAGCCGCTTCTCGTACGAGGGACCTCCCGAATATTTGAGGAACAGCACCAGCAGCAGCAGTGGCCCGACGATGCCGAAAAGGCCCAGCGTCGTCTCGGCGGCGATGCCGAACAGACCGAACCAGGTGCACAGATCGCCGAAATAGTTGGGGTGCCGCGTATAACGCCAAAGGCCGCTGTCGAACACCTTGCCTGCGTTGGCCGGGTCCGCCTTGAACTTCACAAGCTGATAATCGGCCAGGCTCTCGAAGCAGATGCCGAACACCACGAGCGCGGCGCACGCCCAGCCCAGGGTCCCGACCTCCACCGGCGTCGACGACATCTGACCCAGTTGCACAGGCAGGCTGGTCGCCCACAGGATCGGCGCCTGGGTCATGAAGACCAGGCGCCAGGACGCCTTGCCGAAGCTCCAGCCCTTCACGTCCATGGCCCGGTCCAGCATCTTCACATAGCGCCTGTCCGGCCCGTGCGAGCGCCAGCGCCAGAGGATGTAGAGCCCAAGTCGCAGCCCCCAGACGCAGGTCAGGACGGTCATCAACTGCATCCGCTCGGGCGCGCCGTCGGCCATGAAGAAGGTCGTCACCGCCATCAGGGCCAGGCCCAGCGCCCACCAGGCGTCAATGAAGGACACGTCCTTGATGGCGCACCCGACCCGCCACAGGATCACGAAGGACGCCAGCGCGATCAGGAAGTTGATCCCGAGAATGCTCAGGATTTCGGTGATGGGCGGCATGGTCTGGTCTCCCCCTTGTTGATCCGGCGTCTAGCGGCCGGTCGACAGTTCCTTGGCGTGCAGCATCTTGGCCATGCCCCGCTCCGTCCCCTTGGGATCGCGGGCCAGGGCGGCGCGGCTCTCGATCGCGAACCGGTCGGTGTCGATCTCGTCGACGCCCCGGGTGATGCCCTTCATGGCGGCGCGGGCGATATCCTCAGGCGCCTCCTTGGAGCCTTTCACATGCGAGGCCATCCGGGTGTCGACCGAGCCGACGATCAGGGAGGTGACGCTCGTCCCCTGGCCGGCCAGCTCGGCGCGGATACAGGACCCGGCGGCGCGCATGGCGAACTTGGACGGGCTGTAGCCGCCCATGTTGGGCACGGCGACGATGCCTGCCACCGACAGGACGTTCAGGATCGCCCCGCCGCCGTTGGCCTTCAGCACCGGCGCGAAGGCGCGGGACATGGCGACGGGACCGAAATAGTTGACCTCCATCTCCTCGCGCATCGCCGACATGTCGTCGGCGCCGATCAGGCACTTGCCCGTTGAGACGCCGGCATTGTTGACCAACACGGACACATCGGGACAGGCGGCGGCCGCCTCGACGATCTGGTCCGGCTTCAACACGTCGAGACGCACAGCGAAGACCTTGCCCGGGTACTGATCGACGAGATGCTGGGCCGAGGCGGGATCGCGGGCGGCGGCATAGACTTTGGCCGCTCCCTGCTCGATCAGCACATGCACGAAACCTTCGCCGATGCCTCGGTTTGCACCGGTGACGATGGCGACGCAGCCCTGAACTTCCATGCTCACGATCCTCAGGCGGCGGGCGTGTAGAGAATGTCGTCGGGCTTCTTGCCGCCCCGGCGGAGCAGTGACGGGTCTCTGGTGATCGCCCCGCGCGCCCAGGTCTCGGAAAGCTCGTGTTCCTCGTTCCATTCCCAGCACATATTGCGGCGCTTGATGCGCCACTCCGAGCCGCGCTTCTCCATGTGGTCGACGCAGCGGGCCAGGGTCCGGGTGTCGAATTCATTACCCTTAACCGTCAGGCGCGAGGCGGTCAGAATGTAGGTCTCGGCGATGGCCGTGGTCGGTCCCGTCATGTCGATGACCATGTTCATGGCCAGGTGGTTCATCAGCCCGGCCTTGGGCAGTCGCTCCTTGATCACGGCCACCCATTCGGACGCTGGCCCGTCGAAGGTCCCGCCATGATCCTCCCAGCCGTCGGGCCAGTAGGCGCGTTCAACGAGGTCGAGGTCGGCGCGATCACAGCCGCGAAGGAACTTCAGCAGCACCTCCTCGATCGCCTTCTTGTCGAGCAGAGCGTGCACCTCGGGGTCGCGGTCGACCATCCTGATATCCTCCGATGACCGTTATTCAGTCTTGAAACGAAAGTGACATAGCTTGCGTTAGCGGGCAAGTCGGCTTGACCGGTCTAGAGCCTCAGCAGGCCCGGCGGCGCCGCGACGACGCGCGGGAGGGCCTGGGTCACCATGGCCGCCACGGCGAACTGTTCGGGCCGGGTGCGGACGCTGTCGGGGGCCGTGTCGACCAGATCCATGGCGATGCGGACGCCAGGCAGGCCGTCGATCTCGATCTCCCAGTGCGGCTTGCCGGCGAACGGCGCCTGGACCGGATCCATGATCCAGTTCACCTCGTGGGTGATGCGCCGGACGCCGTCGATCAGGCCGTGCACGCGCCAGGTCGTCGCCGAGACCGTGCCCTTGGGAATGACCCCCGCGGCGATGGTCAGGTCCCGCTCAGCCAGGCTGACTTCATGGTCCGGTTCGAACCGGTCGAGCGACAGGCCGAGCCTCTGGGCCAGCCCCTCGACACTCTGGGAGAACATGGCCGTGAAAGTCTCGGCCAGCGGCCCGTTCGTCAGATCGATCGCTCCAGCCGCAGAGCCGAAACCCAGGGCCCCGAAAACATAGTCGGGGTTTGGAACCGGTGTGCAGTCGATGATTTCGCGGGTCGCGATGTTGCGGTGCGACAGGCACAGGGCGACGGCGTTGACCGCCATCCGCTCCGCCACCCAGCCCGGATTGACGCCGGTCCCCGCCAGGGTCACCCCGCCCTTGAGCGCGCTGTCCGCCAGCCCGTTCGCGTAGCCGAGGCCCAGGGCAGCGGGCTCGAAATAGTGGTTGATGCTGACGACGTTCTTGCCGGATTCCAGCAGCCGCTTCACGTCGGCATCATGCCCGACATAGGGTGCAGACAGCATCGGGGCGTGGATCACCACGTCAGCGTCGACCGCCAGGATCTCGTCGATCGAACGGGTCGCGATCACCCCCGTCTCGGGCCGCCGCGCAATGTCGCCGGCGTCGCGTCCGGCCTTGGCCTCGCCGTAGACGAACAGGCCGACCAGCTGGAACCGGTCGTCGTCCAGCACGGCCCGCAGACAGGCCTTGCCCATCGAGCCGGTCGCCCACTGGATCACCCGGATGGGTCTGGTCATCGCGCCTCCCGACGCAGTCGACGCGTCTTCTGCATCAACGGTGAAGCGATAAGTCCGTAAACGCAAGCTGCTTGCCAAGCGCCTCCGAACGATTAGTGTGCTTACGCAAGCGACAGCGGGTCGCGCGGAGAGACGTCCATGGCCGAGCCCCCCTTCTGGCAGGCGCTGATGAAGTCGGTGAATTTCTACGCCCGCTTCGCGCCGTCCTTCACCCGCGTCGGCTATGTCGCGCGCGGCCTGCCGTTCAAGCCGGTGAAGGCGAACTACGCCGGCCAGAACTGGCTGGTGACCGGCGCGACGGGCGGCCTCGGCAAGGCCACGGCGCTGCGCGCCACCGCCAAGGGCGCGACCGTCTACGCCGTCGGCCGCAATGTACAGGCGCTGGGCGACCTGGTGCGTGAGGCCAAAGGCCCCGGCAAGATCGTGCCCGTCACCTGCGACCTGTCATCGATGGCCGCCGTCGCCGGCCTGTCGAAACGGCCAGAGATCGCCGCGGTGAAGTTCGACGTTGTCGTCAACAACGTCGGCCTCCTGATCCGCCACTATCAGCCGACACACGAGGGGCTGGAGACCTCCTACGCCACCAACCTGCTGGGCCACTGGATTCTGACCGAGGACCTGCACAGGGCCGGCGAACTCAAGCCCGGCGCGGCGATTATCAACGTCGTCTCCGGCGGCCTCTATAACCTCGGCCTCAACAAGAAGATGCTCAACATTCCCGAGGAGCATTTTAACGGTTTCGCCGCCTATGCCGCCCACAAGCGCGCACAACTGGCCCTTGCCGAGCACTGGCGCGCCGCCTGGGCCGCCGAGGGGATCAGGACCTACGCCGTCCACCCCGGCTGGGCCGACACCGCCGGCGTGAAGACCAGCCTGCCGAAGTTCCGCAAGATCCTCGCCCCGATCCTGAGGAACGACCACGAGGGCGCCGACACCATCGACTGGCTGGCCGCGACCCGTCCGCCCGAGGTCGTCGACGAGATCTGGTTCGACCGCAAACCTCGCACGGCTCACGCCTATCCGCATACCCGGAACCCGCGCACGACCATCCCCGACATCGTCGCCTTCCTCAAGGCCGACCGGCAGCGTCTGGCGGTCTGAAGCCTTGCCGCCGCCGTCCCGATCCGCGATGGATCAGGGATGGCGAGCGACACGACATCGACCGAGGGCTGGCGGTTCTGGATCGACCGGGGCGGCACCTTCACCGACATCGTCGCCCGTGCGCCCGACGGCGCCCTGACCACGGCCAAGCTCCTTTCGGACAGCCCCGATCAATACGAGGACGCCGCCGTCGAGGGCATGCGCCGCATCCTCGGCGCCGGTCCCGGCCCCCTGCCGGCGGGCGTCGTCTCCGACATCCGCATGGGCACGACGGTGGCGACCAACGCCCTGCTCGAACGCAAGGGCGAGCCTACGGTCCTGGCCATCACGCGCGGCTTCGGTGATGCGCTGCGTATCGGCTGGCAGGCCCGGCCCGACATCTTCGCCCGCCATGTCGTCCTGCCCGAGCCGCTGCACGACCAGGTCATCGAGATCGAGGAACGCGTCCGGGCCGACGGGGCCATCGACCGCCCGCTGGACGAGGCTTCGGCTCACCAGGCCCTGACCGCCGCCTTTGCCGACGGCTACCGCGCCCTGGCCATCGTCCTCGTCCACGGCTGGCGCTTCACCGGTCACGAGACCCGCCTCGCGGGGATCGCCCGCGAGATCGGCTTCAGCCAGATCTCGGTCAGCCATGAGGTCGGCGCACTGATCAAGCTGATCGGGCGCGGCGATACGACGGTGGCCGACGCCTATCTGTCGCCGGTGCTCGACGCCTATGTCGCCCGCGTCGGTCGCGCGCTCGGCCCCGACGTCCCCCTGATGTTCATGCAGTCGTCCGGCGGCCTCGCCAGCCCCTCCGCCTTCCGGGGCAAGGACGCCATCCTGTCCGGCCCGGCCGGCGGGGTGGTCGGCATGGCGGCGACGGCCGGGGCCGCCGGCTTCGATCGCGTCATCGGCTTCGACATGGGCGGCACCTCGACCGACGTGTCCCACTATGCCGGTTCGTTCGAGCGGACCTCCGACGCCGTGGTCGCGGGCGTGCGGCTGAGGGCGCCCATGCTGTCGATCCACACCGTGGCGGCCGGCGGGGGCTCCATCTGCCGCTTCGACGGATCGCGCCTGCGCGTCGGCCCCGAGTCCGCCGGTGCCGTGCCCGGCCCCGCCGCCTACCGTCGCGGCGGCCCCCTGACTGTGACCGACTGCAACGTCCTGCTGGGCAAGCTCCGCTCCGGGTTCTTCCCCGCCGTCTTCGGCCCGAGCGGCGACCAGCCGCTGGACCACGCCGCCGTGGCCAGGAAGTTCGACGCCCTCGCCGCCGAGGTCGCCGAAGCCACCGGCCGCCCGACCGACCCTCTGGATCTTGCCGAAGGCTTCGTCGCCATGGCCGTCCAGAACATGGCGGAGGCGATCAAGTCGATCTCCATCCAGCGGGGCCATGACCTGACCGGCTATATCCTGAACTGTTTCGGCGGCGCCGGGGGGCAACACGCCTGCCTCGTCGCCGACGCCCTGGGCATGACGACGGTGATGCTGCATCCGTTTGCAGGCGTCCTGTCCGCCTACGGAATGGGCCTCGCCTCGGTGCGGACCATCCGCCAGACGACTGTCGCCGCACCGCTCATCTCCCTGTCCGACCCCGTCTTCACCGAGCGCATCGCCGCCCTCGACACCGAGGCCCGCTCCGACCTCCTGGCCCAGGGTCTGCCCGCCGCCTCCATCACCACCGAGGCCCGCGCCGAGATCAAGTTCGCTGGCAGCGACACCCCCCTGACCGTCGCCTTCGGCCCCGCCGCCGACATGGCCGCCGCGTTCGGGACCCTGCACCGCCAGCGCTTCGGCTTCTTCGCCGAGGACAAGGCGCTGATCGTGGACATGCTGGAGGTGGAGGCAATCAGTTCTCCCTCCCCTTTATGGGGAGGGACAGGCGGCGAAGCCGCCAGGGTGGGGTCCGAGTCGAGAGTTCGCACGGGCGGACAAACCCCACCCGGCCTCGCTGCGCTCAGCCACCCTCCCCACAAGGGGGAGGGAGAAGTCAGAGTCCGCCTCGCCGGCGCCGAGCACGACACCCCCGTCCACCACCGCGACCATCTGGCCACCGACACCCAGATCCCCGGCCCCGCCGTGATCCTCGAATCCACCGGCACCACGATCGTCGAACCCGGCTGGTCCGCCCGCGTCGACGCCTCGGCCAACCTGATCCTTGAGCGCACCACCCCGCTCGCCAACCGCGCCCACGTCGGAACCCACGCCGACCCTATCCTGCTGGAGGTGTTCAACAGTCGCTTCATGGCCTGCGCCGAACAGATGGGAGAGGCCCTGCGCGCCACCGCCTGGTCGGTGAACATCAAGGAGCGGCTCGACTTTTCCTGCGCCATCTTCGACAGCGCGGGCGCCCTGATCGCCAACGCCCCGCACATTCCCGTCCACCTCGGCTCGATGGGCAAGAGCATCCGCGTCGTCATCGCCTCGCGCGGTGCGGCCCTGAAGCCGGGCGACGTTGTCATGCTGAACGCCCCCTATAATGGCGGCACCCATCTGCCCGACATCACCGTCATCATGCCGGTCTTCCTCGACGCAGAGGCGGCGCCCGCCTTCTTCGTCGCCGCGCGCGGCCACCACGCCGACGTCGGCGGCATCACGCCCGGCTCCATGCCCGCCTCCTCCACCACGGTCGAACAGGAGGGCGTCCTGATCGACGACTTCCTGCTGGTCGAGGGCGGCCGCCTCCGCGACGCCGAAACCCGCGCCCTGTTCGCCTCGGGTCCCTGGCCGTCGCGCAACGTCGATCAGAACATGGCCGACCTGAAGGCTCAGGTCGCCTCCTGCCAGCGCGGGGCCGATGAGCTCAACCGCATGGTCGTCGAGTTCGGCCGCCCGGTGGTCGAGGCCTATATGGCCCACGTCCAGTCCAACGCCGAGGAAGCCGTCCGCCGCGCCATTGCCGCCCTGAAGCCGGGCTCATTCGCCTACGAGATGGACGACGGCGCCGTCATCTGCGTCCGCATCGACGTGGACGCAGAGGCCCGTACGGCGACCGTCGACTTCACCGGAACCAGCGACCAGCGCCCCACCAACTTCAACGCCCCCCTGTCGATCACCCGGGCGGCGACCCTCTATGTCTTCCGGACCCTGGTGGACGACGCCATCCCGCTGAACGAGGGCTGTATGAAGCCCATCACATTGATCGTGCCGGAGCGGTCGATGCTGAACCCCCGCTATCCGGCGGCGGTCGTCGCCGGCAACGTCGAGACCAGCCAGGCGGTGGTCGATACCCTGTACGGCGCGCTCGGCATCCTTGCCGCCAGTCAGGGCACGATGAACAACTTCACCTTCGGCGATGCGACCCGCCAGTATTACGAGACGATCGCCGGCGGCGCGGGCGCCGGCCCGAACGCTCCGGGCGCCAGCGCTGTCCAGAGCCACATGACCAACAGCCGCCTGACCGATCCCGAGGTGCTGGAAACCCGCTTCCCGGTGTTGCTGGAAGAGTTCTCGATTCGCCGAGGCTCCGGCGGCGCGGGCGCGGCGAGGGGCGGCGACGGCGCGACCCGCCGCGTTCGCTTCCTCGAACCGATGACCGCCGCCATCCTGTCCGGCCACCGCCGCATCGCGCCGTTCGGGGCGGCGGGCGGCGAACCCGGCTCGGTCGGGGCGAACCGCATCGAGCGGGCGGACGGGTCAGTGGAAATCCTGGGCTCGACCGCCGAAACCTCCATGCAGCCCGGCGACGTCTTCGTCATCCAGACCCCCGGCGGCGGCGGGTTCGGCAAGCGCTGAACCCACCTCCGTGCACCCCGGCGAAGGCCGGGGTCCAGATCCCGGACCCGGTCGACGGGATGAGCCTTCGGGTCTCTCGTCCAGGAGAGCGTCTGCCATCTGGACCCCGGCCTTCGCCGGGGTGCACGGTGTGAATTGAATCGAGGGGAAAATCGTCGATGCTCGTGCTGCTCGGAATACCGGTCGTGGTCGCGGGCTTCGTAGCCAGGATCAACCCGCTGTTGGTCATCCTGGCCGCGGCCATCGTCACCGGCGTCTGCGCCGCCATTGCGCCCGGCGTCAGCGCGAGCGCCCTGGTCCAGGCCGGCGTCGCGACCCTGACCGCCTTCGGCGACGCCTTCAACGACAACCGCTATTTCCACGTCGTCTGGCTGATCCTGCCGGTCATCGGCCTGCTCGAACGGGCGGGCCTGCAGGAGCGCGCCCGCATGTCGATCGCCAAGGTCCGCGCCGCCTCGGCCGGTCGCCTCCTGATCGCCTATCTCATCCTCCGCCAGGCGACCTCGGCGCTGGGCCTGACCTCGCTCGGCGGCCACCCCCAGATGGTTCGTCCCCTTGTCGCCCCCATGGCCGAAGGCGCCGCCGAGGTCGAGGCCGGCGGGACCCTGCCCGACCCGGTCCGCTACCGCATCCGGGGCATGTCGGCCGCGACCGACAACATCGGCCTGTTCTTCGGCGAGGACATCTTCATCGCCATCGGCTCCATCATCCTGATGGTCGGCTTCCTCGAACAGGCCGGCATCATCGTCGAGCCGCTGCAGCTGTCGGTCTGGGCCATCCCCACCGCCATCGCCGCCTTCCTCATCCACGGCGCCCGCCTGCTGGTCTTCGACCGGTCGATCCGCAAGGCGATCTCCGACGCCCGCACGGAGACGGGCCAATGATCACCCTGGATCAGGTCTATATCCTCGTCGGACTGATGTTCCTGGCCTTCGCCATCCTGACGCTGCGCGACCCCGCCCACCCGACGCGGATCCGCAGCGCCCTGTTCTGGGGCCTGCTGGCCGGGTCCATGCTGTTCGGGTCGTATCTCGGCGGCCTGGGCAACGGCCTGCTGGTCGTCGCCCTCGTTGCGCTCGGCGGCCTGTCGAAGCTCGGCGTCGGCAAGCCCGAAACCACCACGACGGAGGAACGCCGCGAGGGCGCCGCCCGGCGCGGCGACGGACTGTTCCTGCCCGCCCTGATCGTCCCGGTCGTCGCCGTCGGCGGGACCCTCGCCGCCAAACATACCGGCTGGGGCGAGGCCCTGTTCTCCTCGACCCAGACGACCCTGATTGCCCTCGCGCTCGGCTGTCTGATCGCCCTCGGCGCCGCCATGGCCTGGCTGCGGCCGCCGGCCGCCGCGCCGCTCCATGAAGGGCGCCGCTTGATCGATTCCATCGGCTGGGCCGTGCTCCTGCCCCAGATGCTGGCCGCCTTGGGCGCCATCTTCCTGGCCTCCAACGTCGGCGGCGTGGTCGGAGAGGTGGTGACCCAGGCCGTGCCGATGAGTTCGCCCCTGATCGCCGTCCTCGCCTACTGCCTCGGCATGGCCCTGTTCACCGTCATCATGGGCAATGCCTTCGCCGCCTTCCCGGTCATGACCGCCGCCATCGGCCTGCCGTTCGTGGTCGGACAGTTCGGCGGCGACCCGGCCATCGTCTGCGCCATCGGCATGCTGGCCGGCTTCTGCGGCACCCTGCTGACGCCCATGGCCGCCAACTTCAACGTCGTGCCGGCGAACCTGCTGGAGCTGCCCGACCGCAACGCCGCCTTCAACGGCGTCATCCGCGCCCAGGCCCCGACCGCCCTGATCCTTCTCGGGGTCAACATCGCCCTGATGTATTTCCTAGCCTTCCGGTTCTGACATGTCCAAAGCTCTCGACGCCGCCACGGCAGGCCGCTTCGCCCGCGCCGCCCTCGGCCATGTGACGAAGGCGTATCCAAACAAGCTGGATCACGTCCTGAACGGGCCGGAGGACGCGCTTGGCCCGCGCGCCCTGCATCCGGTCTTCTTCGGCAGTTTCGACTGGCACTCCTGCGTCCACGGCTGGTGGACCCTGTTCACCCTGCGCCGCCTGCATCCGGACATGACCGAGGCCGTCGCCATCGCCGATCTGGCAGACGAGCTGTTCACGCCCCCCAACGTCGCGGCGGAGGTCGCCTATCTCGACCGGCCCAACGCCCGAGGCTTCGAGCGCCCCTACGGCTGGGGCTGGCTGCTGATGCTGCAGGCCGAGCTGCGTCGCCACCCTGACCCGCGCGGCCGCGCCTGGGCCGAGATCCTGCGACCACTGGCCGAGGCCTTCGCCGACCGGTTCAAGGCCTTTCTGCCGATCTCGACCTATCCCGTGCGGACCGGAACCCACTACAACACCGCCTTCGCCCTGCGGCTCGCGCTCGACTACGCGGAGAGCGCTGCCGACGCGGAGTTGGCCGACCTTTGCCATGCCGCTGCCCTGCGCTGGTATTCCGGCGATCGCGGCTGCCAGGCCTGGGAGCCGTCGCAGGACGAGTTCCTGTCGCCGACGCTGATGGTCTCGGAACTGATGCGGCGCGTGATGCAGGATCAGGACTTCGGATCCTGGTTCGATCTCTATCTTCCGCGCCTCGAACAGCGCGAGCCCGCGACCCTGTTCGCCCCCGCCACGGTCAGCGACCGGTCGGACGGCAAGATCGCCCATCTGGATGGCTTGAACCTCAGCCGGGCCTGGTGCTGGCGCGGCGTCGCATCGTCGCTGGCGTCGGATGACCCGCGTCGCCCCGTCGCCCTGAAGGCGGCAGAGGTCCACCTCAACGCCGCCCTGCCGCATGTCACCGGCGACTATATGGGCGAGCACTGGCTCGCCAGTTTCGCTCTCCTGGCCCTGCTCGCCGAACCGGATTGAGACAGGCGTCTCCAGCACTACAGGCAAAAGAAAGGGGCGGCCGATACCATCGGCCGCCCCCAACTTTTTAGCTTCGACGCGCCTTTAGAAGCGGGCGGTCACGCCGACGTAGTAGCGGCGGCCGAGCACGTCATAGGCGGACGGATCGGTGTTGGCCGCGACGGCTGGCGCATAAACGGGCGCCATTTCGTCGGTCAGGTTGTTGATGCCGGCGCGGATCGCGACGGTGTCGTTCACGGCCCAGGAGCCGTTCAGGTCGAAGTAGTCGATCGCGTCGATGACCTGGGCGCGGTTGTTGAAGTTCGCGGCCGAGCCCTGGTAGCGCCAGCGAACGCCGAGGCCGAAGGAGCCCATGTTCCAGTTGACGGAGGTCAGCGACTTCCACTCAGGCAGGGTCAGGCCGAAGGAGTTCGACAGGGTGCCCGTGCGGTCCGTGAAAGTGCCGCCCGGCAGGTCCTGACGCTTGTACTCTTCCAGCTTGGTGCCCGTGACGTTGACGGCCAGCGAGCCCCAGTCCGGCAGACCGAGGTCAACCAGAGCAGCGCGCCAGTCGACCTGGAAGTCGATGCCCGAGGTCACGAGCGCGCCCAGGTTGGCGTTGGTTTCGAACGTGTTCGAAACCTGGCCCGAGGCGCGGTCGCGGCTGAACAGCTGGCAGTAGACGTTGTTCGGATCGTAGGTCGTGTTGGACGCGCCATCGAAGTTGAAGCAGCGACGCAGCTGCTCGGTGACCGACACGGTGCCGACCACATTGGCGATCTCGATGTTGTAGTAGTCGACCGAACCCGAGAAGCCCGACAGCCAGGGGTTCTGGAACGGCGACTTCAGCACGACGCCGACGGTGTAGGAGTCGGCGGTTTCCTCGAACAGGCTCGGGTTGCCGCCCGACAGACCCGAAACCTGCTGGTTCGGGAAGGTGTATGTGTCGATGACCTGGCTCGGAACGCCCTGCGTGAGGCAGAGGGCGCGGACTGCGGCGTTGGTCGAGGCCGCCAGGTTGGAACCCGAGGTCGAGCGATAGGCGGTGCGGATGTCGCAGGGATCCGCTGACAAGGCCGGAGCGCCGCCCGAGGTCGGCGAACCGATCGACGGGAAGTTCAGGTTCTGCGGGCTGAACAGTTCGCCGATCGACGGAGCGCGAACGGCGCGCTGGATGCCGCCGCGAACGGTCAGACCGTCGAAGACGACCCAGTTGGCGTCCGCCTTGTAGGATTCGACCACGCCGACCGAGTCATAGCTGGAGACACGGTAGCCGAGGTTCGTTTCCAGGCGCTGGATGAACGGCAGATCGCGCAGCAGCGGGATCAGGATTTCGCCGTAGCCTTCGAACACCTGGTCCGAACCGGACAGGGAGTTCTGGGCGTTGAAGCCAGCGATGTCGTTCTGGGTCGTCAGGACCGTGGTCGTGCCGTTGAACGACGGCAGCAGCGCCGTGGCCGACAGCGAGGCGTCGGCGACGAAGTCGTAGTTCTGCTCACGGTAGGTGCCGCCCAAGGCGACGCGAACTTCACCGGCCGGCAGGTCGAAGACGCCGCCTTGCAGGTTCACTTCAAAGACGCGCTGGTCGTTGACGGTGGTGTTCTTCGATTTCCGACCGATGTAGGCTTGGCAAGCGGCGCTCAGGGTCGATTGACCGAACGGGTTGAAGCCGCCGGCGCAGAGGGACGCGCCGCCGTCAGCGGCATCGAGCAGACGCTGAACCGCCGAACGCGAGACGTTGCCGCTCTGGGTCGTGGTGTCGTCAACGCGGCCGTAGGACAGATAGGCGTCGTAGGTCCAGTCACGCGTGCCTTCCAGATCGCCGCGGACGCCCGTGGTGAACTGATAGACGCTGACGGCTTCGTTGCCGACGCGCGAGCCCAGGGCGCTGAAGCGCTTGTCGAGGCGGAAGGTGCCGGCCGGGTTCGGACGGCTGTTCAGGACGGTACGCAGCTCCGACGAGATGAACGGGTTCGTCGAGGGGATACGGAAGCCCGTGGCCGTACCGGCAGCCGGCGTGGCGGCCAGCAGGTTCGAGGTCTCGTACTGCGAGAACAGGAACTCGGTATAGACCTCAACCGACGGGTTGATCTCATAGGAGGCTGCCGCGAAGGCGTTGTAGCGGTTCTGCGGCAGGACGCCGTAGTTCAGGGGGCCCGTATTGTAGGCGAAGTCTGTCTGCTGCAGCGGGCCTGCGGTGCGGAAGCCTTCGAAGTCGATGCCGCCCGGCGAAACGTAGTCGCGGGCGCCCTGATAGGTGAACAGCGTGCCGTTGTTGTTGAAGCCGAAGGTGTTGGAGTTCACGCCGCCGGTGATGAAGCCGCTGACCACGGCCGTCGTCGGCAGGTTCTGGGCGTCAAAGATGGTCGAACCTAGGGGCGAAGCGCCCGAGAAGCCCGAGATCGCCGAGAACGGGCGAGCTGCGTTGAAGATCGGCGAACGGTGCGAATAGTCGAACGACAGGACGGCGTGGCCGCGGTCGTCGCCGAACTTGCCGCCGATGGTCAGGTTGACCGAGTTGGTGTCGGCGTCGTTACGGTCGGTTTCGCCGTATTGGAAGTCCATCCGGACCCCCTCGAAATCGTCGTCGAGCAGGAAGTTCAGCACGCCGGCCACGGCGTCGGAGCCGTAGGTGGACGAGGCGCCGCCCGTGATCGTTTCGATCGAGCTGATCAGCGAGGTCGGCAGGACGTTCAGATCGACGACCGAAGAGGCGTTGGAGGCCACGATGCGGCGACCGTTCATCAGCACCAGGGTGCGGCCGGTGCCCAGGCCGCGCAGCTGCACGTTGGCCTGACCGCCGTTGGACGGGTTGTTGGACGTGGCGTTTGCGGCGGGCGTGAACTGCGGCAGGTCGTTGATCAGGGTGTCGATGTTGACCGAACCCGTGGCCTGGAAGTCCTCGGCGGTGACCGTGACGATCGGCGAGTTGGCGATATAGTCCTGACGGGCGATGCGCGAACCGGTCACGACGATGTCGTCGACCTGGTCATCATCGGCCTGTGCGGTCTGCGCCATGGCGGGCGCTGCCATCAGGGTCGCGGCGATCATCGCGCCGGCGAACATCGAGGTGCCGAGAAGTCGGCGGCGGTAGGTAGTATCGGTCAAAGGGGCTTCTCCATGAGCAGTCTGTTTTTAGGCCGGACCTTTGGCCCGCCCGTCCCGAAACTCGCGTGGACGCAAATCTGGAACTTGCGCGGAGCGTTACCGCACACTGGGGCTCGGTCAATGAGGATGGCCGAAACGCGACGCTTTAGTAAAGGATTGTCACATTCAGACCACGCACCGGCCCCATTGCCGCTACGGGGAAAATATCGCGTAAGAAGCAGCGGGATCACTCTTCTCGGGAATATGAACATGCGCAAGAAAGCTCGACCTCTGACAGTGTCGGGGCTCATCCTGGCCGCGGCGGCTTTCGCCGCCCCTATGACCGGCCATGCGCAGGACGCGGCGACCGCCAGACCCGCGCTGCTCGAGGGTTTGCTGGCCTGTCGGGCGATCACGGCAACCGACGCGCGGCTGGCCTGTTTCGACGCCGCGACGGCCGCATTCGACACCGCCGAACAGCGGGGCGAGGTCACGGTGATCGACCGGATCCAGGCGCGCGAGACCCGCGCCCGCCTGTTCGGTCTCGACCTCGCCACCGCCAATCTGTTCGGGCGCCTGCGACAGGATGACCCGGTCGACGCGATCGAGACGACTTTAGCCAGCGGACGCCAGGATGGACGGGGCCAGTGGACCTTCGTCCTCGCCGACGGTGCGATCTGGCGTCAGATCGACATGGAGCGCGTCACCGCCCGTGTCGGGCCGGGGGCCGTGGTGCGCATCCGTCAGGGCGCGGTGGGCAGCTATCTGCTGAGCGTCGGCGGTGCGCGGTCGGTTCGCGTCCGTCGCGAACGCTGACCCTGCCGTAAAAGCCGTGAACGGCCATGGCCCCGAATCGACGGCGCGTCTCCAGACCCTGGAGCAGGCTGTCGCAGCCCGTCCCGCGAGCGCCGTGGCCGAGCACAATCTGGCCGCCGCCCTTGGGGACATGGGTGACGCCGAGGGGGCTCTGGCGGCTGTCCGGCGCGCCTTCGCCAAGGGCGGGGACGCGCCGGAGACCTGGCTGGTGTTCGCCCGCGCCCTGATGTCGTCGAGCCGGCTCGCAGAGGCCGAAGAGGCCCTGCGCCAGACCCTGATACGTCGACCGGACTATGCCGACGCCCTGCGGGACCAGGCCCAGCTCATCTGGATGCGGAGCGGTGACGCCCGTGCGGCTCTGGCCGCGATCGACGCCCGGCTCCAGTCGGCGCCGACCGCGCCGCTGGCCGGCCTGCGCGCAGGGATCGTGCGAGACATCGTGGGCGACGAGGCGGCCTACCGCGGGCTGGAACGGTGGCTGACCGGGCCCCACCCTGCGTCTCTCGACGCGACAGCCTCGGCCGCCGCCTCGGGATTCGATCCGGCCCTGGCCCTGAAGCATGCCGAGGCTGCGGCCGGCGCCGCGCCGGGCGATGCCGACGCCCGGGTGGCGCGGCTGGCGGCCCTGATGGCCTGCGGTCGATCCGGCGAGGCCCTGCCGGGACTGGATGCGCACCTTGCGACCACGCCGGGCGATCAGTACGCCCTCGCCCTGCGCTACGTCGCCTGGAGGGTGGTCGGCGACCCGCGCGCGCTTTCCGCCGACGACTATCGCCGGCTGACCGCCGCGTTCGATCTGGCCGGGCCCGTCGGCCAGGATCGCGAGGCGTGGCTGGCCGAAGCGACCGCCGGCCTGCGCGCCCTTCATCCTTTCCGGGCCCAACCCCTGGGCCAGTCCGTCCGCTCCGGCGTGCAGGCTGCGCTGGACCCGCGTTTCGCCGGCGATCCGGCCATCGACGCGATCTTCAGCGCCCTGACAGACCCCATCCAAAGCTACATCGGCGCGATGGCCGGCCGGGACGACCCGATGAGCCGCCGTGCGGGTGGAGGCTTCGAGATCATCGGCGCCTGGTCCGTGCGGCTCACCGCCGGAGGGCGCCACAGCGACCACATCCATCCGAACGGCTGGGTCTCCTCGGCCCTGTATGTCCAGACCCCGGAGTTGTCGCCGGACCAGCCCAGAGCCGGCTGGTTGCGGTTTGGAGCCTGTCGGCTGGGCATCGGGCTGGAACTGGCTCCGGAACACTGGATCGAGCCGAAACCTGGCCGCGTCGCCCTGTTCCCATCCTGGATGTGGCACGGCACCGAGCCGTTCACGGGCGGCGGCGAGCGCCTGACCGTCGCATTCGACGTGCAGCCCAGGTGAGGCTGCCGCGCCGACCTGCGCTCAAGCAGCGAGGCTCCGCGAGCCGAGCTCTAGCGCCCTACCCTTAAATCGGCATCCGCATGATTTCCTGATAGGCGGAGATCACCTGGTCACGCACCGCGATCACGGTCTGCAGCGAAGCCTCGGCGCTGGAAATCGACGTGACCACGTCGATCATCGAGCCCTGCCCCTGAACGGCCTGGGTCATGTTGGTCTCGGCCACGCGCGTCTGTTGCGTCATGTCGCCCATGACATTGGACAGCATCTGCGAAAACTCGGGGCCGCCCGCGACCGCGGCGCCTGCCGTCGCTCCGCCGGCTCCCTGGGCCTGGGCATAGGCCCGGGCGGCCATCAAAGGGTTCATCGACATCGATCAGGCCCTATCGCTTGAGGATATCGAGGGTGCGGCTTTCCATCGACCGCGCCGTCTCGATGACGTTCAGATTGGCTTCGTAGGCCCGCTGCGCCTCGCGCATGTCCATGGCCTCGATCAGGGTGTCGACGTTGGGTCGCAGGACATAGCCTTCGCCGTCGGCCGCCGGATGGGTCGGGTCGTATTCACGGCGGAAGTCGCTCTGGTCCGGCCGAACCTCGGCCAGCGACACCCCGGTGGCGCCGTCGATGCCCCGCGCCTCGAAGACCGGGATCTGGCGGCGATAGGGATTGCCTCCGGCCGTCGGAGCCGTCGATTCCGCGTTGGCGATGTTCTCGGCGATGATCCGCATGCGCGACTGCTGCGCGGTCAGGGCAGAGGCGGCGACCGCCATGGCGCTGTTGCGCGGCGTGCCGTTGCGGCCGTTGATCGGATCACTCATCGGGTGCTTCCCTTACGGCTCATCGACCCGGAACCTTGGCCGCCAGGCCGATCATGGCCATCGCCTTGGTGTAGAGTCCGATCGCGGCGTCATAGGCCATGCGGCTCTCGGCCATCTTCAGCATCTGCTCCTCGACCACCACCGCATTGCCGTCGAGCGTGGTTTCGGAATCCGGCGAGGCCTCCGACGTGAAGCGGGCCACCGGCGCGCCGTTCGGTCCGCCGACAGGCATGTGGCCGGCCGAGGTCTGGACCATGCGCAGTCCTCCCCCGTCCCGCATGGCGGCGGCGAAGTCCGTCGGGGCTCTCAGGTCGCGGCCGACGTAGCCGGGCGTATCCGAGTTGGCGACATTCTGGGCGATCAGACGCTGGCGTTCGTCCAGCCAGGTCATGCGGCCCTTGATCTGGCTCAGAAGGGAGATGTCGGCGACGCCCATCGGGATCGTTTCCTTGATCGATGGGCAGAAAATGCCGCCTGTATGGTTAACGAGGGCTTATCTAAACGCGACGTTAACCACGTTGGTTAAAGTTCCCCGAGTTCTCCGGGGCCCTTCAGAATGAACTTCCTCGATCTCGCTCGCGCCATTTTCGGCCTCGCCTTCACCCTGGGCCTGATCGGCCTGGCCGCCTGGGCCGCGCGTCGCTATGCGCCCCAGTTGATGGCCAGGCTCAACGCCGAGCGCGGCGAGCGCCGGCTGAAGGTCGTCGAGACCCTGGTCCTCGACCCCGCCCGCCGCCTCGTCCTCGTCAGTATCGATGACGAGGAACGCCTCCTCCTGCTGGGCGAAGGCCGCGAGTTGATCGAGCCGCGAGGCATCGAGAAATGAGCGGACCGCACGATCTTCTCCCTCCCCGTTCGGGGAGGGTGGCTGAGCGAAGCGAAGGCCGGTGGGGGCGCCAAGGCAGGGCAAACTCCGCCCGCAGTCCTTCCGCCTTGCCCCCCCCACCCGGTCGCTCCGCGACCTCCCTCCCCCGCAGGGGGAGGGAGAAGTGGTTCGTCGTCCCCAACCGCGCGGAGTTCCTCAACGCGCTCAAGCTGTCCACGATCACCACCCTGCTCTGCCTCATGTGGCCGCTGGCCGCCTTCGCCCAGGATGCGGCGGCCGCCGGCGGCGCGGGCGCAGCGATCAATGTCGATCTCGGCACCGGCGCAGGCCTGACCGAGCGCGTCGTCCAGCTGGTCGGTCTGATGACGGTCCTGTCGCTGGCGCCGTCGATCGTAATCATGACCACCAGCTTCGTGCGCATCATCGTTGTGCTGTCGCTGCTGCGCACCGCGCTCGGCATGCAGCAGTCGCCGCCGAACGCCGTCCTCGTGTCCCTGGCCCTGTTCCTGAGCGCCATCGTCATGGCTCCCACGTGGCAGGACGCCTATGATTCGGGCATCCGACCCCTGATGGATCAGCAGATGGAACTGCCCCAGGCCTTCGATCTGGCGTCGGAACCTGTGAAGACTTTCATGCTCGCCCAGGTGGACCAGGGAGACCTCGCCCTGTTCACCCGGCTGAGCCGTCTGGAGGTCCCCACGACGGCCGCCGAACTGCCCCTGCGGGTCATCGTTCCCAGCTTCATGATCTCGGAGTTGAAGAAGGCTTTCGAAATCGGATTTCTCCTTTTTATTCCGTTTCTTGTGATCGATCTTGTGGTCGCCAGCGTGCTCATGTCCATGGGTATGATGATGCTGCCGCCGGTGGTGATTTCACTGCCGTTCAAGCTGATCTTTTTCGTGCTGGTTGACGGCTGGAAACTGGTCGCCGGGAGCCTGGTCGAGAGCTTCCGACAGGCGTCTGGAACGGGCTAGGTTCCCACCCTCAAAGGCTTTGCGCGCCATTGGCGCTTGCCAAGTCGCCCAAAAGACGTGTTGATCCATCCGTCGTCGCCCGGAATCACGGGCGAGCTTTTCGGGAAACGACCCATAATGACCACTCAAGCTGAACTCATCGCCGCCGTCGCCAAGGATGCCGGTGTCAGCCAGGCCGACGCCGGCCGCGTGCTGGAAGCCATCGTCAAGAACATCCATTCGTCGCTGACCGGCGGCGGCGATGTCCGCATCTCCAACCTGGGTGTTTTCGACACCGCCGCTCGCGCCGCTCGCGAAGGCCGCAACCCGGCCACGGGCGCGACCATCAAGATCGCCGCTTCAAAGGCCGTGCGCTTCCGCGTGTCGAAGCCGCTCAAGGATGCGGTCAACTCGTAAGACAGGGCTCTAGCCGGCCGCGGGCGCCGCGGCGGCTGGAGCAGTGGGACGGGCGGGCGTCGCGGCAGCGCGATTCCCGCCCGTTTTTTCTCTGAGCTGGGTCTTCATCTGGTTGACCCAGCCGGTGAAGGTGTCGGCGCCGGCAGTCAGTCCGGCGAAGTCCTGGGCGTTTGCCGCCCCTTCCATTCCATCCAGCCCGTCCAGGGCGATGCGCAGCGCCGCCGCCGACCGCGCACGGCCCTTGAACGGGGCATAGTTCCGCGACAGTCGCGACAGCGCGCCCGCATCCCTCGCCAGCGAGTAGCCGACACCGGCCCGGATCACCTGGCTTTCCTCGGCCGGCGTCAGAGCCGTGGCCGTGTCCTTGTAGCGATCGCCCAGCCGGGACTCGTACAGCGCCGCCGCACCGGCCCAGTTTTCCTGCTTCCAGAAGATGTCGGCCCGGACCTGCTGCGCCTCGGCGCTGCGGTCGTCGGCCAGGGTTTCCAGTGCGTGGTCGTATCGGCCGAGATCCATCAGCGCCCGCGCCTCCAGCGCCCGACGCTCGGCGTTCAGGGCGGTCGGCAACAGGGTCGTGCGCGAGGCCCAGATGGCCTGCAGAGCCGGCTCGGGCTGGCGGTCCATCAACAGGACCGTGGCCAGGGTCGTCGCGACCTGGGCCTTGGCGACACCCTCCAGCCGGTTGTCGACCTGGTATTTCAGCAGTTCGGCGGCCTGGTCCAGCAGGTCGACGTCGACCAGACGCCGGGCCAGACGACGCACCATCTCGTCCCCGTCGGCGCCCACCGGCGTCAGGTCGCGGAAGTCGTAGAACAGGGCCAGCGCCTGCACCGGCTGCAGCCCATCGGCGGCGCCGTCCAGGAACAGGGCGCGGAAGGCGTTCGACAGGTCAGTCTGCAGTTCGACGGCCCCCGGCAGGTCGCCCAGCCGCTTGCCCGCGCCGCGCAGCGCATCCAGCGCCTCGCGATAGCGCCCCTGCGAAAGATAGAGGCCGCCCAGGGTGCGGATGACCGACAGTTCGGTCGCGTCTCCGCGCCAGCGCCACTTCAGCTGCTCCAGTTGGGCGGCCGCAGCCGTCGGCGTCAGCGTGCCTTTGGCGAGCTCGATACGGATCACCCCGAGCTTGGCCGGGGTGGCGATGCCGTCCAGCGGCGCCCGGCCGATGGCCTTGTAGACCGCCAGAGCCCGGTCGGTGGCCCCCTCCAGTTCGAACAGCCTCGCCTGCACCAGGCGGGCGACCAGTTGGTCGGCGGCCGGTGCCTCCTGCGAGAAGCTGTAGGCCAGCAGCGACTTCGAAGCGTCCAGATCGCCGGTCTCCAGCGCCGCCATGGCGTGGGCCGCGCCGAAGCGGGCGCGCCAGATCGGCGGGAAGTCGTCGATGGCGGCGGCCCCGCCGGCGAAGGCACGGCGCGCTTCGCCCCAGTCGCCCCGCTCGGCCGCCAGCCAGCCCTGCCAGACCTTCGTCGAGGGATCACCGGCCAGAGCGCCGGACGAGAAGTCCAGCGTCGCCTCTTCCAGCCGCCCGATGGAGGCCCGCGCCGCGCCGCGCAGGCCGCGCAGTTCCGGCTCGCCTTGCAGGGACGGTGTTTTCGCAAACATGGCGTTGACGACGCCGATGGCCTCGAAACCGAGTCCCGATCCAACCAGGAACCGCGTCAGGGCCAACCGCGCCTCGATCGGCGCGCGCGGGTTGTCGGAGGCGGCGATCGCCTCCAGCGCCGCAGCGTCCTGGAGCTTGCGGTAACGGGTGGAGAAGCCCTCCTCGCCCGCATCGCCCCATTCGCTCAGGATCAGGGCGGGAAACTTGGCCTTCCCCGGCGCCTCGGCATGGGCGGGCTCGGCCGCCTCAAGCGCCATCGAAGGCGGCGACAGGAGCAGGCCGCCCGGCCGCGACAGGGTGACCAGGTCGCCCTCGGCCTTGATCGACAGGTCGTCGGTCGGCGTCTCGATCGCCATCCCCTGGGCCGTCGGCAACAGGGTCAGGTCGATCGTGCGGCGCGTGTCGGCGAACCCCTTGCCGGGAGCCAGGGCCGTAACGGCGGCGAACCGGTCGCCGACCATCGGATCGGTCAGCCAGACCGTCCGGGTCGCCCCGGCCATGCTGGCCACAAGCGCCGTGTCGCCGGTGTCGTCGCGATCGATCACGACGCTGGCCGGGGGCGCGGTCGGTCCGCCGATCGTGACGGTCCAGGTCGCACCTTCTCCCTTGGCGGAGACCGACAGGGCTTCCGGCGCCGAGATGCGGATGGCGGTATAGTCTGGCCCCACGGCCCAGCGCGCATCCCCGGCGACCCCCAGGTCGCTTGCCTTCGACATGTCCATGCGGGCGGCGGTGTCGAACACCACCCAGACCGCGTCGCCGCGCCTGAACACGGCCGCGCCCACCGGCGCCCCCCAGGCGAACGACAGGTTGACCTGTTCGGCGGCCTTGGTCGCGATGACAGGCACCGCGCCGCCCGCGGGCACGGCCGCTCCGGCAGGCGCGGCCGGCGCGGCGCCGGCGGGATAGAGGTTCAGCCAGACCGCACCATCCGCGCTTCCGGTGCGGGCGTCCGACCCTTCCGCCAGAGTGATGACCAGTTCGGTGGCGTCCAGGGCCGCGCGGGTCTCGACCTTCGCCACGCCCGGAGGCGGATCGACCTTCAGCCGACTGACGTCGGGGGCGGCGGTCGAACCGATCCGCACGACGACGGTCTGGCCGTCACGACGCACGCGCGAGCGCGACCCGACGATGCCCGCGAACTCGATCCGGGTGAAACCGTCATTGGCGCCGACCCGGATGGTGATCGGATCCAGGGCGGCTGCGGCCTCCTGGGCAAAGGCCGGAACGACGGCTCCCGCGATCGGGGCGAGCGCAATCGTCCCTGCGACGCCGAGCGCCGCCGTGGTTCGTCCTATCGCGGTGCTGGAGCGCGGGCCTGCCATTCGCGCGCACACTCGCGCGATCGCCCTTTAGAGGCGGTTAATGGGATGTGACTGAAGGCCCCCTTGCCACGCCCGGGCGAAGCGCCGACGTGAGAGGCGTCAGGAGCCACCATGATCCCCGCCGAAGCCCCCGCCTATCCCCGTCTCTCGACCCTCTCGACCGGTCTGCGCTGCCGTTGCCCGCGTTGCGGTGAGGGTCCGCTACTGCAGGGATATCTGACCATTCGGCCCGCCTGCCCCGTCTGCGACCTGGACTACAGTTTTGCCGAACCCGCGGACGGCCCGGCCTTCTTCGCCATGTCCGCCATCGGCATCCTCGGCATGATGGCCTTCATGGCGTTCGAGTTCACGGTCCACCCGCCGATCTGGGTGCATTTCGCCTTCACCTTCCCCCTGATCGCGGCCGCCTGCCTGCTGGTGCTGCGGCCGTTTAAGGGCTGGATGGTGTCCGAGCAATACGTCCACAAGGCCGCTCCGCCCGAGTGGGAGAGCGTCGGCAGCCATGGCGAAGGCTCGAAGTGGCGATAGCTCGCTGAAGGGATGGCGACCCCGGAGGGAATGATATGCGCCCCCCATGTCGTCTCGCCTGAGACCAGTTTTCCCCTAGAATCGCCCCGCCAGCGCTTGCCGAACAGCTGGCCGACCGCCTAACCGTCTCGATCCACCCCATGCGTCGTGAACCAATCTCACGTCGCGCTGTGGGGTGAAACGTGGGGCGGGGATGGCCAGGGCCTACAAGAAACTGACCCAGCGGTTCATCGAGACCGTGACGGCGCCGGGGCGATATGCGGACGGCGGCGGCCTCTATTTGGTCGTGGATAAGGGAGTCGACGACAAGGTCGGGGCGAAACGCTGGGCCCTCTTGGTCACGGTGCGCGGACGACGCCGTGAACTTGGCCTCGGCGCTTTCCGGCTGATGACCCTCCCGGAAGCCCGAGAGAAAGCGCTGGAGAGCCGAAAGGCCCTCGATCGGGGCGACGACCCCAAGAAGCCGAAAGAATCGCCTCCGACGTTCTCTGCGGCCGCCACCGCCATGATCGCCGAAATGGCCCCTGGCTGGCGAGGCAGGGACACCGAAGCCCACTGGAAGCGAAGTCTTCTGACTTACGCCAAGGACATCGCAGGCGTGCCGATCGATCTGGTCGACACCGACGACGTGGTCAGGATGGTGAAGGTCCATTGGACGAAGCGGCCCGAGACCGGCCGAAAGCTTCGCCAGCGCATTGAGGCCCTTCTCGACTACGCCGCCGTCAAGCGATGGCGCGACCCCGAGATGAAGAACCCGGCCCGGTTCAAGGGCCACCTGGCCAAGCTTCTGCCCCGCCAGACCAAGCGGCCCGTCCATCACAGGGCGATCCCCTACGACGCAGCGCCGACGTTCATGGATGATCTGGGCAAGCGGGGCTCGATGTCAGCCCGGGCGCTCGAGTGGACGATCTTCACCGCTGCCCGAGAGGGGATGACGCGACACACCGTCTGGGGCGACGTGAAGGGCGATCTCTGGGTCATCCCGGCCAATCGGATGAAGCAGGACGAACATGGGGAGTTCAGGTGCCCACTGACGCCGCAGGCCCTGGCTGTGCTCGATACGGTGCGGATGAAGGGTCAGAAGGCCTCCGACTTGATCTTCCCCGGCGCCAAGGCCGGAAGGCCGATGTCTGACCAGACAATGGACGCCCTGCTGGACCGGATGGGAATCGATGCCACGCCGCATGGCTTCCGCTCGACGTTCCGCGATTGGGCGGGCGACATGACGGAGCATCCCCGCGAGGTCGCTGAAGCCGCCCTGGCCCATGTGGTCGGCGACGACGTCGAGCGCGCCTATCGCGGGGGTGACGCCCTGAAGAAGCGCCGGCTCCTGATGCAGGACTGGTCGGACTACCTCAGGCCGCGTCCAGAAGCCGAAGAAGTTCCTCCCGAGGAATGAGCGTCCGCCCTCCGAGCTTCACCGACCGGACCCTCTTGTCGTGGATCCAGCGCCAGACCGTCGATTTGCCGACGCACATGACGGTTGCGGCTTCCTCGACCCCGAAGGCCAGGCGATCGGCAAGGCCGTTGTCGTTCGCGGCGGTCATTCCCAAACCCCTCTTCCCCTGATGCGGGCGTAGGTCTCTTCCAGCCGATACTGGTCGCCGAAGTCTGGATCCGACCGGGCCAGGCCCTCGCGGACAAGGATCGCTCCAAGGTCTCGGCCGTCGATGGTGCAGCGCTGCAACTGACGATGTTCGACCTGGACATGTCGGGCGACGCCACCGCCGACGGCGAAGGCAACCGGACCTACGAGATCGAGTGGCGGCTGGTCTCGGCGAACACGAGCTACGGCGACGGCGAGACCATCACGAGCGGGGAGTTCTCTCAGACGCTCGCGCCCGGCGCCCCGATTGCCTTCTTCACGACGGGTCAGGTCGCCTTCGACTTCTATGCCGCGACCAAGGGCGGCGACCGCCTGATGATCCTGCAGATGCGGTTCAAATCCGGCTCGGCGACGACCGTGGCCTCCGTCCGCAACGTCCGCCTGCGCGGGTGGACCCTCGCCTGACCCTCACCACCCAAGGCGCACGCCGTGCGCCGCTTTCTCAACCCAAGGAGCCGACCATGACCAAGACCCCGACCGCAGCCGAACGCCGCACCGCCCGCCTCGCGGCGATCGCCGCCGGCAAGACCGACACGTCGGAACAAGCCCGCAAGCGGGCCGACGCCGCCGCATTAAATGCCGACCCGGCGATCGCCGACGCGGGCATGAACCAGCTGGTTTTGATCGACGCCCTGGCCGAGATGGATGGGCTGGCCCAGAGCGCGGCGCGCATGAAGGCGCACGCCGACGACCTGATCCCGTCGTCGCCCGAAACCGAACTGTGGATCAGCCAGGTCGCCACCCTGATGCAGGTGCAGGCGAACCTGATCGCCATCGCCGGCCAACTGATGACCCAGACCAGCGCCGCCATCGCTGCCGTCGAGCCGGCGGCCTGATCCGATGGCCCTGACGGACGCGGAATGGTCGGCGGCGGCGGCGGATATCTTCGCGCGCCAGATCGCCGGCACGATCACGCAATCACAGGCCGCGACCGAACTGGCCGCCGCGACCGCCGACTGGCCCACGCGGACCCTGTCGAACGCGGACCTGTCGGCTCGGATCGTCGACCTGATCTCGTCGATCAACAATCCGCTGTCCGAGGTGAAGCTGAGCGCCGGCGTTCCGGGGGCCGGGTTCGGCCAGGTGGGCGAACTGGCGCTGGATTACGTCAACGGCGCGATCTATGGGCCCAAGGCGGCGACCGGCACCATCTGGCCTCTGCAACGGTCTCTGGTCGGGCCGCAGGGGAGCACCGGCCCTACAGGCTCCACCGGCCCGACCGGCGCGACAGGGCCGACGGGTCCGACCGGAGCCAAGGGCGATACCGGGGACACGGGGGCGACCGGTGCCACCGGCACCCAAGGTCCGACCGGCCTGACCGGCTCGCAAGGGCCGCAGGGCGTCAAAGGCGATACCGGTGACGCTGGCCCGACTGGTCCGACCGGCCCGCAGGGACTGACGGGGGCGACTGGGCTTACCGGCCCCACGGGACCGCCCGGGCCTCAGGGGATCAAGGGCGACACGGGCGATACCGGTCTGCAAGGTCCGGCCGGTCCGACAGGCGCAACCGGTACAACGGGTGCGACGGGGGCAACCGGCCCACAGGGTGCAACCGGCCCACAGGGGCCGGCCGGCGCGGGCTCTGGCGACGTGCTGGGGCCGGCAACCCATGCCGCGGGTCGAGTGCCGCTCTGGGGCGGGGCGGACAGCAAGACCCTGACCGAAGGCCTGCCGATCGGCGCGGCGGCTTCGACGGACCTCCTCGACCGGGCGGCCGGTGACGGGCGCTATCGTAAGGCTGCCGACGCCCTGGCGATCTCGGACACGACGGGACTTCAGACCGCGCTGGACGCCAAGGCTCCGCTGGCGAACCCGACGTTCACCGGCACGGTCGGCGGCGTCACGAAGTCGATGGTTGGCCTGGGCAACGTCGACAACACCTCGGATGCGAGCAAGCCGGTGTCGACGGCGCAGCAGACCGCGCTGGACCTGAAACAGAGCCTGTCGGCGAGGAACGCGGCCAACGGTTACGCAGGTCTGGACGGCGCGGGCATCCTGCCGGCGTCCCTGCTGCCCGCCATCGCAGTGACCGATGTCTTCACCGTGGCCAGCCAAGCGGCGATGCTGGCGCTGACCGCCGAGAAGGGCGACGTCGCAATCCGGTCGGACCTGAACAAGTCCTTCATCCTCGCCACGAACAGTTCGACCACCCTGGCGGACTGGAAGGAACTGCTGACACCGACCGACGTGGTTCTGGCTGTCGCCGGGCTGACCGGGAGTATCACTGGGGCTGCCCTGAAGGCGGCCCTGACTATCGCGGTCGCCGACATCACGGACGCCACGGCCAACGGACGATCCCTGATCTCGGCGGCGAACTACGCGGCGATGCGGGGTTTGCTTGGCCTGGTCGTCGGGACGGATGTCCAGGCCTATGACGCCGACCTCGCTGCCATCGCGGCGCTGACCACGACGACCTACGGCCGGTCGCTGCTGACGCTGGCGGATGCAGCGGCATTGGCGACAGCGGCCGGAACGCCCATCAAGGCGGCCGGATCAGATCTTCGGACACTCACGGACGACGCCAAGTTCCTGACCGCAAAGTCTGTCGCCGATGCTGCCGCCTTAGTCGCGCTCACGGACGCCGCGACCGTCGCCGTCGATCTGGCGACCGGGATCAACTTCGTCGTGACCTTGGCCGGCAATCGGACGCTGGGCGCTCCGACAAATGCCAAGCCGGGGACGACGGGGACGATCCTGATTAAACAGGACGCAACCGGATCGCGGACGCTGGCCTATAATGCGGCGTGGATGCCCTTCGGCTCGACGCCTAGCCTGACGACCACGGCCAGCGCCGTCGATCTGCTGACCTATATCGTGGAAACCTCGGGCAAGGTGCGGTTCACGCTGGCCAAGGGCGGGGCGGCCTGATGCTGCACATGGCCTGCCCGATGCTGTTGGGGGGCGGTGGGGCTGTCGCTCTCCCCGGTCAGCAACTGTTCACCAGCGACGGCTCGTTCGTTGTTCCGGCGGGCGTCACCAGCATTTGCGCGGTGGCAATCGGCGCGGGCGGCAACACTGAGATCGACCCATTCGGCGATGGCTTTGATTACGTCGGCGGCGGCGGAGGCCTTGGCTACAACAACGCCATTGCGGTTACGCCCGGCGAAACGCTGGCTGTTGCTATCGGGTATTCCGCCGGTCCGGCCACAACACTTAAAAGAGGCCCGACGATCCTCGCTGGTGCTAATCCAGGAGGGCCTGGCGCTAATGGTGGACCAAGCTCTGGCTCCATCGGATTTACAGGCGGCGCGGGAACATACGTTTCTACCGGTGTAAGCGTCGCGAACGGTGCCGGGGCGGGGGGCTACACGAGCGCAGGCGGCAACGCCGGAGGCGGCACGGGCAAGGGGGGTGGCGGCTCGTCTGTTCTTGGCGGAACAACGGGCGGTGCAACCGGAGCGGCCACCAATCGAGACGGCCTGGCGTATGGAGGCGGCGGCGCGGTCCAAGCGGGCGGCAACGGGTTTCAGGGTTTCGGTGCACCAGGTGCTGTCCGCATCATTTGGGGCGCAGGCCGCGCCTTCCCGAACACAAACACCGGAAACGTCTGATGCCCTACATCCTGAACGACCAGCCCGTGACCAGCGACTTCGAGGTAGCTGAGGTCCGCTATCCCGCCAACGTCCTGACGCTCTGGCCCCGCGAGGAACTGAAGGCGATTGGTCTGGTCTGGGTCGACCCGGAACCCGCGCCGGTGGACTGGATCAGCCCGGCCCGTCAGGCGCTGGACGCGTCGGACGTGACGATCCTGCGCTGCGTCGAATGCGGCATCGCGGTCCCCGAGGCCTGGGCGGACTATCGCCAAGCCCTGCGAGACGTCGTGCGCCTTGGCGAGGGGCCGCTGCCGACCAGGCCCGCCTGGCCCTAGAACAGAAGGGTCAGCGAAAGGCCGGCGAGGCCGGTCAGAACCACGCGGTTGTGCCGGTGCAGGAAGGCCAGGGTTTCGCCAAGCATTTCATTGGTCCTCATCTGGTCCGCCACCCCTGACACTTAACGCCTGAGACGCGGCCTGTTCGCCGGTCGGATCGTCGCAGGCGGCGCGCCGGTCCGCCGCCGCGTCGCACTCTTTCAGCGTACTCGGCCAGCAGGCCCTGCGTCAGCGGATCGAACACAGCCGCCCATGCGTCGGGCTCTGGCGGCTTCGGCTCTCAGCAGCGGTGGTGGCGACGGGAGCATCTATGGCCCCGGCGCACGGCGACAGGTCGGCGGATGATCCAGCTCGGCCGCAAGTGATCATTCGCCGTCAGGTCGGACGGCCGAACCCCATCCCCTTCGGCGCGGAGTATCGCCCATGGAACGCGTCGCGAAGTGGCTGGAGCCTTGCTCCGCCGCCGGGATCGGGGCCGCCCTGAACCTGACGGTCAGCGCGGTGGCCTATGCCGGGGTCATAGACGCCCGGTCGGTCGATCCCCAGTGGGTCGCCCTGTCGGGCGCAGCCGGCGGTCTGGTGTCCGCCTTGGTCCACATCGGCGTTGTGTCCCTCGCGGCCGAACCGGCGGGACGTCGCGAGATCACCCGCGCCCTGATCGAAGGCGGGTTCGCCATCCTGGTCGGCGCTCTGGTGGCGGGTTTTTGGGGACCCAGCGCGGCCCGCTTCTGGCCCGCCGCATCGCCGTCCGATCTGCGCGCCATCGGCTTCGGCGTCGGCATGGCGGCATGGCGGTTCGCGCCCGGCCTTTTCGGCGCCCTCAAGCTGTTGTCCAACCCGGCCATTCTGAGAGACCTTGCCCTGCGGTGGCTGACCTCCATGGGAGCCAAGCCATGACGCCGGTCGACACCCTGGGCTTTGTCGGGGCTGCCATCACCGGAGCGACGGTCTTCGCGCGGACCGAGCTGCTGCGGCCCAGCGTAAAAAGCGCCTATGCCAGCAACCTCCTCGTGCGCCTGCTGATGGACGCCACCTCACTGGCCTGCGTCTTCGTGGCGTTCGAGATCTGGGGTGGGGCGCATCTGCCGGACGCCGTGGCCTGGTTCCTCGCCCTGTGCGCGGTGACCTCGACGGCGATGCTGATCAGTATGAACGTCCATGACGGTCGGCTGGTCGTCGCCGAGGTTCGCCAAGCAGACGCGGCCGTGGTCGCCGATGCAGTCTATGAGGCCATGCCCGCCGCCATCGACGCGGCCAACGCCCGACTGCTGGACAAGCTGGACCCGACCGTTCCCGGCTACCGGTTCCCGGACAATCCGTCCGGCGACTGACGCGAACCCGGTTCGCCTAGGCGAAGGCCGCCGTCAGCGTGACAAGCCCGCTGCCGATGATCACGAAAAGCCAGAGAGCTTCGATGCGCGAGAGAGCCATGCGTCCATAAGATCCGCGTGATCTGAAGGTTGCGTTAAGTCGCGTTTACCCTAGCGCCCGATCCAGTCCCAAACAGTCAGCCCGATCATCGCCGCGACAGCGATGATCATGAGCGTGATCCAAACCCATTCCTCGTGGTCGCGGCGTCGCATTGCGCTTCCTCCGCTGGTCTTCCCGGCGAAACGACCCGGCAGGCTTGGAAGAGGGTTGGCGCCAGCCGGGTCGTCCGCTCCGAGGCATGAACCTCGTTGCCCGGTCACTATAACACAGACGAACATTGTGCGCCAAACCCTCACAACCAGAGATCATCAGAAGCCTGATCCGGCTGCCCGCTCAGCGTTGATCAATGGCGGCCCGACCTCGCGTGGGGAACGCGGAAATAGCCGGGCCGCACACCGGGCAGCAGACGGCCCGGCCTCGACACTCTGCCAATGCGCACGCTGTGCGCCAACCCCGAATATCGGAGACTTCCATGGACGTGCGCGACCTTCAGCGCCGACTGCATGCGCTCGGCTGCTATGCAGGGGCGATCGATGGCTCATTCGGCCCGGCCAGTAAGGCGGGACTGAAAGCCGCTCTGACGGGCCCCCGGGACCGGCTGGCTCCCGAACAGATTGCGGCCGTGGCGGCGAGCCTGGACCTGACCCCGGCCCACGTCGGAGCGGTCTATGACGTCGAAAGCCGGGGCAACGGCATGGCGTCGGATGGTCTGCCCATCATCCTGTTCGAGCGCCACTGGTTCGCCCGCCTGACCAGCGGCAAGCACAACGGTTTTCCCGCGATCTCCAACTCCAAACCCGGCGGCTATCCGAAGACGCAGGCGGAGCGCTGGGACCAAATGCTGAAGGCCGTAGCTCTGGACCCCGACGCAGCCTTGCAGTCCGCCAGCTGGGGGCTGTTCCAGATCATGGGCTTCAACCACGCAGCGGTTGGACAATCGACGCCCTGGGCTTTCGCCCGTGAGATGGCGGCCGGCGAGGGCGCGCACCTTCAGGCCTTTGCCGCCTTCATCAAGTCCAAGGGGCTGGTTGACGAACTCCGGGACAAGCGGTGGGCGGCATTCGCTCGCGCCTACAATGGGCCGAACTACGCCATCAATGCCTACGACACCAAGCTGGCGGCCGCTTACGCCGCACGGGGCGGAAGATGACCCCGCGCGCTGTGTACCTGGCCCTGGCCGTGGTCGGCGCGTTGGCCCTGCTGACCCTCGGCTACTGCCAGATCACCGGCCCGTCGCGCGGAGCCGCCCGGCAGGCTCGCGACGACGCCACCATGGCCCAGACCCGCACCGAGTCCGCGGTCGAGGCCATCTCCGAAATCGGCAAGCTCCAAGAGCGCGGCCGTGTCACCGAAACCCAAGTCCTGGAGGCTGAGAATGCAATCCGCCAAGCTGCTCCTGCTGACCGCGACCGCGTCGCTCGCCATCGTCTCTGCGTCCTGCAGCACCGTCCCGATTGCGACCGGCTGCTCGGAACTGGCCCGACCGATCTTGAACCGGGAAACGCCGCACGCTGAGATCGGCGACAGCGGCGACGTTGCTCTGGACTGGCAGCTTTATGGCGCCGCCGAGACCGGCCAACTGACAAAGGCGAACGACGACAAGGAGACCGGGTTCGCGATCATCAATGCCTGCGAGGTCAGGGACGCGACGATCACGGCGAGGCTGAACCGACCGTGGTGGCGAACGCTCTCGCCGGGCTAGCTGGCCCTGTAGAATACCCAGATCCAGCGTCGAGCCCCGGCTCCGCACCTATCCGCAATGCGGCTCGCGACCCGGCGCGAAATCCCGGGCCATCCCAAACACTGGAGTAAGACCATGACCACCATGCGTGCCAAGCTTCGCGTCGGTAGCGTTTCGCCGACCGTTCAAACCGATGGGGTCACGACCCATGAGCGCCTCGTGTTCCACGGCGTCGCTGCCAACAGCTACCCGAACGACGGATCGGACGAGGACAACACCTACGCGAAGTTCTCGCCTTCGGCCCTGTTCGATCTGACGCTGGCCAACCCGGATCTGATCGGCAAGTTCGCGCCGGGCGACACCTTCTACGTCGACTTCACGCCCATCGACTAATCTCCGGACCCGCGTCCGCATCATTGGCCCGGCTCCTTCATCGGGGTCGGGCTTCTTGCATGTCCGGAACCCGTCATCGTCTAGTCCGTTGATTACTCGGAGCCGGCAACTGCGCCCCTCCATCTTCCTCATGGCTGCAACCTTGGCCCTCGGCTCACGCCGGGGGCTTTTTGCGTTTCAGCCGTCCAGCTGGAGGAACGGGTGTTCGTCTATTCCAACGATGCGACCTGGCTGAGAGACTTCTATGGGCGGATGCCGGCCGGGTAGTGGCCGGTCCGCCACTGATCGCTTCCGAACACAGGAACAACGTTGTGCGAGCGTGAGTTAATGCGGCAGTGTTCGGTGCGCCGACGCTGTTCAAGAGTGCCAACGAATGAACTAGCCCGCTCCGGTTCGCCGGGGCGGGCTTTCGTCTTTTCAGTCCTCGGCCCCCCAGGCATCGCTGGCCATGATCTCGCGCGACGCCAGGATCGCGGCGTCGGTATCTGCGACGACGGGTCTTGCAGGTGTTTCACCGTCACAGGCGTAGGCGGCGTCAAGCGCCCAGGCCCCTTGCGTTGGCGTGGGCTCGGACGTCACAGGCGCGTTGAAGGCGATGACGCCGTCGACGATCGCGATCGCATGGGTAAAGCGACCTGTCCGCGCGGCGCAGTCGAGCGATATCCGAGCCCAGTAAACGTCGGCCGGAAATGGGGCGAAGGTCTGGATCGGCTCGGCGAGAACGTAGAAGCCCCAAGCCTGAACCAGATCGCCGCTACGCTCCAGCGAGTTGAGATCAAGGAAGGCCACCTCCGTCCGGGCTGTGTGAGTGTAGGCCAGCTGAAGGGGGGCGGTCGGTGTCGCGAGCTCGGGGACCTGACTGAGGGAATTGGTCCCCAGGATGGCGGCAACAGACAGGGCGGCGAAGCTGAGCATAGCGGTTTCCGGTCGGGTTCGGCCCCGCGAGGCGGGAACCTGACACGCGGATCGGCGGTTGTGAAGTCGGAGCCGGCCGATGCGAGGCGTGGTCCGGCAATATGCGCGTCTCCGAATGCAGGTGTTACAAACTGCGGATGTGGCACTCGTAGTCTCCTGCGGCGGGGATCATTTCAGCCGTCCTGCTGCGCCCTGATCCGGGCCGACCTCGCCACGTCGTGCCGGTTTGTCGAGATCATGGGCGTGGTGGGCGTCGTGGATTCCGGAGAGAACATGAACGGCAGCATGCCGCCGCAATAGCGGCACGGCGTCCTGCGATCCCATAGCCAGTAGTCGGCGCCGTGCGCGGCCTTCATCGCCGCCAGATCGACGGGATCGCGCCGCTGGCAACGTTCGCAGTAGCGTTTCACGATCACGCCGTTGTCGATGCAATCCCCGACCGTTCCGGCCCAGGTCGGTATGAGGCAGCCCATGTCGTTCTCCAGAGAGACCGACCCCGGGCGAGCTAGTAAGCCCGCGGGAACGAAACCGGAACACCGGACGTCAGCCGAACCTGTGGAAAGTCACGGTGTAGGGCTTATTGTGGGGTGGAGTGAAATACCGAAAACGGCTCAGTCAGGCCAAAAAGGGCTTTGCGGCGATATGGTTGGCGACCCCGGAGGGACTCGAACCCCCGACCTCTGCTTTAGGAAAGCCTTGCTCTATCCGGCTGAGCTACGGGGCCACGCGCGCTGTCCCTAGCGGGTTGCGCCCCGCTCCGTAAACCCGTGGGGCAACAGTCGCCGCGTCCTCGCGAAATCAGTTTGTGGTTAATCGGTCCTAAGATACAATATCTTGGGGTGAACAAACCCCGAATCTGGCCGTGTCGCTGATTCGGTCCTGATTCGTTTCGCGCCTGTTCCGCCCCAGTGTCGTCTGCCGTTAAGCGCCACCATGCCCGGACCGCCTCATGGCGCGTTGACGACTTAGTTTCGATATGAAACGGTCTTCTCCTCTCGGGAGATCGTCATGTCGTCCACCCCGTCCTGTCTGATCGTCGGCGCCGGAGATGGAGTCGGAGCGGCCATCGCGCGCGCCTTTGCCAGGGAAGGCCTCGCGGTCTGCGTCACCCGTCGCCCGCGGCATCTGGAACAGCTGGAGGCGCTCGCCGACTCGATCCGCGCCGGGGGCGGTCAGGCCCACGCCTTCGGCGTCGACGCCCGGAACGAGGCCGAAATGATCGCCCTGGTCGACCGGATCGAGGCCGACATCGGCCCGCTCCAGGTCGTCGTCTTCAACATCGGCGCCAACGTCCGCTTCCCGGTCGTCGAGACCACCGCCCAGGTCTATTCCAAGGTCTGGGAGATGGCCGCCCTCGCCGGGTTCTTCGCGGGGCGGGAGGCGGCCCGCGTCATGGGCCCGCGCGGCAAGGGATCGATCCTGTTCACCGGCGCCACGGCCTCGACCCGGGGCGGCGCAGGCTTCTCCGCCTTCGCGGGGGCCAAGGCGGCTCTGCGCCAATTGGCCCAGAGCCTGGCTCGCGAGATGGGACCCGAGGGTCTCCACATCGCCCACGTCGTCGTCGATGGCATGATCGACGGGACCTTCGCCCGCTCCGTCGCCCCCGACATCCAGACCCTGCTGGACGAGGACGCGATCCTGAAGCCCGACGAGATCGCAAAAAACTACGTCTGGCTGCACAACCAGCAACGCAGCGCCTGGACCTTCGAACTCGACCTGCGCCCATGGAAGGAAAACTGGTGACCAGAACCATCGACTTCATCTTCGACTTCGCCAGCCTCAACGCCTATCTCGCCGAGCGCGCCCTGCCGGATCTGGTCGGGCGCACGGGTGCGACGATCAATGTCATCCCCTGTCTTCTGGGCGGCATCTTCAAGGCCACAGGCAACCAGGCGCCGTTCAGCGCCTATGCCGGGATCAAGGGCAAGCTCGACTATGAGATGCTGGAGATTCGCCGCTTCGTGAAGGCGCACGGGCTGGAGGATTTCCAGATGAACCCGCATTTCCCGGTCAACAGTTTGCTGGCCATGCGCGGCCTTTGCGCCTGCGCGCCCGGCGACGAGTTCGACCGCTATCTCGACGCGGTCCTCGCCGGCTTCTGGGAGCGCGGCCTGCTCATGTCCGACCCGGAGGTCCTGTCCTCGGTCCTGGTAGAAGCCGGTCTCGACGCCGGACGCCTGATCGCCCTGGCCCAGACCGATGCGGTGAAGGCGAAACTGGCGGACAACACGGCCGCCGCGGTCGAACGCGGCGCCTTCGGAGCCCCCACCTTCTTCGTCGGCGACGAGATGTTCTTCGGCAAGGAACGGCTGGGCCAGATCGAGGCGATGCTTTCCTAGCCCTCTCCCCTTGCGGGAGAGGGAGGCGGCGCACGAGAGCGCAGCGATCGTCCTTGCGCCCGCGGGTGAGGGGTCACGCAGGGCCTCACCGATTGGGGCCCGTCAGAACGCACTTCGAAGCCGGGTGTCACCCCTCACCCGATCGCTCCAGAACCCCGGCTATCGCCGCCGTGCGCGAGCTCCCTCTCCTGCAAGGGGAGAGGGAAGAACGTCTTGAGAAAGACCCACCGAATCGCCACCTCATCAAGACCATGAGCGACCGCCCCACCGGCCTCGCCCCATCCCGCGTCGTCGCGGTGCTGGGGCCGACCAATACCGGCAAGACCCATCTGGCGGTCGAACGGATGCTGGGTCATGCGTCGGGCATGATCGGCCTGCCGCTGCGGCTGCTGGCGCGCGAGATCTATGAACGGATCGTCAAACAGCGCGGCGCCAATGCCGTCGCCCTGATCACCGGCGAAGAGAAGATCATCCCGGCCCGGCCCCATTTCTGGGTCTGCACGGTCGAGGCCATGCCGCTGGAGCGCGAGGTCGAGTTCCTGGCCATCGACGAGATCCAGCTGGCCGCCGACCCGGAGCGCGGCCACGTCTTCACCCAGCGCCTGCTTCATGCGCGGGGCCGGTTCGAGACCATGTTCCTGGGCGCCTCCACCATGGCGCCCCTGATGCGCAGGCTGATCCCCGATCTGGAGATCGTCACCCGCGAGCGGCTGTCCAACCTGACCTATGCGGGGTCCAAGAAGCTGACCCGCCTGCCCCGGCGCAGCGCGATCGTCGCCTTCAGCACCGAGCAGGTCTACGCCATCGCCGAACTGATCCGGCGCCAGCGCGGCGGCGCGGCCGTGGTCATGGGCTCGCTCAGCCCCCGCACCCGCAACGCCCAGGTCGGCCTGTTCCAGTCGGGCGAGGTCGACTTCCTGGTCGCCACCGACGCCATCGGCATGGGGCTGAACATGGACGTCGACCATGTCGCCTTCGCCGGGATGCGCAAATTCGACGGCCGCCGCACCCGCTGGCTGCATGCCCACGAGATCGCCCAGATCGCGGGCCGCGCCGGCCGCCACATCCGCGACGGCACCTTCGGCGTCACCGGCGAGGCCGAGGAGCTGGACGAGGATCTGGTCGAACAGGTCGCCGAGCACCGCTTCGACCCCATCCAGGCGATCGAGTGGCGCAACGCCCGCCTCGACTTCGACACCCTGCCCGATCTCCTGCGCTCGCTGGTCCAGCCGCCGAATGTCTCCGGCCTGAAGCTGACCGGTCAGGCTCTGGACGAGACTCTTCTGCGTCGCGCCCTGCAGGACGATGAGGTCAAGCGGATCAGCCGTTCGCGCGGGACCATCATGCGGCTCTGGGAAGCCTGCCAGCTGCCCGACTTCCAGAAGACGACGCTGGACGAACACGCCCGCCTGTCGCGCGACGTCTTCCATGCCCTGACCGGCAAGCGCGGCCGATTGACCGACGACTGGTTCGCGCCTCGCTTAGCCGAGGTCGACCGCGACGACGGCCAGATCGACCAGCTGTCGGCCCGGCTCGCAGGCGTCCGCACCCTGTCCTACATCGCAAACCGGCCGGACTGGCTGGACGGGATGAAGGGCTGGCGCGAGCGCACGAGGGCGCTGGAGGACCGGCTGTCGGATGTCCTGCACGAAAGGCTGACCGCCCGTTTCGTGGACCGCAAGACGACGGCCCTCATGCGGTCGCTGCACGACCACGCCCAGACCATGGCCGAGGTCGCCGACGACGGCGTGGTCACCGTCGACGGAGAGGCGGTCGGCCATCTGGACGGCGTGCGGTTCGCCATTGCCTCGGGCGGCTCGGCCCTGGCCGACCGCACCCTGAAGACCGCCGCCCTGCGCGCCGTCGGCCCCGAGATCGCCCGTCGTCTCGGCGCGCTGGCCGGCGATGGCGACGACGCCTTCTCGGTCACGCCGGAAGGCGATGTCCTGTGGTCGGGCGCGCTCGCCGCGAAGATCATCAACACAGAGCCGTTCAGTCCCCGCGTGCGCCTGATGGGCGACCTCGGTCCCCAGGCCGCCCGCGACCGGGCCCAGCGCCGCATCGAGGCCTGGCTGGCATCCGAAGCCGGACGGGCGCTGCGAGACCTGCGGCGCCTCAAACAGGCCGTCGAATCCGGCGCCCTGAAAGGCCTCCCGCGCGGCATAGCCTTCCGCCTGCTGGAGGCCGGGGGCGTCATCGACCGGCGCGACGTCGAACGGGATCTCGCCGCCCTCAGCCAGGTCGAGCGCCGCACGATCAAGGCCTTCGCCATTCGCGTCGGGACCCATTCCGTCTGGCTGCCCGGCACCCTGAAGCCGCGAGCTAGGATCCTGTCCCAGGCCTTTGCCGCCGCCGAACCGTTCCGCGCCAGGCCCGAGGGCCTGACCCTCTTGCCCGGCGCCGCCCCGTCGCCCCGCGCCCTCTCCGCCTTCGGCGTCCGCGCGGCCGGCCGCTGGGCTGTCCCGGTCGACGATCTCGAACGCGCCTCGGACCTCCGCCGCGAGACCAGGGGGAACCTGTCCGACGAGGCCCTGAAATCGCTCGGCTGGACGATCGGCGACGCCAAGGCCATCTGGACCGCTCTCAAGACCGTCCGCGCCCGGATGCCAGACCGCGAGGGCCAGACCCCCGTCGTGATCAAGGACTCGCCCTTCGCCAAACTGGCCGAGTTGACCGCGCCCGCTCAGCCCGCCCGCCGCAAGCGGCCGAGGCGAAAGAAGGCCGCGGCCTCGTGATTTCAGACTTCCAGGCATCCCCGCGAAGGCGTGGATATGAGTGACAGCGACGACAGCGTCCGCGTCGATCTCTGGCTGTGGCGCGCCCGGTTCGCCAGGACTCGCGGTCTGGCCGCCGATCTGGTCGAGCGGGGCGCCGTGCGGCTGACCCATCACGGCAAACAGGTCCGGCTCGACAAACCGAGCCGCCTCGTCCACCCGGGCGACGAATTGACCTTCGCCCTCGACGGCCGGGTCACGGCCGTCCGGATCGAGGCCCTGGGCGAACGGCGCGGACCTCCGGCGGAAGCCCGCGCCCTCTACGTCCCTCTCGGAGAGGAAACCTCGTCTACTGCTTGACGAACTCGCCTTCGATGTGGAGTTCGACCTCGTCGCCCAGGGCGGGCAGATAGGTAGTGATGCCGAATTGGGAGCGCTTGATCGTGGCCTCGCCGTCGAAGCCGACCTTGTAGACGCCGCCCATGGCCGGGCCGGCCTGGTTAAACTTGACCTCCAGCGTCACCGGACGCGTCACGCCGTGCAGGGTCAGGTTGCCCGTGACGTCGGCTTCGGTCGCATCATCGGAATCCACCACGACCGAGGTGGCGACGAAGGTCGCGGTCGGAAACTCGGCCGTGTTGAAGAAATCCGGTGTCTGCAGGTGGGCCTTCAGCGCGTCGTCAGCCGGGTCGACGTCGGCCAGTGGAACGCTCGCTGTCAGGGTCGAGGCCGACGGATTGGCCGGGTCGATGGTCAGGTCGGCGACGACGTTGGTGAACTGGCCCCGGTAGGTCGAGAAGCCGAGGTGATTGATCGACCAGGTGATCTTCCCGTGGCTCGGATCCAGCTTGTAGGTCCCGGCCTGGACCTCGGCGGGTACGCGCGTCGCGGCGGTCTGGGCGGTGACGACCCCGCCGACAAGGCTGAGCACCAGAGCTCCGGCGACGGCGGTGCGGGCGAGCAGGCGGCGGTTCAACATGAGGACGGGCCCAGGAGGATCAGCGGTGGCGACGGCTTATCTGCAATCTATACTGATACAAATAAGGCCTCTTGGCGCAGAAGCAAGCGATAGAGCCGCCAAACCGTCGCTCCGGTTGACAGCGGACCCTCGCGGGGTCATCTGCCGGGCCTCTCCCGCCCAACCCGAAGAACGTCAGCCCCGCCCGCCCATGACCTACATCGTCACCGACGCCTGCGTGAAATGTAAGTTCATGGACTGCATCGAGGTCTGCCCCGTCGACTGCTTCTATGAAGGCGAGAATTTCCTCGTCATCGCGCCCGACGAATGCATCGACTGTGGCGTCTGTGAACCGGAGTGCCCGGTCGACGCCATCGTGCCCGACACCGAGGACGAACCCGACGGCAAGTGGCTTCAGGTCAACGCCGAATACGCCAAGGTCTGGCCCAATATCACGGTCAAGGGCACGCCCCCCGCGGACAAGGAACAGTTCGAACGCGAGACCGGCAAGTTCGAGAAATATTTCTCGCCCAAGCCCGGCAAGGGTTCCTGAACGCTCCCGACCGCCGATAAAGCTCCGGGTCAGGAATAGCGCCGGTTTCGCAAGGGACGCTTGCGACGTTTTGAAATTGCCTCGTTTTGTGATATGTTCCTTCACATTGGGTCGGGCGGTCTGCGTTTCATGCGCGCCGCCCGCGTTTGCGACAGAACCTCGTCCATGAAGACGGGGTCGGCCAGAGGTTGGGTGATCCGTTTCCACGACTGACGACTGCATCATTCCGATCGGCGACCCCCGTCGCCGGTCCGGGAGCAATTGTCCGTCGTGCCTTCGATGCCCTGTCCCTGCGTCCGGGAAAGGAATGACATGACCACCAAGAGCGTTCTGGAATTCAAGGTTGGCGATGCAGTCGTCTATCCGGCGCACGGCGTCGGCAAGGTCGCGGCGGTCGAGGTCCAGGAAATCGCCGGCATGTCGCTGGAGGTCTATGTCGTGACCTTCGACCACGAGAAGATGACCCTGCGCGTCCCGACCAAGAAGGCTAAGACCGCCGGCCTGCGCTCGCTGGCCACCGACGACGTGGTCACAAAGGCCCTGACGACGCTGAAGGGCCGCGCGCGCATCAAGCGCACTATGTGGAGCCGCCGCGCCCAGGAATACGAAGCCAAGATCAACTCCGGCGACCTGGTCTCCATCGCCGAAGTGGTCCGCGACCTGCACCGCGCCGACAGCCAGCCGGAACAGTCGTACTCGGAGCGCCAGCTCTATGAGTCCGCCCTGGACCGGATGGCTCGCGAAGTCGCCGCCGCCAACCGCATCGACAAGGACGCCGCCGTCCAGCTGCTGTCCAAGTCGCTGAGCGCCAAGAAGGCCGTCATCGCTGCTGCTGAAGCCGCGGAAGCCGAGGAAGAGGCTGAAGCCGCATAATCCCTCGGGGAATTTGCTGAATGTGAGAAAGGCCCGGTGGAAACACCGGGCCTTTCTTCTTTCGTCTCCCTTCCCCGAGAGGGAGGGAAAGGCCGCGTCTCTGCTCAGAAATACTCAGCGTCCGCCGGGCAGACCGCCGCCACGCGGCGCGCCGTGATCGAGGCCGGCAGATAGGGCGTGCCGCGCGCGAGCTGGGCGCCGCCGGTGAAGCGGAAATTCTCCTGCTGGTACGAACCGCCGAGGCGGACGTTTACCCGCCGTCCGCGCGGGTCGGTACAGGTCCCCTCGAACCGCGCCGTGCCGCCGCCGACGACGCGGGTCGGATAGACGCACTGCCAGCGGCGCGTCGACAGGCCGCCGAAAAAGCGGTTGATCTCCGACGGCCGCACGCATTTGGTTTCGGTGCTGCGGATACCCACGGCGCTGGTCGTATACTCCCAGTAGCCCGGCAGGACCTCGCTGACGTCCCCCTGGGCCTGCGACGGAGACGAAGGCGCGGCCAGCAGGACGGCCCCTGCGATCGCAGGGGCGGCAACGGCGACAGTGCGCCTCAGAAGGGAAGGCAGGGTCATCGTGGATCTCATCCTCGGGACAGTCCCGCATAACCTAAGCTTTGAAACGCGGCGATTGAACGACGCATGAACGTCCCGGCGCGAAGACTCGGCCCGGGAGTCCAATCTGGCCCTCGAAGCCTTGACGGCGCGGGATCGGTTCCTCTATACGGCCCCCTCTCGCGCGGGGGTCCTCCCTCGCGCGCATTTGTTTCATGCGCCCTCTCTCCTTTGGAGCGGCGCCACCTCAAGGATAAGACGATGTCGCGTCGTTGCGAACTTACCGGTGTCGGGCCGATGGTCGGCCACTCGGTCAGCCACTCGAACATCAAGACCAAGCGCCGCTTCCTGCCGTCGCTCAAGAAGGTCAAGCTGGCGTCGGAGGCCCTGGGCCAGTCGTACAGCCTGCGCATCTCGAACGCCGCGCTGCGCACGCTCGACTTCAAGGGCGGCCTCGACCCCTTCATCGTCAAGGCCAAGGACGAACAGCTGTCGATCACGGCACAGCGCATCAAGCGTCAGATCAAGGCCAAGCTGGCTGAACAAGCCGCCGCCTGAGTCCTGACGGACCACGAATTCTGAACGAGGCCGGTGGAAACACCGGCCTTTTTCTTTGCCGCATATCTCCCCGTGCACCCCGGCAAAGGCCGGGGTCCAGATCGCGGACGCCGTCGGCCGGGATCAAAGACCATCCGCAACCCGGAGATCGCTTTTTCCATCTGGACCCCGGCCTTCGCCGGGGTGCACGGTGAACAGGAATTCTGACGGGGATAGACGCTGATGGCCGGATCGAGTCTGCGTACGGCGAGCATGGCCGTCCTGGCCTGCATGCTGTCGGTTCCCGCGACGGCCCAGGACGCCCCCGCCCGCCAGCCGACCGCCTTCACGCTCGAAACCGACAATCCCCGCACGCCGGAGCAGGAGGCCGTCCGCTTCGACAAGGCCGATCTGTCGATCAAGATCCTGCCCGAGGACAAGGCGATCGACGGCGTGGCCGTGCTGGACTTCACCGTGCTTCAGCCGATCCGGCGTCTGGCGGTCGAGCTGGACACCCTCTTCACCATCTCCGAGATCCGGCTGGACGGCGAGATCGTGCCCGCCGATCGCTGGTCCAACCCCGAAGGCCGTCTGACCGTAGAGGTTCCGGCGGGTCTGGCCGAGGGCGCCACCCCCACCCTGACCATCGCCTATGCCGGCCAGCCCCGTGTCGCGCCACGTGCGCCCTGGAACGGCGGCTGGGTCTGGGCCACGGCCCCGACGGGCGAGCCCTGGATCGGGTCAGCCGTCCAGCTCAACGGCTGTGACCTGGTCTGGCCCTGTATCGACAACTCCAACGCCGAGCCCGGCCAGCTGGACATGCACATCACCACGCCGGGCAATGTCTCGGCGCCGGGACCCGGCGTGTTCAAGGGCGTGACCGGGAACGCCGACGGCACGAAGACCTGGAGCTGGAGCATCGCCCATCAGAACATCTATGCCGGGATGATCAACGTCGGCCCCTATGAGGAGGTCACCGCCCCGTACCAGAGCCGGTTCGGCAACACGATCCCGATGCACTACTGGCACCTGCGGTCCGACGATCCGGCGAAGGTCGCGAGACTGTTCGCCGAGTTCGCGCCCATGCTGGATTTCTTCGAATCGACCATCGGCCCCTACCCGTTCGGCGACTCCAAGATGGGGGTGGTCGAGACGCCCTATCTCGGCATGGAACACCAGACGATCAACGCCTACGGCAATGCCTACAAGATCGAGACGCGCGGCTACGACACCCTGCTGCAGCACGAGTTCAGCCACGAGTGGTTCGCCAACCAGCTGACCAACCGTAACGCCGACGACATGTGGCTGCACGAAGGGCTGGGCAGCTATATGCAGCCGCTCTACGCCCGATATCTGCATGGCGAGCGGTTCATGCAGTCCGAGCTGCAGCGCCAGCGCGAGGGTCTGGTCAACGCCTTCCCGGTCGTCTCGCAGACCAACCGCACGGTCAACCAGGTCTATGGCGGCTCTGAGGGCCCCGGCGGCGACATCTATTCCAAGGGTTCGCTGATCGCCCACATCCTGCGGATGACGATCGGCGACGACGACTTCTACGATGTCATCCGCCGTCTGGTGTACGGCCGCCCCGATCCGCGACCCGGCAACTTCGCGCCCCGGACCAGTTCGACGCGCGAGATGAACGCCATCGTCAACCAGGTGACGGGTCAGGACTACGACTGGTTCTTCGACGCCTATCTGTATCAGGCGGCCCTGCCGGTCCTGTCGCAGGTCCGGGAGGGCGACCGGCTGACCCTGTCCTGGACCACCGGGAGCGGCTCGGGCTTCCCGATGCCGGTGGAGATCGAGGTCGACGGCGTGACCCAGACCGTGCCGATGCGGGATGGCCGCGCGACGATCGCCGTACCCTCGGGCGCGACCTTGCTGGTCGATCCACAGAACAAGCTGCTGCGCCAGCTCGACGTGGTCGACGACTGGCAGGCCTGGAACCGCGCCGAACGCGAGCGGGCCGCGGCCGAACGGCTTGCGCGGTCGGCCAGCTGAGACCCCTGATGCGAAACGCCCTCGCCGCCCTCGCCGCCGCTTCTCTGCTGGCGGGTCCTGCCCTCGCCCAGGACCCGGCGCCGCGCGAGTCCACCGCCTTCACCCTGATGACCGATCAGCCGCGCACGCCGGAACAGGCGGCCATGCGCATCGACCTCGTCGATCTGGCGATCAAGGTCCTCCCCGACGACAGGGCCATCGACGCGACGGCGACCCTGACCTTGACCGCCACGGCGCCCGTCGCCCGGCTGGTGGTCGAACTGGACACCGTGTTCGACGTCTCCGCCGTGTCGGTGGACGGACGGGCGGTGAGCGACTGGTCCAATCCCGAGGGGCGGATGACCATCCCCCTGCCTCGGCCGCTGGCTGCGGGTCAGACGACGACCCTGCGCATCGCCTATTCCGGCCATCCCCGCGTGGCGCCGCGCGCGCCCTGGTCCGGCGGCTTCGTCTGGGCGAGCGCGCCCGGCGGTGAGCCGTGGATCGCTACGGCCGTCCAGGGCGAAGGCTGCGACCTGTTCTGGCCCTGTATCGACAGCCCCGTGGCCGAGCCCGGGCGGGTCGACCTGCACATCACCGTCCCGACCGGCCTGTCCGCGCCCTCCAACGGCCGCTTCCTCGGCACGGAAGATCACGGCGACGGCTGGACCACCTGGAACTGGTCGGCACGCACGCCCAACACCTACGCCATAGCCCTGAACGTCGGCCCCTATACGGAGCTGAAGACCGGCTACCGCAGCCGGTTCGGCAACAGTTTCCCGATGTCCTTCTGGCATCTGAGCTCCGATGATCCAGGGCGCGCCGCCGCCCTGTTCGCCGAATTCCCCACCCAGATGGACTTCTACGAAGCCACCGTCGGCCCCTTCCCCTTCTCCGACGAGAAAATGGGCGTCGTGGAGACCCCGCACCTGGGCATGGAGCACCAGACCATCAACGCCTACGGCAACCAGTATCGGCTGGACGGCAAGGGCTACGACTGGCTGCTGCAGCACGAGCTGGCCCACGAATGGTTCGGCAACCAGATGACCAATGCCAACGCCGACGACATGTGGCTGCACGAAGGGCTGGGGAGCTATATGCAGCCCCTCTACGGCGCCTGGCTGCACGGCGACCGCTACATGCAGACCGAACTGGCCGAGCAGCAGCAGGGCCTGATCAACCGCTTCCCCGTCGTCTCGGGCGAACTCAGGAGCGAGGGCGAGGTCTATGACGGCGCGGTCGGGCCGGGCAACGACATCTATTCCAAGGGTTCGCTGATCGCCCATTCGCTGCGGATGCTGATCGGCGACGAGGCCTTCTTCCGCGCCGTCACCACCCTGGTCTATGGCCGCCCCGATCCGCGCCCGGGCAATTTCGAGCCGATCTACCGCTCGACGCCGGACTTCCTGCGGATCGTCAATGACATCACCGGCAGGGACTACGGCTGGTTCTTCCGCGGCTATCTCTATCAGGCCGCCTTGCCGGTCCTGAACGAGACGCGCGAGGACGGGACCCTCAACCTGTCATGGACGACCGGCGACGGCGCGGCCTTTCCGATGCCGGTCGAGGTGTCCGTGGACGGCCGGGTCGAAACGTTGGCCATGACCGACGGCCGGGGCTCGATCCCCGTCCCCGCCGCGGCTCACATCGTGATCGATCCGCAGAACAAGGTCCTGCGCCGGCTCGACTTCATCGACGTCTATCAGGCGCGCAGAAGGTCCGATCGCGCCTCGACGGAATAGGCGTCCGCAGCCTCGGCGGTGATCGACTGGCTGACCATCTCGCAGGTTCCCTGGGTCGACAGGAAGGCGATGTCGGCGGCGTCGCGCCCGCAGGCGATCCGCACCAGTCCCTCGATCGGCGCCAGCCCGGTCGGATCGACCAGCCACCAGCCGTTCGACAGCCAGATCTCGAAGATGGCGTGGAAGTCCGGCGGGTTCAGCTGATGCGCATAGGCGCTGACCGCGCGCGCAGGAATGCCCGACGCCCGGCACAGGGTGATGCCCATATGGGTGAAGTCGCGGCACACGCCCGCCCGATCGATGAAGGTCCGCGCGGCCGTCGTCTCGGAGTCCGACACGCCGCGCTCATAATCGATGTTCTCGGTGATCCAGTTCAGGATCGCGAGCACCCGCTCGCCGCCCGATGTCTCTCCGAACTGACGCTCCACGAACCGGCCGAACTGGTCCGAGGGGCAATAGCGGCTGGGCCACAGATAGGTCAGCACCTCGGCCGGCAGGTCGTTCCAGTCGTGCTGGGTCACGCCCGGCGGCAGGCCCAGCAGCGAGCCGTTGTCGACCACCGCCTCGTAGGACACAGCCACGTCGCCGCTGAGGCGCGCACGCAGGGTGCGGGCGCCGAACTCCTCGTCCTCGTCCTGATGGAAGGCCTGGGGCGGCGTAATCGTCAGCCGCTCCTCCAGGATGTCCTGACCCGGCCAGTGCGCGACCTGAATCTTGTAGATCGCGTCGGTCGGGGGATCGAAGCGATAGACGAGCTCGGCGCGGACGCGAATTTTCATGGACGACCTGATGTGAGCGGCGAACCGTTAACGTCGCGCATCGGCGGCCGTTCCGGGTCATGCAGTGCTCTAGCAGGTCATGCGGCGCAGGATAGTGGCGCCGTCTACGGCTCCAGCTCGATGTCCCAGTACAGATAGTCGAGCCAGCTCTGGTGCAGGTAGTGGGGCGGGAACCGTCGGCCCGCGTCCTGGAGCTGGAATGCGTTCGGCCGGTTGGGCGCGCGTCGGATCGGCATGTGCGCCTGCTGCGGCGTCCGTCCGCCCTTCCTTAGATTGCAGGGCGAACAGGCGGCGACGATGTTCTCCCACGTCGTGCGTCCGCCCCGGCTGCGCGGAATGACGTGGTCGAAGGTCAGTTCGGCGGTGTCGCCGCAGTACTGGCAGGTGAAGCCGTCGCGCAGGAAGACGTTGAAGCGGGTGAAGGCCGGGCTGCGATTCTGGTCGACATAGCTCTTCAGCGCGATGACGCTGGGGATCTGCATCTCCATCGACGGACTGCGCACGACCCTGTCATAGGTCGAAACGACGTCCACGCGCTCTTGATAGACCGCCTTCACCGCCTCCTCCCACGGCCAGAGCGACAGCGGATAGTAGGACAGCGGACGGAAATCGGCGTTCAGCACCAGGGCTGGAAAGCCGGAAGGCGGCTTGTGAAGGACCTGCATCAGACCCTCCCGCTCACGCCGGATATCGAGGAAATCGGACTGAAAACGTCTCTCCTTCTCTCTAGTGAAGCCAGCCTATTCCCGATTCGCACGCACCGCCATGACGACGATGCAGCGGTTTCATGACGCGCCCTTTCTGAGGAGGCCGCCAGGGAAGGCTGGAAGGCTCCAGCCCCAGACCAGGGCGCCGGCCCGGAGCGCGAACCCGATCGGCGCTGCGATCGCCGCAGCGGGCCAGTGATCGATGCCGAACTGTCGCGCCACGACATAGATGGTCGCCGCAACAAGGGCCGCCGAGATGATGATCTCTCGCCGCAGAAGGATTGACGGCTGCCCCGCCAGGATGTCGCGCACAATGCCGCCGAAGCAGGCTGTCAGCGCCCCCATGACGATGCAGATCAGGGGCGGCGCCCCGTACGCCTCGGCCTTGGCGGCGCCGAGCACCCCATAGGCGCCGAGCCCGAGCGCATCGAGCCACAGCAGGGCCCTGAATCGCCAGGCCCCCGCCCCGACCAGCCAGACCGCCAGGGCCGCGCAGAGGCAGACGGCGATATAGCGCCAGTCCTGCACCCAGAAGACCGGGGCATCGATGAGCAGGTCCCGCAGGGTCCCGCCCCCCACGCCGGTGATGGCGGCAAAAAAGGCGAAGGTGACAAGGTCGTGCTTCTCGCGCGCTGCGGCCAGCGCTCCCGTCGCGGCGAACACGGCCACGCCCGCGAAATCGAGCGCGCCCAGCACCGTCTCGGGGTCGGCGAGCACAGGGCTCAGAAGGGTGGGGTCTACGAGCGCGTTCACGGCTGTCTGCGTTCCCTGGCTCTCGGCTTGGCGGCCGCCGGGTTGAGGGGATGATCTAGCACGATCTCGCCCGTCTTCACCCCGACGTACCAGGCCCAGAGCAGATGAACCGCCACGCCCCGGTTCGGCCGCCACATCTCGGCCCGGGCATAGGCGGCCTTCGTATCGGGCCGATGCTCAAGCAGGTCGGCCCATTTGATCGCCTCCTGCAGCGCGATGTCGCCGCCCGGGAAGACATCCAGCCGTCCGTCACAGATCAGCAGATAGGCCTCAGCGGTCCACGGCCCGACGCCCTTCAGCGAGACGAGGGCCGCGATCGCCGCGTCGTCATCGAGCGTCGACAGATGCTCCAGATCGACCGTCCCATCCAGCTGGGCCCGCGCGATGCCCTGACCATAGGTCGCCTTCTGACGGGACAGGCCCATGCCGCGCAGGCTGTCGAGGTCGTGGGCCAGCAGGGTCTCCGGCGTGATCTCCCCCAACCCCGCCTGCAGCCGCGCCCAGACAGACGCCGCAGAAGCCAGCGAGACCTGCTGATCCACGATCATTCTGAACAGGCCGGGAAACCCCCGGTCCCCGACCCGCCACTCGAACGGCGGCGTCTGGGCATGGGCCCGGGCCAGAGCTGGGTCGATACAGACCAGGTCCTCGCGGGCGACGACCAATTGTTCGGGTGTCAGAGGCATTCCGGTCCAGTCGACAAACGGCGGGCCGGACCCTAGCGTCCGACCATGCTCAGTCTGGACGATCTCCTGGCCCCGATCACCCCCGAGGTGTTCCACGCGGACTATGACGACCGGAAACCGCTGCATATCCCGGCCGCGCCCGGCGCTGCCAAACAGACTCTGCTCGACTGGGACCGCTTCAACGCCCTGCTCGACCAAACCTCGATCTGGAGCTCCCAGAGCCTGAAGGTCCTCTACAATGGCCAGCGCGTCCCGCCGCCCCGGTACTGTCATGACGCCGCGACGGGTTCCGGGACCGCCAACCGCCCCTCCCCCGCCAAGGTCAAGGTCCTGCTGGGCCAGGGCGCCAGCCTCGTGCTCGACGAGGTTCAGGATCTGGTCCCGTCGATCCGCGCCCTGACCCCGGCGCTGGGCCGCGCCTTCGCCGGCCAGGTCAGCGCCAACCTCTACTGCTCCTTTGGCGGGGTGAAGGCGTTCGGGACCCACTTCGACCTGCACCACGTTTTCGCGGTCCAGTGCGAGGGCGAGAAGGTCTGGACCCTGTATTCCAACCGCGCAGACGCACCGACCACCTTCCCGATCGACAACGAGGAAACCCGCGCCTGGCTGGCGGCCCAGCGCGGCCCGGTCATGACCCAGGTGCACATGCGGCCCGGCGACGTCCTTTATCTTCCACGCGGCTGGTATCACGACGCCCTCGCGACTGATGGCGCGTCCCTGCACGTCACCTATTCGATCACTCCGGCGGACGGGCGCACCGTCTTCGACATCCTGAAGCGGCTGACACAGGACGAGGCCACCTTCCGCCACTTCCTGCGTCCTGCGGGATCCGAAATCCTGAAGGCCCAACTCGCCGACCTGGGCCGACGCCTGTCCGCCCTGGCCGTCAGCGACGTCTTCGCCGACGAGATCGCCATGGCCCAGGAACGGCTGATTCCGCGCGAACCCGGCTACGCCCTGCCTCATCGTCCGACACTGACCCTCTATGGTCGCGGCCAGGGCCCGGCGCCCGCCGTCGCCGGCCCCGCCGCCGGGGCGCTGGACTGGGCCCTGTCGCAGCCGCGTCTGGCCCTTGAGGACATGATCGCCCAGTTCGACTTCGTGCCCGAGGCGGACCTCCGCGCCATGATCGACGCGGCCGTCAGGACGGGCGCCCTGGTCCGCCTTTGACCTTCGTGACCCGCTTCGCGCCGTCGCCGACCGGCCTGCTCCATCGCGGCCACGCCTTCTCCGCCCTGACCGCCTGGACGGCGGCAAGGCGCGCGAAGGGTCGCTTCGTGCTGCGGATCGAGGACACCGACTTCACCCGCTGCCGCCCGGAGTATGAGGCCGCGATTGTCGACGACCTCGCCTGGCTGGGTCTCGATTGGGAGCCCCCCGTCCGTCGCCAGTCCGAACACCGCGCCGACTACGACGCCGCACTGGACCGCCTGCGGGACATGGGCGTCCTCTACCGCTGCTTCCGCACCCGAAAGGAACTCATGGCCCTGGCCGGGATGGCGCCTCATGCCGACGACCCGACCGACGCCCAGGCCTTCGCAGGCGGCCCACTGTCCCCCGACGAGGAAGCCGAAAAGCTTGCCTCCGGCCAACCCTTCGCCTGGCGTCTGTCGCTCGCAGCGGCGCGCGAAAGTCTCGGCGATTTCCAGCCACTGACCTGGGTCGAGGAGACGGAGAGCCCGGCCGTCAGGACCGCGCGGCCCGAGGGCCTCGGCGACATGGTGCTGGGGCGGAAGGACATCGGCGCGGGCTATGTCATCGCCTCGGTCGTCGACGATGCCTTGCAGGGCGTGACCCACGTCATCCGCGGCGAGGACCTGATCGAGACCACCTCGGTTCAGCGCCTGCTCCAGGCCCTGCTGGACCTGCCCACGCCGGTCTATCGACACCACCGGCTGCTGCTCGGCCCCGACGGCAAACGCTATGCCAAGCGCGACGGGGCGGTGACGCTGAAGGCGTTGCGTGAGGCGGGGATGACGGCGAAGGCGTTGCGGGCCGACCTCGGCTTCTGACCCCTCTCCCTATGGGCGAGGGTAAGAGGTATGCGACACCATGCCTCCCTCCCCGTCCCGCCTGATCCCCCTGCTGGTCGTGCTGGCCTCCGCCAGCATCCTCGGCCTCGCTCCGATCCTGGTCCGCCTGACCGAGACCGGTCCGGCGGCCGCCGGCTTCTGGCGGCTCCTGTTCGCCCTGCCCCTGCTGCTCATCCTCGTCGGTCGTCCCGGCGCAGAAGGCGTCGGGCGGCCGTCGAAATGGATGCTGCTGGCCGGCCTGTTCTTCGCCTTGGACCTCAGCTTCTGGCACTACGGCATCGTCATGACCTCGGTCGCCAATGCGACGGTGCTGTGCAACCTGACGCCGGTCGTGGTCACCCTGGTGGGCTGGTTCCTGTTCAAGGAACGGCCGGCGCGGCTGTTCATCCTGGCCCTGGCCCTGGCCATGGGCGGAGCCTTCGCCATGGCCGCCGGGGCGGCGCCGGGTCAGGGGACCAACCCGGTGCTGGGCGACATCTTCTCCCTGTCCGTGGCCCTCTGGTATTCCGCCTATTTCCTGGCGGTAAAGCAGGCGCGCACCACGGCGGGCGCCCTGCGGGTCACCCTCTGGGTGACCCTGGCGGGGATCCCCGTCATGGCGGGGACGGCGCTGCTGCTGGGCGAGGACATGATCCCCGCCACCGCCGCCGGCTGGGCCGCCTGCGCCGGCATGGGCGTCATGCATGTGGCGGGACAGGGCGGCGTCGCCTGGGCCCTGGGCAAGCTACCGGCCTCCATCACCGCCGTGACCATCCTGATCCAGCCGATCGTGGCCGCCGCCCTCGGCTGGATGATCTTCGGCGAGACCCTCGCCCCGGTGCAGGCCCTGGGCGGCGCCCTCGTCCTGGCGGCGATCGTCCTGGCCCAGTGGTCGACCCGGGCGAAAACGAAAACGGGCGCGGCTCCCGAAGGAACCGCGCCCGCCTAGATCACGTCAGCGATCCCGATCCGGTTTGGATCAGAGAAGCTTCAGGTCCACGGCCGAGGTCTTGCCGCGCTGGGATTCCAGCTCGTACTGAACCTTGGCGTTCTCATCGAGGCCCGTCAGGCCAGCCTTCTGCACGGCGGTGATGTGAACGAACACATCGGCGCCGCCGCTTTCGGGCTGGATGAAGCCGAAGCCCTTCGTGGGGTTGAACCACTTGACCGTACCGGTCGCCATTGTTGCGTCTCCATAAACGCGCTTTTCCAGGCGGACGCCCTGTCGAGGGGGTCCGACAATCCATCTGGACAGCTCGTTCAGGCGAAGGAGCGAAACGCAGGTTTGGACCCCACGCGAAATCCGGATTGCGCGGATGTTTTCTCTCAGCCGCAAAGCCCGGTCAACCGGAAACGATTCGTGCGTCAGGCGGGCCTGTGCGGAAGGATTTTACGCGCACAGCCCTCGGGGCGCCCCATCAAGGTGAAGATGATCCTTGTGCGCATCATTATAGTCGGGGCTGAGCACCGTCGAAAACACCCGGCAGGCGCCTTCGCGGATGCGTCTCAATAGACCGGAACCTCCTGTTCCGTTTGGACCTTGTCCGTCCCAGTCGTTGAGAACCGACACCGTCCGACCGTCCGCAAGGGTCACCGAGGCGACGTCGAGCGCATTGGCCCTGGCGTGCTCGCTGGGCCGGTCCGAGACCTCGGTCGAGCCGTAGATCCGGCGGCAGGAATAGGTCCCGTAGTTGTTCACCGCGACGGCGCGGGAACCGTAGATCGCCTCCGCCGCCGGCTGCAGCACCTGCCGGTCCCAGATGACGTAGCGAACAGCCAGCGGGCATTGCATGGTCAGGCCGCCCGGCTTCAGCGGCGTCACCGCGCCGCCGGTGATGGTGATCGCGCCGCGCACCTGGCAGAAGCCGCCGTCGTCCCTGTCCTCGGCCCGCCGCACCTCGACCCCTGCGTCGCGCAGGGTCTGGATACAGGCCTCGGTCGCGCCCCGCACCTCCTCGGGCGACGCCGCAAACGGAACCTCGAAGTCCGCGACCTTGGCCTCCGTCGCCTGGCCGAGCGGATGGTTGAGATCCAGCGGCTTCCACGGCAGATCCTGCGGCGGGGCGAAGGCGTTCATCAGCGCGAAGGCCGCGCAGACGCCCAGCGCCAGCTCCCACATCAGGTTCCAGAAATCGGCGAAATCGCGCTTCATGCCCGATGACAATGGACGGACGGGCGAAAGGTAACAATCACGCGCGCGCGTTTCCCATGTCCCCATCTCGACGCGCGGGCGCAAACCGCTCAAACCTGCGGCCGAACACGGAGCGATCACGATGGCCAAGGCCAAGGACTACGACAAGACGCTGGAGGCCCTGCAGGTGGAGCTCGTCGACACCCAGCACTGGGCCATCGAACAGGGGCTGAAGGTGCTGGTCGTGTTCGAGGGCCGCGACACCGCCGGCAAGGACGGCGCCATAAAGCGGATCACCGAATACGCCTCGCCCCGCCAGACCCGCATCGTCGCCCTGCCCAAGCCGACCGAGCGAGAATCCACACAATGGTATTTCCAGCGCTATGTCTCCCATCTGCCGGCGGCAGGCGAAATGGTCCTGCTGAACCGGTCCTGGTACAATCGCGGCGGCGTCGAGCCGGTCATGGGCTTCTGCACCCCGGAGCAGCATGAGGCCTTCCTCGACGACGCGCCGCGTTTCGAGCGGCTGTTGACCGGATCGGGCGTCATCCTGATCAAGCTGTGGCTCGACATCTCGAAGGACGAACAGGCCAAACGCCTCGCCGAGCGGATGGAAGACCCGCTGAAAAAGTTCAAGGTCTCGTCCCTCGACGCGGAGGCCCAGATCCGCTGGGACGCCTATACCGCCGCCCGCGACCGCATGCTGGCCGAGACCCACCATCGCGACGCGCCCTGGACCATCGTCGCCACCGACGACAAGAAGACGGCCCGGCTGAACATCATCCGCCACATCCTGCATCGGCTGGGGCGGCCGGGCGCAAGGATCGGCCATGTCGACAAGGGCGTGATCCTCGACGCCAGCCGCGCGAAGGGCAGGCTGAACGCCTAGATGTGACGCCTTCATACAAGACGCCTGCCTGTGTCATCATCCACATCCGGGGCTCAGGCAGCGAGCGTCGGCCTTCCCGCGCAGGCGGGACGGCCGACGCCGGCGGCAGCCCCCTCAGAAGGAGAAGAACGATGTCCTACATCACCGGCTTCCTGACCCCCGTGAAGGCCGCGGACAGGGACCGCTACATCCGGTCCGCCGAGTTCAGCGCCCCCCTGTTCAAGGAGTTCGGCGCCCTCGAACACGTCGAGACCTGGGGTGTCGACGTCCCGGCCGGCAAGGTCACCGGCTTCGACCTGGCCGTGAAGCTGGAAGAGGGCGAGGTCGTCGTCTTCTCGTGGCTGAAGTGGCCCGACAAGGCGACCGCCGACGCCGCCTGGGCCAGAATGATGGAAGATCCCCGCTTCGCCGACATGGACATGCCCTTCGACGGCAAGCGCATGATGTGGGGCGGCTTCGAGGTCGTGTTCGAGGCCCTGTCGGGGAACATGCGGAATACTACGTAACCCCGGGTTCAGTCGGCCTTCATCGGCGGGTGTAATCTCTTTCCAGCGCGCAGCCGCGTTGACCAGTCTGGTCAGACGGTCGGCAGCGATGACGCATTGCCATCCAGGCAATGCTTCTGGAGGGGAAGGCTAACATGTTCGGTATTTCGAGCTCTTCTGACGCGGTCTTGAGGGCACTCGACAAGTCACTCGCCATTATCGAATTCGACCCGACGGGACAGATTCTCACGGCGAACCCGCATTTCTGCGACGCCATGGGCTACAGCCTTTCGGAGATCAAGGGACAGCATCACAGCCTGTTCGTGGATCCGGTCGATGTCCGGGCCCCCGAGTACAAGACCTTCTGGGCCAAGCTGGGCCGAGGAGACTTCGATGCCAGCGAATACCGGCGCCTGGGCAAGGGCGGCCGGGAGGTCTGGATCCAGGCTTCCTATAATCCGGTCAAGGATTCCCGCGGCAAGGTGGTCAAGGTCGTCAAGGTCGCGACCGACATCACCCAGGAGAAGCTGAAGAACGCCGAGTTCGAAGGCAAGCTGAACGCCATCTCGCGGGTTCAGGCCATGATCGAGTTCACGCCCACCGGCGAGATCATCACTGCGAATGAGAACTTCCTGGCCACGCTGGGCTATCGCCTCGATGAGATCCGCGGAAAACAGCACAGCCTGTTCGTCGAGCCCGCCTACGCGCGCTCGAGCGAGTATCAGGACTTCTGGCGCAAGCTTAATGGCGGCGAATTCGTCGCCGCCGAGTTCAAGCGGATTGGCAAGGCCGGCAACGAGGTCTGGATCCAGGCCTCCTACAATCCGATCTTCGACATGAACAACAAGGTGATGAAGGTGGTGAAGTTCGCCACCGACGTCACGGAGCGGGTTCGCGCGGTCAATGAAATCGGCGAGGGCCTGTCACAGTTGGCCGACAACAACCTCCAGTGCCGCCTGCCCAACGCCTTTGCACCAGAGTTCGAGACCGTTCGCAACGACTTCAACCGCTCGCTCGAGAGTCTGGAATCCGCCATGCAGGGCGTCACCCAGAGCGCCAGCGTCATCCAGTCGGGAACGGCCGAGATCTCGGCGGCGTCCGACGATCTGTCGCGGCGAACCGAACAGCAGGCGGCGAGTCTGGAGGAGACGGCTGCCGCGCTCGACCAGATCACCGCCACGGTCACACGCAGCGCCGAGGGGGCAAAGCAGGCCAGCGAAGCCGCGTCCGGCGCCAAAGCCGACGTAGTCACCTCCGGGCGGGTGATGGACGAGGCCGTCTCCGCCATGGGGGAGATCGAGCAGAGCTCTGGTCAGATCACCCAGATCATCGGCGTGATCGACGAGATCGCCTTCCAGACCAATCTGCTGGCCCTGAACGCCGGGGTCGAGGCCGCGCGCGCGGGTGATGCCGGCCGTGGCTTCGCCGTCGTCGCCCAGGAAGTCCGTGCCCTGGCCCAGCGGTCCGCCGAGGCGGCCAAGGAGATCAAGGAGATCAAGGCGTTGATCGCGTCGAGCTCCGACCAGGTCAAACGCGGCGTTAAACTGGTGGGCGACACCGGACAGGCGCTCAACGGCATCTCCGCCAAGGTGACGTCGATGCACACCCTGGTCTCCGAGATGGCCAAGGCCTCGCAGGAACAGTCGACGGCGCTCCTTCAGGTCAACAGCGCGATTAACCAGATGGACCAGGTGACGCAGCAGAACGCCGCCATGGTGGAAGAAGCGACCGCAGCCGCGACCAGCCTGTCGGGCGAAGCGGATCAAATGGCCACCCTGATGCGGCAGTTCCGGCTGGGAACGGGCTCGGTCGTCGTCGTCGCCGACCGCGGGCGGCCAACGGCCGGGGCTTCATCGGCGCGACCCATCAATCCGGTCGGACGGGCCCAGGCCAAGCTGGCGACAGCCATGAAGGGGGGCGGCGCCCAGCCGGTCGCCGACGAGTGGGAGGAATTCTAGGATGGACGATCACGTCCGCACCCCCGAATCCCGGCTGGAATTGATCTCGTTCGAGATCGCGGAACGGGAATTCTGCATCGATATCCGCAGCGTCCGGGAGATCCGGGGCTGGACCCCCGCGACCCCTGTTCCGCAGGCTCCCGACTATATCAGCGGCATGATCAATCTGCGGGGCGCCGTGATCCCCGTGGTCGATCTGCGCAGTCGCCTCGGGCTGGGGCGCACGGAGCCCTCATCCCGGCACGTCATTGTTGTCATCCACGATGAAACCCGTATCGCCGGCCTTCTGGTCGACGGGGTGCAGGAAACCTTCCAGGTCGACCCCGGCCTCATGCAGCCGCCGCCCAACGTGGATGCGCCGGAGGCCGAACGGTTTGTCGATGCCATCCTACCCCTGGACGGCCGCATGCTGAGCCGGCTCGTCGTCGGCTCCCTGCTTCCGCAGACGATGAAGGTGGCGGCCTGATCTGAACCCGGCCCCACCTCCAGGGAGGTGGCCGGACGCCCCTCCTCCCTGCGGGAGGAGGGGCGCGGGATCAGCTGTCCAGGAAGGTCCACAGCTTCCGTGACCGGCTCGGGTGCTTCAGCTTCCTCAGCGCCTTCGTCTCGATCTGGCGGATGCGTTCGCGGGTCACGCTGAACTTCCGGCCGCCCCATGGACGCCGCCGCCGTCTCGCGTGCCTTCAAGCGCAGCGGCAAGACGATCAAGCAGCGCGTCGTCCAGGCCCTCAACACCCTGGTCCGCTACGCAGAGATCACCCCCCTGCCCAACGGGCCCTTCGCCGCCAGGCGCGCGGCGTGATCGAATAACCCTCTCCCGCCGGGAGCGGGGTCCCCTCTACGATGTGAAGCCGGGCTCACCCCAGACGCACCCTCGGCCCCCGCGCCGCGGGCGCGTCATCCTCGGCCCGCACGGCCGGCTCTACCGGGCGCTCCCTGTTCCAGGGCCAGTCTTCCATGTCGGCCTCGGGCGAGTGGCGCAGGTGCTGGCGGACCATGGCGCCGTCCGGTTCGGGGATGTCCCCGGACAGCGGCTTCAGATTGCCGACCGCGTCCCAGTAATGGCCGGCCCAGCCGCCGTTCACCCCGGCGGCGAAGTCCGCCAGGGCGATCTCGGGCCCCAGGTGTATGGCCCGCCAGTGATAGGCCGCGTGGCCGAAACTGGAGGTGATGCCATGGCCGGTGTCGCCCAGCATGGCCTCGGCGTTCTCGACCGCCATCTCGAGCGACAGCGTCTCAAGCGCCCTGAAATCGAAGGCGTCGGGTTCAGGCTCCCCATCGTAAGGCGCCGCCGTGGCCTCCAGCGTCTGCGCCAGACCCTGAACGGCCTTGAGCAGGCTCAGCGCCTCCGCGCCCCGCCCGGCGGCGATCAGGGCGGCAGCGTGGCGGATGCCCGCCGCGCTCGCCTCGTCCGGGTCGATCTCGGCCAGACGGTTGCCCGGCGCGGATGCGATCGGGTCCGCGCGCCCGGCCAGCCGGACCTCTTCGGCCGCCGCGTCCTCGTCCGCCTCCGCCAGGGCCGCCTTGCGGGTCCAGCCCTCCGCATGCGCCCGGTATCTGAGGTTGCCGTAGCCGACGTCGAACCGACGCGCGACCGAGGCCGCCGTCTCACCGGCCAGATAGGCTTCCCTGACCCTGGCCCACACCGCAGGGGACCGCTGCCTGATCACGCGTCGCTCTGTCATCCGCGCACCATGGACCGCCGCTACGCCAGAATCGGTCGGAACGGACTGGCGAGGTTGGTCGAACTGGCGTTCGCGATTGGTCAGTTTGGTCACGCGCGCCGGCGGAACGCTTTACCTGCGCAATACTTGTCCCTCTCCCACCGGGAGAGGGAAGAAAAAGGGCCGCCTCCTTACGGAAGCGGCCCTGATCCTTAAGCCTCAGCTGTCGAGGAAGCTCCGCAGCTTCCGTGACCGGCTCGGGTGCTTCAGCTTGCGCAGCGCCTTGGCCTCGATCTGGCGGATGCGTTCGCGGGTGACCGAGAATTGCTGGCCGACTTCTTCCAGCGTGTGGTCGGTGTTCATGCCGATGCCGAAACGCATGCGCAGGACCCGCTCCTCGCGCGGCGTCAGCGACGCCAGCACGCGGGTGGTGGTCTCGCGCAGGTTCGACTGGATGGCCGCGTCGATCGGCAGGATGGCGTTCTTGTCCTCGATGAAGTCGCCCAGGTGCGAGTCTTCCTCGTCGCCGATCGGGGTCTCGAGGCTGATCGGCTCCTTGGCGATCTTCAGGACCTTGCGGACCTTCTCCAGCGGCATGGCCAGTTTTTCGGCCAGCTCTTCCGGGGTCGGCTCGCGACCGATCTCGTGCAGCATCTGGCGGCTGGTGCGGACGATCTTGTTGATCGTCTCGATCATGTGGACCGGGATGCGGATGGTCCGCGCCTGGTCGGCGATCGAGCGCGTGATGGCCTGACGGATCCACCAGGTCGCATAGGTGCTGAACTTGTAGCCGCGGCGGTACTCGAACTTGTCGACCGCCTTCATCAGGCCGATGTTGCCTTCCTGAATGAGATCAAGGAATTGCAGGCCGCGGTTGGTGTATTTCTTGGCGATGGAGATGACCAGACGCAGGTTGGCCTCGACCATTTCCTTCTTGGCCTGACGGGCCTCGCGCTCGCCCTTCTGCACCGTCTGGACGATGCGGCGATAGTCGTCGATCGGCAGGCCGGCCTCGGTCGCCACGGCGGCGACATCGCCCCGGATGGTGGCGATCTGGGTCGACTGGTCGTCGCTGAACTTGGTCCAGCGAACGCCCATCGCCTTGACCGTTTCCGACCAGTTGGGGTCGAGTTCGCGGGTGAAATAGGCCTTGAGGAACTCGGGGCGCGAGATGCCGTAGCTGTCGGCCAGGCGGAGCAGCCGGCCTTCCAGACCGATCAGCCGCTTGTTGATCGCATAGAGCTGCTCGACCAGGGCCTCGATCCGGTTGTTGTTCAGCTTCAGCGTCTTCAGCCGGCCCGAGATCGCCGCCGACAATGTGTCATAGGCCTTGCGGTCCTTGACGCTGAGGTCCTCGCCCTTCAGCCGGGTGTCGACCAGCTTCTCCTGCAGTTTGCGGAAGGCGTCGAAGTCCGAGGCGATGGCGTCCAGGGTCTCCATGACGCCGTCGCGCAACTCCGCCTCCAGCGCCGAGATCGACATCCCGCCGCCGTCGTCGAAGTCTTCGTCCTCCTCGTCCTGCTCGGCCTTCTCGGCCTCGGCAGCGGCGTCCGAGCCCGGTTCCAGCTCGGGCTTGGGCGGGACCGGCTGGCCAGGGATCGGGGGCTGGGGCTGGTTGTGCGGCAGGGACGCGGGGTTGAGCACGCCATAGGTGGCGTCCAGGTCGATGACCTCACGCAGCAGGATGCGGTTGTTGGCCAGTTCGTCGCGCCAGACCATGATGGCCTCGAACGTCAGGGCGCTCTCGCACAGGCCCGAGATCATGGCGTCGCGCCCGGCCTCGATCCGCTTGGCGATGGCGATCTCGCCCTCGCGGCTCAGCAGCTCGACCGAGCCCATCTCGCGCAGATACATCCGTACGGGATCGTCGGTGCGGTCATAGGTCGGCTTGGCATCGCCTTCGGTGACCGAAGTCTCGGCGCGCTCGGCGACTTCGCCGCCCGTCGTCTCGGCGGCGTCTTCCTCCGCCTCGACAACATTGACGCCCATCTCGGATAGCATCGCGAGCGTATCTTCAATCGCGTCCGGCGTGACTTCTTCCGACGGCAGAACCTTGTTCAGCTCCTCCATCGTCACATAGCCACGCGCCTTGGCCTGCTTGATGAACTTCTTGACGCCAGCATCTGTGAGATCGAGCAAAGGCCCGTCGGTGGATGTGGACTCAGGCGGTTCCTGCGTATCAGTCATTCAGTTCAATTCTCCGCACCGTCAGGACCCCGCCGGCCCGTCGGCAAAAATGCAACATTCGTTCCGAAATAGAACGCATGCGGGCCGAGTTCGTTACGAACCAGCCTCATCGTCCCAGATCATTCCGGTCTTGATGGCTCGTCGCAATACATCACGTTCCGCCTTCAGACGACTGAAGGCGGATGCGTCGAAAGCGTGATCCGCCCCCGACTTCGCTGACGCCAGCGCCGCGTCCAGTCCCGCAACGCGGGTCAGGGCGTCGAAGCCTTGCGACCACCGGACCCTTGCTTCGGCGAGGGGCGCATTTGCGGCCAGGAAAGGCGCGCCGGACTTTGCCGCCGCCTTCTCGACCTCGCGCACTAAAGCATCGTGTCCGGAGGTCGCGAGATGGCGACGCAAGGCCGCGCTGTCAAGCGTTTGGCCCCCGAAACGCAACCTGACCAGCTCCTGCGCCAGCCCGTCCAGAGCCGGATCGCCGAAGCCATGCGAGGCGATTGCCTCCAGATGGTCGTCCATCCGCTCCGGATCCTCGATGGCGCCATGGGCCAAGGCCGCTGCGATCGGCTCGATCGATCGGGTCAGGGCGTGCATCGCCGAGGCGCCCTCCGCCGTCTGGCCGAGCTTCGGCGGCGCACCCTGCTTCCAGCGTCCACCCGGTTGCTGGGCGCGTGGCTGGGGCGCCGACCGGCCGGGGAACAGGGCATCGAAGCGGTCGAACAGCTCGCGGCGATACTGTTCGGCCAGATCCTTGTCCTGAATCGCCGCCGCCGCCGTGCGCAGCCGCCCTTTCAGCCCGGCCCGGCGCTCGGGCGTATCCAGCGGTTCAGCCTCGGCCTCGCGGCGAAACAAGACCTCGGCGAAGGTCCGCGTCTCGGTCATGGCCTGACGCAGGGCCGGCGCGCCCTTGTCTCTCAGGATGTCATCCGGATCCTGCCCGCCCTCCAGCAGGGCGAAACGGAACGATCGACCCGGCTTCAGCAGCGGCAGAGCGCGTTCGATGGCGCGATACGCGGCCCTCTGCCCCGCCCCGTCTCCGTCGAAACACAGCACCGGCTCCGACGACACCCGCCACAGCAGAGCCATCTGATCCTCGGTCAGGGCCGTGCCCATCGGCGCCACGGCCGGCAGGCCCGCGCGCTGGCAGGCGATGACGTCCATATAGCCCTCGACCACGATCACGGCCTGGGTCGATTTCGACTCCGCGCCGAGGATGCGCCGCGCCTCGGGCAGGCCGTACAGCGTCGCTCCCTTGTGGAAGAGCGGGCTCTCCGGCCCGTTCAGATATTTGGCCCGGTCGTCAGGGTTCATCGCCCGGCCGCCGAAGCTGACCAGACGTCCGCGCGCGTCGAGGATCGGGAACATCAGCCGGTCGCGGAACCGGTCATAGGGATTACCGCCGCCCTCCGGCGAGATCAGCATCCCCATCTCGACCAGATCGCCCGGCCTGGCCCCGCGCTGGACCAGCGCCGCCTTAAGCCCCTCGCGGTCGTTCGGCGCATAGCCGAGGCCGAACCGCTCCCACTGATCCTCCGGCAAGCCGCGCTTCTCGAGATAGTCGCGCGCCGCCTTGCCGGTCGACCGACGCAGGTTCGCCGCGAACCATTTCTGGGCCAGGTCCATCCAGTCCGACAGGCCCTGCTTCCTGGCCTGGCGCTCGGCGGCCTGCGGGTCCTCGGCCGGCATCTGCATCCCGGCCTCGGCAGCCAGCCGCTCGACCGCTTCGGGGAAGCTCAGCCGTTCGGTCTCCTGCAGGAAGGAGATCACGTCGCCATGCTTGCCCGACGAGAAGTCGTGGAAGAATCCCTTGTCGTCGTTGACGAAGAACGACGGCGACTTCTCCTTGGAGAAGGGCGACAGCCCCACCCACTCGCGTCCCTGACGCTTGAGCTTCACCGACCGGCCGATCACGTCGGACGGGCGAAGGCGGGCCTTCAGTTCCTCAAGGAAGCGGTCATCGAAACGCACCGCTCCGTATACCGCGCTCTGCGCCGCAGCGGAGCCATTAACCAGTCGTTAACCAAGAAGGCTAAACCGAGACGATAGCCTGCTGTTTTTTCAGGACATTTTTTGGTCCGAATGCGGAACTATCCACAGAAGGCAGGGTTAATCCACTGTTCCCTCCGGCGCAGAAGCACCGACCTACTCTTCAAGCCAGAGCCGCCCCATGTTCATCGCCATCACCCAACCGGCAGTCGAGCCCACCGGACCCGATCCCGTCGCCGTTCCCTATGCCCCTAAGGTTCACGACCTGAAACCGCGTGCACTCCACGCCCTCCTGCTGGCCAATGCCGCCCAGCGACGCCTGAGGGGTCTGGAGCGGAAGCGGGCCGATCGGCCGGAAGACGCCGCCTACTGGCTGCACGCCGCCCCGGTTGCGGTGAAGAAGGCTTGCGCGCTCCGCGAAGAACGCAGCTTCGCGCCGCTTCCCTAGGGTCTATCTCCAGGCAGCGCCCGAGATCGCGCCCTGCCGCCCGAGCTCATAGACCGCGCTCATGGACTCGAGGCTGAAGTCCAGCGCCGAGGCCTCGGAGTCGTCCGGCAGGGCGGCGTAGCGGAAGAACAGGTCGTTCCGGTCCGCGAAAGCGTGGTTGCCCGCCAGGGTCGTCACCAGCGAAGCGCGCAGCAGGACGTCGATGCTGCGGCCCAGCACGCCCTGTGGTGTGTCCTTCGTGATCCCGAAGCTGGGATTGGTTCGCCCGTTCACCACCACATAGAAGCGCGCGCCGCGCAGGGTGTCGGACGGCTCCTCGAACGACCACAGGGTCTCCGGCACGGCCAGGAAGGGCGCTGCCACTCCGCCGTCCACATGCATCTCCTCAAAACGAAGACCGGCGTTGTCTGACTGGATCAGAACGGGCGGAAAGGCGCCGGGAAAGCTGGCTGAGGCCACCAGCACGCTGCGAAAAAGCTCCAGCTCCTGGGGCGTGCCTTGCGTCGCAATGGCGCCCAGGTCCCAGCTGACGCCGCGTTGAGAGTCGAGGTCCGTGGTCGCAACCAGCAAGACCCGCCCCTTGGCGTATTCCGCCGCGACTGCGCGCAGGACATCCTCGGTCACGAACCGCTCGACCAGGGATCGAAGAGGCGCCGATTTGTAGATGCCGGACCCGATCAGAGCGCCCAGTCCCCGGGATTGCAGCAGACCCGCCGCCGCTCCGCCGGTATGGGCTTCGGCCAGCTCGTCATCGTAGTCAGGGCCCAGGAAGACGAAGGGCGCGGCCAGCGCCCCGGTCGAGACTCCGGTCACAACCTCAAAGTCCGGCCGCTCGCCGGTTTCGCTCCAGCCCTTCATCAGGCCTGCGGTGAATGCGCCGTTAGATCCGCCGCCCGACAGCGCGATGAAGTCCAGCCGCCCGTCCGCTCCGACCGGCACACCCTCGCGGAACGCCTGCTGGAAGATCGCGGCGCGGTCTTCGGCGTCGAGGTAGACGCGGATCGGATGATTCGGGGCCGAGATCAGCCCCATCGGCCGCGCGCCTGCGCGGTCCTGGAGGTCAAACGACGACCGGGCCCCGCTGGCGCAAGCGCCGAGCATGAAGATGACAGCGAGGAGGATCAGGCGAGCTGGCATGAACTCAACCTACCACGTCAGCGCAGTTCGGGCAGGCGACGCATCAGGGAATCCCGCAGGCGACGGCCTCGCTCGGCCACGCCCTTGGGGCGGACCCGCTCGCGCACCTCCAGCCCCCCGCCCCAGCGGCCGCGGGTTGCCTCGGCGAGATGGGGGTGGCGGTCGTGCTGATGGACGATGGCGCTGACCGAACCATCGGGGTTGACCACCTCGCCGTTCGCAAACGTCAGGGTCTCGCCGGGCGTCAGGCCGATGGTGGCGACCCGGCCGAAATTCTCGCGGACCTCGGCCTCCACCAGCCCCATATGCACCGCGATATTGCAGGCGGCCTGGTCCGTGCCGAACGCCCCGCCGATCTCCGAGCGCGGGATGGCCGCCAGCATCAGCACCATACGGCAGAACCGGGCGACCTCCCGGCGCGGCCCCATGACCGTGCCGACACAGATCGCGGGAGCCGACGCCAGATCCTGGGCCATCCGGTCTCCGGCCAAGGCTCGCAGATATTTCATGTTGAAGGCGTGATCGCCCAGCACGTCACCCTCGACGAAGACCTCAAGCCCCGTCGGCGCCGGCGCAAATGGCGGTCGCTGGAACAGGACGTCGCGCACGTCGGTCAGCAGGACATTCCGCACCTCGGGCCTATCCGCCAGATAGCGATCGAAAGCCGCGAACCGGGCGATGACCGCGTGGGGCTCCCAGCCCTCGACCATGTCCGCCGGCAGGGCATGGACCCCGTGCTCTTCCAGCATGGCGATCACATCGGGCCGGTCGTCGACGACCAGGGCGACCTCGCCATCAAACACCGCGCGCAGCGAGCGCAGAAACGGGGCGATGTCATGGGAATCGTAGCCGGTCGCGTAGCCCAACACGAGATCAACCGGCGCCGCCGAGACGGTTCGGGATCCTCCCCCATCCTTGCCCCGCGCGACGGCGAGCCAGCCCAAATAGGCTGAGGTCGCCGCGTGAATGGCCATTCTAGGCCTTCATCAGGTCGTTGAACCGGTCGAACAGATACAGGCTGTCCGTCGGTCCCGGAGAGGCTTCCGGGTGGTGCTGGACGCTGAATACGGGACGGTCCTTCAGCTGGATGCCGCAATTGGTGCCGTCGAACAGGCTGACGTGGGTCTCCTCGACGACGTCTGGCAGGCTGTCACGGTCGACGGTGAAGCCATGGTTCATCGACACGATCTCGACCTTGCCTGTCGTCAGATCCTTCACCGGATGATTCGCGCCGTGGTGGCCCTGGTCCATCTTCACGGTCCTGGCGCCGAGCGCGAGGGCCAGCATCTGGTGACCGAGGCAAATGCCGAAGACGGGCTTGCCGCTCTCGACCAGCTTCCTGATCTCGGGCACGGCGTACTCGCCGGTCGCCGCTGGATCGCCCGGGCCGTTCGACAGGACGACGCCGTCCGGCGAGCGGGCCAGAATCTCCTCGGCCGTCGTCGTGGCGGGGACCACGGTGATTTTCGCGCCGGTCGAGGCCAGCGCCCGCAGAATGTTTCGCTTCACACCATAATCGACGACGACGACGGTCTTGCGCCCCTCGGTCTTCGGGTGCCCCTCCGGCCATTCCCACAGGCCCTCGTCCCATTCGAACGCCTGAAGGGTCGAGGCGGGCCTGGCGAGGTCGAGGCCGACGAGGCCGGTCCAGGCTTTTGCCTGCGCCACGAGGGCGTCCAGATCGAATTTCCCGTCCGGATCGTGGGCGATCACCGCGTGGGGCGCACCGTGGTCGCGGATGCGCTGGGTCAGGGCGCGGGTGTCGATACCCGCAAGGCCCACGACGCCGCGCCGCTTCATCCAGACGTCGAAGCTCGAGTCCGAGCGCCAGTTGGCCGGATCGGTCGGCAGGTCGCGGAAGATCGCGCCTCGTGCCGAGGTGTTCGAACCGCCGCCCATCTGTTCGATGTCCTCCAGGTTCGTGCCGGTGTTGCCGACGTGCGGGAAGGTGAAGGCCAGGATCTGGCTCATGTAGGACGGGTCGGTCAGGATCTCCTGATACCCGGTCATCGCCGTGTTGAAGACCACCTCGCCGAGCGCCGAGCCGGTCGCGCCGACCCCCACGCCCTGGAAGATCGTGCCGTCTGCGAGAGCGAGGACGCCAGTGGCGCCGGGGAGAAGCTTGTCAGTCATGCGCGCCTCATAGCACCGAATCCCGGCGCTCAAACGGCGGCGTGACTACCGGGGCGAATGTCGGCGGTCAACGCCGTCGGTGGCGGTCGTCATGGCTTTGTTAGCGCGAGGTGCCGCCTCCGCAGCCTGAGACCGACCCAGACGACAGTCGTCACCGCGAAAAAGGCCACCGCGATCCCCAGAAAGACCCAGCCAGACATCACAACGGCCCAGCCGCAGAATGCCAGGCCGCCCAGCGCCGCGATCCGCTCCGGCCAGCGGTCGGTGAACCGCATCAGGGCCACGCAGCAGAACCCGTAGACGACCAGGAACAGCACGGTCGTCGCGCCGATCAGCAGACCGAACTGCCCGGCGAGCCGGGGCTGGGCGCTGGCCAGGACGATGACGGTCATCAGCACGCCGTGGATCAGGGGATTGGCGGGCGGCGTCACCGCCCCGTGGCCAAAGACCCGAGGCAGGAAGCCCTGGCGGGCGCCGGCGCGGGCGGTCTCTCCGGTCAGCATCATCCAGCCGCCCAGCGTTCCCAGTGTCTTGGCCACGGCGCAGACCGCGACGAAGCCTGCCGCCCCGCTTCCGATCACCCGCACGGCCACATCGGCGAACGGGCTGCTGGACTGCGCCAGTTCCGCCGCCGGGATGACGCCGAACACCGCAGCACTGACCGCGATATAGATGATGGCCGCCAGCGTGACGCCAACGAAAGTGGCGCGACCGACGTTCCGTTCGGGGTCCTTCAGCCTCTGGGCCACCACTCCAGCGCTTTCGAAGCCCAGGAAGGCCCAGAAGATCAGCGCCATGGAGGCCGGTACGCTCGACGTCAGACCGACGCCGGCCGGCGACCATGACGCCGCGAAGACCGCCGGGTCGAAGGCGATCGCGCCAGCGAACACTGCAATCACCAGGGGAACCGGACGGACAGCCAGGGTCAGCCCGCCGAAACGCGCTACGGCCCGGGGCCCGGCCATGTAGAGAAGGGTGGTCAGCCATACGAGGGCGACATTGCACACGGCGCCGGGCCAACGCTCCGCCAGCATCGGGACGAAGAACGCCATGTATCCGGTGGCGGCCACCGCGATGGCGACATTGCCGACCCAGTTGCCGACCCAGTAGGCCACGGAAGCCTGATAGCCGAAGAAACGGCCGAGCCCCTGCCCCGCGTAGCCGGACGGGCTGTCGGCCGCGGGAAGCGTTCGGCCGAGGCCCGCGAAAACGGCGGCCAGCAGCAAGGCGCCCAATGCGGCGACGACCCAGCCCACCAGACTGGAGCTGCCGATCGACGCCAGCGAGGCCGGCAGGAGATACACACCCGAGCCGATCATGTTGCCGGTGACGAGGAGGGCGGCGAGACCCCAGCCGAGTTTGCGGTCGCCCGCCGGTCGCGCGTCGGTCATGCGGTTCCCCCTTGCCTGCCATCACTCAAGCATGGACGGCGCCGATCCGCATCTGGAACCAAGCCACGGCGGTCTCGTGGCGAGAACTCAGCACACCCGTCTCATAGGCGCCCGCCGTCAGGTTCCTCTGCACGGCCTCGCAGATGGCCGCGTCCTCGGCGGTCAGCCGGTCCGATGCTACCAGCGCCTCGCCCAGCGCCCCCTCCCCGCCGTCGTTGAGGAACAGATAGTCCAGCCGCGTGCGACCCGGCCCGACCGGCGTCATCCGCTCGATCATCGCTCCGTTGCGATAGACGTTGATCCCTAGGTTGGGCCACAGCCAGCCCCAGACCCCTGCCTGGGGTCCGTCGTTCACCCCGACCGCCTCCTGGATCACCAGATCGCCCTCGACCCGGACGCGGTATTCCGCCGGGCCCAGTTCGTCGGCGAGGACGGGATGGACCGAACCGATGTGGTAGCCCTCCAGATAGTTCTCGGCATAGACCTTCCAGTCGCAGTCCAGGACATGGGTGCGGCGCGCGGCCGGGCGGGCGATGTCGAAACCCCGTTCTGCCAGCAACGTCTCGAGCGGCGCGACGGTCTGACCGAGGGGCGCAGCGTCGGGGTCCAGCGTCACGAACACCAGCCCGCGCCAGGTCTCCAGCCTCAGGCCCAACAGGCCGAATTCGCGGGGATCGAACCCCTCGGCGGCGCCGAACCCCGTCGCCGCCCTCAGCCGACCCTCAAGCGAGTAGCGCCAGCCGTGGTAGCCGCACACCAGTTCGCGCCCGCAATTCCCTGCGACCCCACTGACCGGCGGCCCGGCCCGGTGGCGGCAGACATTGTGGAAGGCCCGCAGCGCGCCGTCTGCTCCTCGCACCATCAACAACTGATGCCCTGCGACGTCGGTGGCGACCCAGTCGCCGGCATCCGACGCCTCGGCCTCATGAGCGAGGAACAACCACGTGTGCCCGAACAGGCCTTTGCGCTCGCGCAGCCACGCGTCGGGACATCCGTAAAGCCGGGCCGGAAGAGTGACCTGCATGACCCAACAAGGCCGCGGAGGCCCGGCCTCGTCAAGCGGCTCGACTTTCCGCAGGCTAGGCCGGGATTCGTGCACCGTCCCACGCGAAGACGCCGCCGCTGTCCGCAGGAGTCAGGCCGTCAAGGACACCCAACAGATTTCCTGCAGAGACAGCGGGCGTGAACAATGCTTCCGGCGACACCCCTTTTTGGAACGGTTCGCTCAGCCCTGTACTCACCGTCCCCGGATGCAGCCCCGCCACAATCGCATGGGGATGAGAGCGCGCCATCTCGATCGCGAGGTTGCGAACGATCATGTTCAGCGCCGCCTTGGACGCGCGATAGCTGTGCCAGCCGCCCAGACGGTTGTCGCCGATCGATCCGACTCGTGCGGACAGGGCCGCGAACACAGCGCGCCGGTCGCGGGGGAGCAACGGCAGGAAATGCTTGGCGACGAGCGCCGGGCCGACGGTGTTGACGCGGTAGTCTCGCAGCAGGTGCTCCGCCGTCATCGCCCTGAAGGATCGTTCGGGCGCCTCGCCGTGGTGCAGGATGCCGGTGGCTACGAAAATCAAAGCCGGAGCCGGTCCGTCCGCGATTCGCCCGGCGGCGGCGGCGATGCTGGCCTCATCTTCCAGATCCAGTCCCGTCACCGAGCGGGACAGGCGGTGAATCGTGGCGAAACGTCCCGACGCCGCCAACCCATCGGCCACGGCTGCCCCGATGCCCCCCGATGCACCGACGACAACAGCGGAAGCGACGTCTGGACCGAGAGCCTGCATGCGTCCGATCAACGCCCTCCAGGGGAGAAGAACAAGCTGGCATCGCGTCGCGCCCTTGCGCTCCCATATACTTTGTTATACAAAGTTCTTTAACTACGGAGGTCCAATGATGTCGCGCTCGACCCCATCCGCCTTGCTCGCCGCGCTGTTACTCACATGTGGCAGCGCAGCCTCCGCCGTGGCCCAAACCCCGGCCACTGCCGCTGTCGCCACTGTTCCGCCGACCCAGGAGGTGCGCAGCGCAGATCTGGTCGCCGACTATTTCGCCGCCGATCCGGCCACAGCCTCGCGCGGCGCCGTCATCGTGCTGGGCGGCTCAGAAGGCGGGCTGGGCGGCTCGCGCAACCTCGCCCGACGCCTTGCAGCCGACGGGTTCAACGCCATCGCAGTCTCCTACTTCGGCGAGACCGGCCAGTCGCCGCGCCTCAACGAGATCCCCATCGAGCCCGTGGGCGCCGCTCTGGTCTGGCTTCAGTCGAGGCCTGAGGTCGCCGGCCCCGTCGCCGTCATGGGCGTGTCCAAGGGCGCCGAGCTGGCCCTGTTGACCGCCAGCCGCGACCCGCGGATCAAGGCGGTCGCGGTCGGCGTGCCGTCGAGTCTTGTCTGGCAGGGGATTGATCAGACGGGCAGCCCCACAGGATCGTCCTGGACTGCAGGCGGCCAGCCACTGGTCTATACGCCCTATGACTTCAGCCAGGGTTTCATCAGCATCTTCGCCCTGTACGCGGGCGCCATGGACTCTGCCCCGGCCGAGGCGGAAATCCCGGTTGAGCGGATCGCCGGGCCGATCCTGATGATCTCGGGCCAGGCCGATACGCTGTGGCCGTCTGCTGACATGGCCGCCCGGATCGAGCGTCGCCTGCAGGCGCACGACTTCGCCTTCCCGGTCGTCAGCATCGAATATGAGGACGCTGGCCACGCTGTATTCGGCCCGCCGATCCGCGATCCGAACGCACCAGCGCTGCAGGGCGTGCTGAGTGTCGGCGGCACGATCCCGGCCCTGGTGTCCGCCCGCGCCGACGGCTGGCCCCGCGTCCTGGCCTTCCTGCGCGAGGCCCTGTCGCACTGAGGTAAGGCGCATCGGAGGCTTGCGTCCCCCGATGCCTTGGGCGAGACGGCGGGTATGACGATCACCACGGTCGGCCTCGATGCCGACGACACCCTCTGGCACAATGAGACCATCTTCCGCCTGACCCAGGCGCGGTTCCTCGATCTGCTGGGCGACCACGACAACGCGCTCATCGAGGCGCGCCTGGCCGAGGTAGAGGGCCGGAACCTGAGGCTCTACGGCTACGGCATCAAGGGCTTCACCCTCTCCATGATCGAGACGGCAATGGAGCTGTGCGAGGGCGAGCCTCCGCCGGGCGTCCTGCGCGAAATCCTCGCCGCCGGCCGCGAGATGATCGCCCATCCGGTCGAGACCCTGCCGGGCGTCGACGAGGCCCTGCAGCGGCTGTCCGAACAGTATCGCCTCGTGCTGGTCACCAAGGGCGACCTGCTGGACCAGGAGCGCAAGCTGGCGGCGTCCGGCCTCGGCGATCTGTTCGCGGCCGTGGAGATCGTCTCGGAGAAGGATAGGGGCACCTATTACCGCGTCTTTGCCCGCCACGGCACGGGCGCCCACGAGGCGGTCATGGCCGGCAATTCGGTCAAGTCGGACGTCATCCCGGCCATCGAGGCCGGGGCCTTCGCCGTCCACATCCCCTATCACGTCACCTGGGCGCACGAGATCGCCGAGCCGCCGGTCGACCACCCGCGCTTCGGCCTGCTCGACCGTATCGACGACCTGCCCGCATGGATCGCCGAGCGGGCTCAGGCGTAGCCGAGCAATTTCCGCAAGCCGGGCGCGTGGAACTCGACCAGCGCTTTCTGCGCGTCCGGCAGAACATCAGGGAATACCAGGCCGTCGGGCAATTTCAGGTTTTCGCGGGCAGTCCGGCTCTTCTTCCGGTCGGCGCCGGTGACCACGCGTTCACGCCAGTCGTCGGGGCGGACGATGCCCGCTGCTTCCAGCAACTCGGCAATCAGTCGCTCGCTCCCGGGCGCCTCTATGTCGCGGACGGCCGCGGCGAGATCCTCATAGCGAACGAGATGAACCCCCGCCCCCAACCAGGCGGCGGCATTGTGGGTGTAGATGTCGATCAGGGCGGGCGACTTCTGGTGCACGCCAAAGATCATCATGTTCATCAGGGCCTCGGCCGAGAAGAGGCCGGGGGTCTTGAGGTGCTGGATGTTCTCCTGCTCGAACTCGTCCGAGACGAAGAAGCGGGCGCGGGCGAGCACCCAGTCCCAGGGATCCCGCACCAGCAGGATGTGCCGGGCGAACCGGATATTGGCCAGCGACTGATCGCTGAACAAAAGATGCGCCGCCGCCAGTTTGGGCGCGTTCGGATCGAAGGCGTCCAGGTGCTGGTGCATATTCGGGATCTGCACGAAATCCCGGTCGTGATGCTGCTCGATCGGGACGAACATCCGCAAGACATTGCGCAGCAAGTGCGTCCCGCCCTTGGGGATGCTGTTGACGAGCAGAGGCTGTTTCAGCGGCGTCTGGACGAAACGCGCGACCTCGGCGTCCAGCGTGTCCTGCATGCCCTTGATGATGGCCATGGGGTTCCTTGAGGGCGAAACGGAAAAGGGCGGCGGATCTCTCCGCCGCCCTTCGTCCTAGCGTGGATCGTTCCGGATCAGAACGACTTGGACAGACGCATGAAGGCGCGCCGGCCGTAGTAGGCCTCGGTGTATTGAGACTGCAGGACCGAGTTGCCGGTGGTGCCCACCGAGACCGACGAGGCGGCCGGCGGCAGTTCGTCGAACAGGTTGGCTAGGCCGCCCGAGATTTCCCAGCCGTCGCCCTCGTAGCTCAGGGACACGCTGTGGAAGCCGGTGAACTCGGCATAGGCCTTGGTCTCGGTCGTGCGGCCGTCGATCACCTGGTTCAGATTGCCGCCGTTGCGGATGATGTCCGGGCGGGCGTCCTGGTTGCCGATCCAGTCCCAGCCCCAGAAGGCCGTCCAGGGGCCGCGTTCCAGGGTCAGGTTGACGTTGCCGACCAGTTCCGGATTGCCGATGTCGCCCAGGAAGTCCGTGCCGAAGTTGGCGAAGGTCGACTGATTGGTTTCGAAGGTCCAGGTGGTCTGTGTATCAATGGTCACGGTGCCGAAGTCGAAGTCACGGAACCATCGCGCCGTGAAGTCAATGCCGCGGTTGTTCTGTTCCGCGATGTTCAGATAGCTGTCGCGAACCCGATCGATCGACTTGGTGGTGCCGTTGCGATCGAACTGGTTGCAGATCGGATCGTTGGGAAAGCTTTCCGACAGATAGCAGGCCTGCAGGATCCCGGCGGCGCCGAGCACATCGACCTGGTCCTTGATGGCGATGTCGAAATAGTCGACGGCCAGGCTCAGGTCGCTGCCGGCCGGCGTCAGGATGACGCCGATGACAGTAGCCTTCGAGGTCTCGGGCACCAGCACGCCCAGGCCGCCGCCGGTGACGACCGTGGCGCTCACCACGCCGCCGGTGAAGGTCGGCAGAACCCCGCCGCCCGGTCCGGACGTGCTGGTGCAGTTCCGATAGATCGGGCTGGTCGTCTGGATGCTGCCGTCGGCGACGCGTTGACCGAGGTTCAGGCAGGGATCGATGTTGCGCTGACCGATGAAGCTGGTCTGGTCGGCCAGATACAGTTCAAACAGGGCCGGTGCGCGGAACGAGGTCCCGTGGGTGGCGCGGAAACGGATGGAGTCCGTGATCTCCCAGTTCAGGCCCACCTTGTAGGTCGAGGCGTCGCCCGAAGTCTTGGTGTCGGTGTAGCGACCCGAGAGAGACATCGTCAGGCGCTGGGCGAACGGCACGTCAGCCAGCAGCGGGACCGAGAGCTCGCCGTAGACTTCGTTGGTGTCTTCCGTACCCGCCGTAATGCCGCCGCCGGACAGGCCCCAGCTGTTGTCGGCCAGGGTGATCGGGCCGGGCGTGTCCTCGATTTCGTCGCGACGCACGTGGAAGCCAAAGGCGGCGCCCAGCGGACCGGCCGGCAACTCGTACAGGGTGCCCCCGATCGTGCCTTCCAGATACATCTGCTCGTAGATCGTCTTGCCGGTGTCGGTGTCGAACAGGAAGGCCCGCTCCGCAGGCGTCAGACGACCGGCCAGGAAGTCAGGCCGGGTGAAGTCGACGTCGATACAGGGCCGGCCGCTGACCGGCAGGTTGGTGCCGACGCAGGAGCGCGTCTTGAAGCTGGTCGAGTCCACCGCATCCTGCAGGATGACATCGGTTGTGTATTCGCCGTCCGAGCGGCTGTACTGGGCGAAGACGTCCCACTTCCAGCCGCCCAGGTCGCCTCGAACGCCGGCAACGGCCCGGGCGTAGTCGACAGTCTGCGACTGGTCGAAGTGGTCGGTGATGGGCGTGGCGCTGAGGATGTTCAGCCCGCGGAAGCCGGTGACCGGGTCGCCGCCGGAGCCGGGGCCGTAATAGAAGTCCAGGAAGTCGGCCGTGTAGGTGTAGTTCCAGAACTGACGATAGCTGTCCGTGCGGCTCTCGCGACGGTTCAGCAGGATCTCGGCATAGGCCTCGACGGCGCCGCTGATCTCGTAGGCGCCTTCGGCGAAGACCGTATAGCGGGTCGTTTCGGGGATGATCGATTCCTCCAGCGCGTATTCGCTGAGGTTGTTCGTCACCGCCCGCGACGGGATGTCGTAGTTGACCAGATAGAAGCCGGTCGGCGCAGTGGGATACTGCGCCGAGACAACCGGGTTTGTCGGCCGGCGCGGGATGTGCTGGCCGAGGTTGCCGTCATAGTCGAACTGGAACCGGCCCGCGCGGCCCGAGAAGTCCGGGCCGTAGACGTAGATCTGACCCCAGGTCAGGTCCGTGCACTGCGGCTGGCCGGTGCGAGGATCGATGCGGTCGGCGCGGGTGCGGGTGCCGGGCTGGAACACATACTGGTTGCGGCAGACCAGGTAGTCCCGCTCGCCGGCGGCCAGCTTCTCCTGGCGGTAGTAGTCGGCCGACAGGTTCAGGTAGCCGCGATCAAAATTCGCGCCCCAGGCGGCCGAGACATTGTATTGCTCGCCGCCGCCCTCGATCGGAACCGTGCCGAACACATTCATCACGCCGCCGTCGCGGCCGCGCTCGGTGATCAGGTTCACGACCCCCGCCACGGCGTCCGAGCCGTAGATGGACGAAGCGCCGTCCTTCAGGATGTCGACGCGGTCGATCGCCGATTGCGGGATGACGTTCAGGTCGAAGGCCGAGACTGCGCCGCGCGTACCCGCCGGACCGGCGCGACGGCCGTTCAGCAGCACCAGGGTGCGATTGGCGCCCAGGCCGCGCAGCGAGATGGTCGCCGAGCCCGGCCCGCCGTCCGTGACGAAGGCGCTGGAGATTGTAGAGTTCACCTGAGCCGAGCCGGCCGCGAGCGTCGAGGACTGCAGCAACTGCGTCGTGTCGCTGAGACCGCGCTGGCGGGCCCGGTCGGTAGTCAAAATCTGGACCGGAGATGCGCTGGTGAATTCGTTGGTCGGAATGCGCGACCCGGTGACGACGACCTCTTCGACCGTCGTGGCGTCTTCGTCGTCGGGATCCTGAGGCGGAGGTGGCGCGTTCTGGGCGAAGACAGGCCCGGCCATGACCAGCGCGGCGAACAGACCGGACGCAATGGCCGAGGATTGCCGCAGTCGATTGCGGAAGAGCATGACATTCACTCCGTAAAAATCAGGATCCGTCAGTATGATTGGCGGAGGCCCCTGATCTTGCATCGGGAGGACGCAATTTGGCAACTCCATTGCCATATTTTCGTCGCGGCTTCCCTGCGGCCTGTTAGAATGAGGCGGGGACCTGTTGCATCAACGGCACGTCAGAGCCCGCTTGCCCCGCGCGGCCACCGTCTCTAAACGGGCCGCTTAACCGACAACACGAACGAAACCGGCCCGCCGAACAGCGCCGCCGGCCGTTCGCACGCCAGCGAGCGAGCGAGAGACGACCCTGCACTACGATATGATCAGCCATGACGAACGGGACGCGATGATCCGCGCGTCCTTGATGACTCATGGCGATACCGGGATCACCCCTCGCCACACTTTGTTCTACTTCAACGGCGAAGGCGACCACGACGACCTGAACGAGGTCGCCCGTCGTGCCGGCTTCCTGACCCGGGGGCAGGGCGACTCGACCGTTCTCGAAACGACCACGGCGGTGGACGAAGCCAGCTTCGCCCCCGTCTCGTCGATGACGCAATCCTGGGCCGCAGCCTTCCAGCTCGACTACGACGGCTGGGAATGCGCGGTCGTGACGAACTAAGACCAGAGCGCCATGCCAAAACGTACAGACTTGAAATCCATATTGATTATTGGAGCAGGCCCGATTGTAATCGGGCAGGCGTGCGAGTTTGACTACTCGGGGGTGCAGGCGTGCAAGGCGCTGAAGGCCGAGGGGTACAGGGTCATCCTGGTCAACTCGAACCCGGCGACGATCATGACCGATCCGGACATGGCGGACGCGACCTATATCGAGCCGATCACGCCGGAGTTCGTCGAGCGGATCATCGCCAGGGAACGGCCCGACGCCCTGTTGCCGACGATGGGGGGGCAGACGGCCCTGAACACGGCGCTGGCGCTGGACGCAAACGGGGTGCTGGAGAAGTACGGCGTCGAGATGATCGGGGCGAAGGCCGATGTCATCGACAAGGCCGAGGACCGCCAGAAATTCCGCAACGCCATGGACAAGCTGGGCCTGGAATCGCCGAAGTCCAAGGCCGCCCACAACATGGAAGAGGCGCTGGAGGGGCTGGAATTCGTCGGCCTGCCCGCCGTCATCCGCCCGTCCTTCACCCTCGCCGGCACCGGCGGCGGCATCGCCTTCAACCGCGAGGAGTTCGAGGAGATCGTCCTGCGCGGCCTCGACCTGTCGCCCACCACCGAGGTTCTGATCGAGGAGTCGGTGCTGGGCTGGAAGGAGTATGAGATGGAGGTCGTCCGCGACAAGGCGGACAACTGCATCATCATCTGCTCGATCGAGAACATCGACCCGATGGGCGTGCACACGGGCGACTCCATCACCGTCGCCCCTGCCCTGACCCTGACGGACAAGGAGTACCAGCGCATGCGCACGGGCTCGATCAATGTCCTGCGCGAGATCGGCGTCGAGACCGGCGGATCGAACGTGCAGTGGGCGATCAATCCGGCCGACGGCCGGATGCTGGTGATCGAGATGAACCCGCGCGTGTCGCGGTCATCCGCTCTGGCCTCCAAGGCCACCGGCTTCCCGATCGCCAAGGTCGCGGCGCGTCTGGCCGTGGGGTACACGCTGGACGAACTGACCAACGACATCACCATGGTGACGCCGGCCTCGTTCGAGCCGTCGATCGACTATGTCGTGACCAAGATCCCGCGCTTCGCCTTCGAGAAATATCCGGGGTCGGAGCCCCTGCTGGGCACGTCGATGAAGTCGGTCGGCGAGGTCATGGCCATCGGCCGGACCTTCCAGGAATCGATGCAGAAGGCCCTGCGCGGCCTCGAGACCGGCCTCAGCGGCTTCGACGAGATCGAGATCGAAGGCGTCACTCCGACTCTTGGCGGCCCCGCCGACGACGCCTCCATCCGGGCTGCCGTGGTGCGGGCGCTGGGCATGCCCACGCCCGACCGCATCCGCGTCATCGCGCAAGCCTTCCGCCACGGCCTTTCGGTCGAGGAGGTCAACGCCGCCTGTTCGTATGAGCCGTGGTTCCTGCGCCAGATCGCCGATATCGTGCGCACCGAGGGCCACGTCCGCGTCCAGGGCCTGCCGACCGACCCGACCGAGTTCCGCAAGCTGAAGTCCAAGGGCTTCTCCGACGCCCGTCTGGCGCAGCTGACCGGCGCCACCGAGAAGGCCGTTCGTCACGCCCGTCGCGGCCTGAACGTGCGTCCCGTGTTCAAGCGGATCGACACCTGCGCGGCCGAGTTCGCCTCGGCCACAGCCTATATGTATTCGACCTATGAGACCGGTGCGCTGGGCCAGATTCCGAAGTGTGAATCCGAGCCAACCGACAGAAAAAAGGCGATAATTCTAGGCGGCGGGCCGAACCGGATCGGGCAGGGCATTGAGTTCGATTACTGCTGCTGCCACGCGGCCTTCGCCTTCGCGGACCTCGGCGTCGAGAGCATCATGGTCAACTGCAACCCGGAGACGGTGTCGACCGACTATGACACCTCCGATCGGCTCTACTTCGAGCCGCTGACGGCCGAGGACGTGCTGGAGCTGATCGAGGTCGAGCGCTCCAACGGAAACCTGATCGGCGTCGTCGTCCAGTTCGGCGGCCAGACGCCGCTGAAGCTGGCCCACGCCCTGCACGAGGACGGCATCCCGATCCTGGGCACGTCGCTGGACTCCATCGACCTGGCCGAGGACCGCGAGCGGTTCCAGGTCATGCTGAACGACATCGGCCTGATGCAGCCGCCCAACGGCCTGGCCCGCAGCGCCGAAGAGGCCGCGCAGAAGGCGGACGAGGTCGGCTATCCGGTCGTCCTGCGCCCCTCCTATGTGCTGGGCGGACGCGGGATGATGATCGTCCACGACCGCGAGCAGCTGGACCGTTATGTCGGCGAGGCCATGCGGGTGTCGGGCAACGACCCGGTCCTGATCGATCACTATCTGAACCGCGCCACCGAGGTGGACGTCGACGCCCTGTGCGACGACGAGACGGTCTTCGTGGCCGGGGTGCTGGAACACATCGAGGAAGCGGGCGTCCACTCGGGCGACAGCGCCTGTTCGATGCCGCCGTGGTCGCTGAAGCCCGAGACGGTCGCCGAGCTGAAGCGCCAGACCGAGGCCATGGCGCGTGCCCTCAAGGTGCGCGGCCTGATGAATGTGCAGTTCGCCATCGAGGAGCCGCACAGCGACAACCCGCGCATCTTCGTGCTGGAAGTGAACCCGCGCGCGTCACGCACGGCGCCCTTCGTGGCCAAGACCATCGGCCTGCCCGTCGCCGCCATCGCCGCCAAGGTGATGGCCGGCGTGCCGCTGAAATCCTTCGGGCTGAAGGACGTCCCCTACGACCATATCGCGGTCAAGGAGGCGGTCTTCCCGTTCGCCCGCTTCGCCGGGGTCGACACCATCCTGGGCCCCGAAATGCGGTCGACCGGCGAGGTCATGGGCCTGGACTTTAAGCGTCCGGGCGAGACCGACATGGCCCCGGCGTTCGCGCGCGCCTTCGCCAAGTCCCAGATCGGCGGCGGCACCATCCTGCCGACGGCCGGCTGCGCCTTCGTCTCGGTCAAGGACGACGACAAGCCGTTCATCGTCGAGGCGGTGAAACTGCTGCTGAGCCAGGGGTTCGAGGTCATCGCCACGGGCGGCACCCACACCTACCTGGAGTCCCAGGGCCTGAAGGTCGGCCATGTGAAGAAGGTGCTGGAAGGCCGTCCGAACATCGTTGACGCGATCAAGAACGGCGACGTCCAGCTGGTCATCAACACCACCGAGGGCAAGCAGTCGCTGCAGGACAGCTTCAGCCTGCGTCGGTCGGCCCTGATGACCAAGGTGCCCTACTATACGACCTCGGCGGGGGCCCTGGCGGCGGCCCAGGCGATCGGCGCGATCCAGGCGGACACGCTGGATGTGCGGCCGATCCAGGATTACGCGCACTGATGTCGTTGAGCCGGATCGACCTGTTTCTGGTCCTTCTGGCGCTCGGCAATCTGCATGCGTTCGCACGGTTCTGGCTGGACAAGCGGGCGGCCGGGGCGGGAGCCCGGCGGACGCCCGAACGCGTCCTGTTGGGCGCCGCCTTGTTTGGCGGTTTTGGCGCATGGCTCGGCCAGCATGTGCTGCGTCACAAGACCCGCAAGGAACCGTTCAGAACGCAGCTCGGCCTGACAATTTTCCTGCATCTGGCGGGGGTTGCCAGCGTGGTCTTGTGGTTGCTCGGCGCGGGGACGCCCGGCTGGCCGACAGGCGGATTGCCGTGACTGCGGCCCGCGACCAGTCCCCGACGATTTCGACCAGTCATTGACCGCAGAAACCGGCCAGTTCGACCAGACCGGCTATGCCATTTTCCTGCACATTGCGCCGACTGCGCAATCGAAGCACGGGCTACAGGGCGCGGGCCTGGAGCCGGGCCTTCCAAAGCGCGGCGCGCCGTTTCAGCTCCCCGTCGCGCTCCAGACTGGAGAGGTCGGTCGAAAGCCGATCGAGCTCCTCGAACCTGAAGCCGTCCTCGCCATGCACGCGCCACGCCGACTGAAGCCCGGGGTTGGGATAGCCGCCGACCCTGAGCGAGAACCACAGCCCGTTCCGGTGCGTCTCGACATGAAGACTGCGCCCCACCCAGACTTCGCCTGTGGCGCTGCATATGACGGCAAACACGCTGGCAACGGTCTTGCGCTCCTTGTATGCCGCGATCAGGGCGTTGCGATCCGATTGGGTCATGACGACCTCCTTTTCTACCCGGGTACATATGCCTATTATTTTACCCGGGTAAATAAGAATTGGCGCCGGGCTTGCCTGCGATCCGCCCGGTGGGCTCCGTCTCAGTTCCGCCTGCGACCGTTTTCGACGCAGGCACATGCCAAGCTGTGCGGATGGAACACCATCGTCTGCGCAAATATCGCGGGCCAGAGACCTGGGCGCGGGTCCGGCAGGCCTATATCGCCGGGGAGTCGGCGCCGTCGGTGGCGCGTCGGTTCGACGTCGGCCTGGCCAACCTGCGGCGTCGCGCGATCATCGAGGGTTGGACCCGCAAGACCTATGCCCGTCAGATCGACCTGCAGCCGATCCGGGGCGGGGCGGATGAGCCGGATGGAGGTCTGGAGAGGCTGGTCGAGGCCGGGGAGATCCCACCCGTCAATGCCCACGTCGCCCTTGCCGAGGCGGTGCGCCGCGCGGCCTGGCTGCTGAGCCGGGGCAAGACCGCAGAAGCGACCGCCCAACTCCGCGCGGCGACCGTCCTCGACAAGCTGCGCTGGCGGGCGGACTACGGCAAGACGGGCAGTGGTACGCGCGACTAGATTCCCGCCGCCGCCTCCGGATCCGCTGCGGCGTCACGGCCCTCGACGATCCGCGCGGCCGCCAGATCGGCGGTTACATTGCCGACGGTGCGGAAGATGTCGGGCACGACCTCGACCGCCAGCAGCAGGGGCAGGACCTCCAGAGGCACGCCCATGGCCAGGCAGATCGGGGCGATGGAGGCGAAGAAGCTGACCTGTCCCGGAAGCCCCACGGTGCCGATGCTGACGGCCAGGGCGGCGAGGCCTCCGGCCAGCATGGTGGCGGTGGTGATCTCCGTCCCCGTCAGCTTCGCGACATAGATGACGACGGCCAGGTTCGCGACCGGGCTCGTGATGCGGAAAACGGCTACCGCCAGCGGCAGGACCAGACCCGCAGTCGCCGTCGAGACGCCGAGACGGTCGATCGCGCGCTCGACCATGATCGGCAGGCAGGCGAGTGACGACTGGGTCGAGAAGGCCACCACCTGGGCCGGCGCGGCGCCTTGCGCAAAGCGGCCGAGACCGATCCGGCCGACGACCACGGCCACGACATAGGTCAGAAGGATCAGGCCGATCAGGCTGAGACAGACTAGGGCGATATAGTGGCCCAGCACCCCGGCGGCGCCGAGGCCGGCGCGCAGGCCCACGCCGAGGGCCAGGGCGAAGACGCCCAGCGGAGCCACGGCCAGCACCCACTGGACAATGACGATCATGGTCTGGGCGACCGCCTCGAAGAACAGGGCGACGGGCTGGCGCAGACGGGCGTCGAGCCGGGTGGTGGCGAAGCCGAAGGCGATGGCGAAGACGACGATGGCGAGGATGGCGTCGTCGGCCGCGGCCCGGATCGGGTTGGCGGGGGCGAGACTGGTCAGGAAGGCGCCGAAGCCGCCGCCGCCGACGTTCTCGGCGACCTCGCGCGCGGCCTCGGGCGGGGCACCGGCGAGGAGGGCGGCGGCCCCGTCCGCGCCGATGGGCCACAGGGCATGCAGTCCCAGCGACGAGGCGAAGGCATAAACCGTGGCCCCGAGCAGCAGCAGGGCGAAGACGATCATCGCCTTGAGCGCGAGCCGGCCGGTCGCCGCCGCATCGGCGATGGAGGATATGCCGGTCACCAGCAGGCTGAAGACCAGGGGGATGATCGTCATCCTCAGGGCGTTGAGCCACAGCTGGCCCAGGGCGTCGATCACCGCCACCGTCCCGGTCCCGCCGGGGATGCCCCAGGCCTGGGCCGCGGCGCCCGCCGCCAGGCCTCCGACCAGGGCGACCATCACCCAGAGGCTGAGGGAGGTGAAGATGGCAGCCGTGCGAGATCGGGTCATGACGACGAGGCTAGCACCGGCGTCACGGGACGCCAGCGCGAACCTTCACCGGGGCGTGCTAGGGTTCGTCATGCCTCCCCGCATCGTCCTCGCTACCGCCGGATCGCTCGGCGACCTGCATCCGTTCATCGCCCTGGCGCTGGCGTTGAAGGCGCGGGGGTTCGAGGCGGAGATCGCTTCCTCGCCACAACATGGCGACAAGATCCGGGCCGAGGGCCTGACCTTCCACGCCATCGGCCCGAGCATCGCCGAGCTCGAGGTCATGATGGGGATGACGGAGTTGGAGATCACCGAGGCGGTGACGCGTTCGAGCAGCTTCCTGTTCGAGAAGATGCTGCTGCCGCATCTGGAGCGCGGGGCCCGGCAGTTGCTGGCGGTGGCTCAAGGCGCGGTCGCGATTGTCGGATCGACCTTCGCCGCCGGGGCGGCCATGGCGGCGGATGGTCTCGGCCTGCCCTTCGTTCCGGTCGCGTTGCAGCCGGCCATCGTCTTCTCGGCCTTTGACCCGCCCGCCCTGCCGAACGCGCCGTGGCTGGCGCCGGCGTCGGGCGGGTGGCGACTGGCGCTGAACCGGCTGACCCTCGCGGGCGCGCGGGCCAGGGGCGCGGCTTGGACCGGGCCGGCGGATCGGGTTCGGCAGAGGATGGGTCTGGAGCCGCAGCTGGCCAGTCTGTTGCTCGACGGGCTGAAGAACCGGCCGCTGGCGCTGGGGCTTTATTCACCGCTGCTGGGCCTGCCGCAGGCCGACGCGCCATCTGGGTTCACCGTGACCGGCCATGCCGCCTACGACAGCGAGACCGGCGGGCCGACGCCCTTGTCGCCGGCGCTGCAGGCCTTCCTCGCCGCCGGGCCGGAGCCACTTGTCTTCACCCTGGGGAGCGCGGCGGTGATCGTCCCCGGACGCTTCTATGTCGAGAGCCTGGAGGCGGCCCGGATTCTGGGGCGGCGGGCTGTGCTGCTGGTGGGGCCGAAAGGCGATGTCGGGGTCGCGGACGGGCCGGACGCCCTCGCCGTGGCCTATGCGCCCTATTCGAAGCTGTTCCCACGCGCCGCCGCCGTCGTGCACCAGGGCGGGGTCGGGACGACGCAGCAGGCCCTGCGCGCAGGGCGAACGCAGCTGGTCGTGCCGTTCCTCGGCGACCAGTTCGACGATGCCGCGCGGGTGGTGCGGCTGGGGTGCGGGGCGACACTGGGGCGCAAGCGCTATACGGCGGAGCGGGTGGCTGAAGTACTGGGCGGGGTGCTGGCGAATCCGACGGTGGTCGAGACGGCGAGGCGGATCGGGGTCGTGGCGTCGCGCGAGGATGGGGCGGCGGTGGCGGCGGAGCGGATCATTGCCCTGATCGGTTAGCGATCCGCATTCCCTTTCGTCATCCTCCTGGAAGCGAAGCGAAGACCGGGGATGACGAAAGGAAGGGATCAGGTCCTGGCGGTGGAGATCAGCGCCGCCACCGCATCCGCCGCGCGGTCGAGGTCGGCGTCCAGCACCTCGGTCATCTCCACCCGCCCGATCACCGGCCGGTCGCGCCGCGCGGACATGCGGCGGTAGGCGGGGTCGTAGTGTTCCTCGACCAGGGCGGCGGCGAGTTCGACCGTGCGGCCCTCCCGCGCCATCGCCTTCCAGCCCGCGATCGTCTCCTTCGAATGATGGGGCGGGAGGCGGCCGAGGGCCGTGTCCAGCGCCGCAACGTCGGCGGCGATATCGGCATAGAGCCGGGCGGAGAATCGGGCACGCGCCTCGACGGGCGCGCTCAGCTCGATCACCGGGGCGCGGCCCATAGCCGACCACAGGGTGGGCGGGATTGTGCGGGCGCCGATGCGGCTGGACTCGGCCTCGACGACCACCGGGCGCGTCGGGTCGAGGGTCCCAAGCGCCTCGAACAGACGGCTCTCGAACAGTTTCTGCGACGGCTGGGGACGGCCGGTCGCGCCGAACAGGGAGCCGCGATGCCCGGCCAGACCCTCCAGGTCGATCGCCTGCATGCCGCGTTCGGCGAGGCGTGGCAGCAGCGCGGTCTTGCCGGAGCCGGTGCCGCCGTCGAGCAGGATGACGGACCATGCGGCCTCGCCATACAGGACCGCCTGGACAGTGCGCCGCCAGGTCATGTAGCCGCCGTCAAGCACGGTCACCGGCCAGCCGATCTGATCCATCACGGCGACCATGGCCCCCGACCTCTGGCCCCCGCGCCAGCAGTGGACCAGGGGGCGGAAGCTCCCGTCGCGATCCTTCAGCGCCCCGTCGAGATGGGCGGCGATGTTGCGGGCGACCTTCGCCGCGCCGATCCGGCGGGCGAGAAATTTGGACTGCTGCACATAGATGGTCCCGACCTCGGCCCGTTCGGCGTCGTCGAGGACCGGAAGGTTGATGGCGCCGGGGATGTGGTCCTCGGCGAACTCGGCGGGGCTGCGCACGTCAATGATGGCGTCGAAGCCGGCCCGGGCCTCGGGAGACAGATCGGTGGTGCGGCGGATCAAACGACCCGCACCCCGGCGCCCTCGACGACGCGGCCGACGACGGCGGCCTGGTCGAAGCCGGCCGCGTGGATCGTCGCCAGCGTGGTCCCGGCTGCCTCGGTCGCGACGGCGACGAGAAGCCCGCCCGAGGTCTGGGGGTCGGTGAGCAGGTCGCGGCGCCAGTCGTCGAACCCGGTCGGCAGAGCGATCTCCTCGGCGCAGGACGCCCAGTTGCGGCCCGAGGCGCCGGTGCGGACGCCGTCCCGGGCAAGCGCCTCGACACCCTCCAGCAGGGGCGCGGCCCCCGCATCCAGCTCGATGCCCAGCCCCGAGCCGCGCGCCATCTCCAGCGCATGGCCCAGCAAGCCGAAGCCGGTCACGTCGGTCATGGCGTGGACGCCGTCGGTCCCGGCCAGATCGGCGCCGACGGCGTTCAGCCTCGTGGTCGAAGCGATGAGCGCTGCATACCCGGCCGCGTCCAGCCGCTCCTGCTTGAGCGCGGCCGACAGCACGCCAACGCCGAGACCCTTGGTCAGGATCAGGACGTCCCCTGCCCGCGCCCCGCGATTGGTCAGGACCCGGTCGGGATGGACGAGACCCAGCGCCACCAGTCCATAGATCGGCTCCACGCTGTCGATCGAATGGCCGCCGGCGACGGGGATGCCCGCCTCGGCGCAGACGCTGGCGCCGCCCGCGAGGATCCGGCCGATGGTGTCGGTCGACAGGACATTCACCGGCATCCCGACCAGGGCCAGGGCGAAGATGGGCCGCCCGCCCATCGCATAGACATCCGACAGGGCGTTGGTCGCCGCGATCCGCCCGAAATCGAACGGGTCGTCGACCACCGGCATGAAGAAGTCGGTCGTCGCCACCAGCGCCTGCTGATCGTTCAGACGCCAGACGGCCGCGTCGTCGGAGGTCTCGGTCCCGACCATCAGGTTGGCGAAGGCGGCGGCCTGCGGGGTCTTCGACAGGATGTCGCGCAACACGCCGGGCGAGAGCTTGCAGCCGCAGCCTCCGCCATGGGCCAGGGAGGTCAGGCGGGGTTCGGGCGTAGTCATGGGTCCGGTGTGGGCGAAAGCACGCAGGGTTTCAATCGCGGTGAACCTGGGCCGTGCGCAGCCGTTGTGTTCGCGTATCAAAGGAGACGTCCCATGGCCCTGTCCCGTATCGCCACCGTCATCGGCGGCCTTCTGTTGTCGAAGGGCGCGCGCGGCTTCGCCGGTCGGCATGCCGGCAAGCTGGCGCTGGCCACCCTGGCCTATGAGCTGTGGCAGAGCCGGCGCACGGGCGTGGCGCCGAACCCAAAACGGGGCGCCGGTCAGGCTCAGGCGCAGGGACGTCCGCGTCGGCGGTGGAGTGGGCGCACGCGCTGACGGCCCTTGCCCTCCCCGGCGTCAACATCGCTAAGGTGATCCGAACTCGCGGAGCCGCGCCATGATCGTCGTCCACCACCTGAACAACTCCCGTTCCCAGCGCGTGCTGTGGGTGCTGGAGGAGATGGGGCTGGACTATGAGGTGAAGCGCTACGAGCGGAACGCCGACACCATGCTGGCCCCGCCCGAGCTGCGCGCCATCCATCCGCTGGGCAAGTCGCCGGTGATCCAGGACGGGGATGTCGTCGTCGCCGAGACCGGGGCAATCATGGAATATCTGCTGGCGACCTATCCGGGGCACGGGCTGCGGCCGACGGCAGGGACGGCGAACGGGCGGCGGTTCACCTACTGGCTGCACTACGCCGAGGGGTCGGCGATGACGCCGCTGCTGCTCAAACTGGTGTTCGGGGCCCTGCCGGCCCGGTCGCCGGGCCTCGTCCGGCCGCTGGTCAAGGCAATCTCGAACAAGGCGCAGTCCAGCTTCATCGACCCGCAGATCGCGGCCCATACCGCCTATTGGGAGGGCGAGTTGTCGAAATCGCCCTGGTTCGCCGGCGAGGCCTTCTCGGCCGCCGACATCATGATGAGCTTCCCGCTGGAAGCCGGGGCCAGCCGCGCGCCCTACGGTCCGGACAAGCCGAAGCTGAAGGCCTTCCTGCAGACCATCCATGCCCGGCCGGCCTATCAGAGGGCGCTGGAGCGCGGCGGGCCCTACGCCTACGCCTGAACCCGTTGCGGGACTCGCAACCCGCAATAGACGGGCGCGTTATGCGGACATGCGTTTGAAAACCCTACAGATCGCGGCCGGCCTCGGCGCGGCCATCGCCTTTCTTCTCGCCTTCATGGCCGCGGGTGCCCTGCTGGCCTCGCTTCTGTTCGCGATCATCGGCGCCGCCCTGGTCGCCTGGATCGCCTACGGGGTGGCGAAAACCCTGCTGGATCGGCGTCTGTCGCAGAATCGTCACCGCGCCCTGCCACCATCGGCGAGCTGATCCAGCCGACCGCTTCCCGGCTGGACCTTGAGTTTCCGCCCTAGGCGCCCTAGCTTCTTCGGCCGGTCGCGCGCGCCCAGCGACCAGCGTATTCGCCAGAGTTTCTCTTAAGTCCCCTCTCCGGTTTACCGGGCGACAAGTCAGAAAATCACGACCACATGGAAAAAGTGCCGATGACGGCCGAGGGTTACCGCTCCCTCGACGATCAGCTTAAGCAATTGAAGTCGGTGGAACGTCCCAGCGTTATCGCGGCGATTTCGGAGGCCCGCGAACACGGCGACCTATCGGAAAACGCCGAGTATCACGCGGCCAAGGAACGCCAAGGCTGGATCGAAGGCTCGATCGCGGACATCGAGGACAAGATCAGCCGCGCCCAGGTCATCGACGTGACCAAGCTCAGCGGCGACCAGGTCAAGTTCGGAGCCACGGTCACCGTGGTCGACGAGGACACCGAGGAAGAAGGCCGCTACCAGATCGTCGGCGAGCACGAGGCCGACGTGAAGGCGGGCAAGATCTCCATCTCCTCGCCCATCGCCCGTGCCATGATCTCCAAGGCCGTCGGCGACACCGTCGAGGTGAACACCCCCGGCGGCGTGAAGGCCTACGAAATCCTCAAGGTCGAGTGGAAGTAGGGCCAAAGCCCCTTCGTATCGCGGTCGTCTCGGACGGCCGCGCCGGCATGGAAAATCAGGCGCTCGGCCTCGCCGAGGCGGTCGCGCGTCTGACTCCTGCACACATCGACGTGAAACGGGTGCGCTGGCGGTCGGCCCTCGACTGGCTGCCGGTCGCGCTGAAGGCGCGGTGGATGCTGGCGTCCGCCGCGCCCTTCCCAGCCGAAGGCGAGCCCTGGCCGGACCTGTGGATCGCGACGGGCCGGGCGACCCTGCCTCTGTCGCTGGCCGTGCGGCGGTTAAGCGGCGGCAAGACCTTCGTCGTCCAGACCCAGGATCCGCGCCTCAACCCGGCTCTTTTCGATCTGGTCGTGGCGCCGGCGCACGACAGCCTGACCGGGACCAGGGTCGTTTCGATCACCGGCTCACCCCACCGCATCACGCCCGAGACCCTGGCCGAGGCCGCCCCGGCCTTCGCCGGGCGCCTGGACGTCCTGCCCCGCCCTCGGGTCGCCATCCTGATCGGGGGCAGGTCCAAGGCCTTCGACCTGACGCCGGACCATGCCGCGACGCTGGCCGACCGGATCGCGGCGGCCGTAAGGGCATCGGGCGGATCGCTGATGCTGACCTTCTCCCGCAGAACGCCCGAGGCGGCGAAGGCGGTCATGACCGGGCGGCTGAGCGACCTGCCTGGCTGGATCTGGGATGGTGAGGGCGCGAACCCGCTGTTCGCCTTCCTGAACGCCGCCGACCATATCCTGGTCACCGAGGACAGCGCCAACATGGCCGCCGAGGCCGCCTCGACGGGCAAGCCGGTTCACGTCCTGGCAATGGTGGCGCTCAAGGCCCCGGGCAAGTTCGCGCGTCTGCATGCCGACCTGGAAGCCAGGGGCGCAGCGCGACCGTTCGACGGATCGCTGGAGACATGGACCTATGCGCCGCTGGCCGAGACGGATCGGGCCGCGCGGGAATTACTGAGGGCGATGGGGCGCTAGACGTCAGTCACCCCCACCGCCGCCGTCCCCGCCGTCGTCCGCCCCATCGGCCTTCGACCGGCCGCCGCTGCCGCCGCTGCCGCTGCCGCTGCCGCCGTCGGCGTAGCTCCCCCCGCCGTCCCCGTCGCCCTTGCGCTTCGCCTTGTCCCGCGCGTCCAGCGCGCCTCCGAGGATGAGGCCCAGGGCCACCCCGACGCCGATGCCGATCACCAGATTGCCCATCGCGACCCCGATGGCGGCGCCGACGCCCACACCGATGGCGAGCCCGACCCCGATGAAGCTTCGTTGCGGCTGAACGTCCATCTGTCATCTCTCCACGGTTTTCCGTCGCCCGGGACATCGCATGGGGCGGAATCAGAGACTAGATAGCACTCATGAGCACTCCGAGAACGATCCGCGTCGCCGTCATCGGCTCCGGCCCCGCCGGTTGGACAGCCGCCATCTATGCGGCCCGCGCCAACCTGAACCCGGTCGTCATCGCCGGCATCCAGCCGGGCGGCCAGCTGACCATCACCACCGACGTCGAAAACTATCCCGGTTTCGCCGAGGCCATCCAGGGTCCCTGGCTGATGGAGCAGATGAAGGCCCAGGCCCTGCACGTCGGCACAGAGGTCATCGAGGACATCGTCGTCTCCTGCGACCTGTCGCAGCGGCCGTTCCGGCTGAAGCTGGACTCAGGGACCGAGCTGCTGGCAGAGACAGTCATCATCTCCACCGGCGCCCAGGCGAAATGGCTGGGGCTGGAGAGCGAGCAGAAATACCAGGGCTTCGGCGTCTCGGCCTGCGCGACCTGCGACGGCTTCTTCTATCGCGGCAAGAACGTCATCGTGGTCGGCGGCGGGAATACGGCGGTCGAGGAGGCGCTGTTCCTGACCAACTTCGCCGCCAAGGTGACCGTCGTGCACCGCAAGGACGAGTTCCGGGCCGAGAAGATCCTGCAGGACCGGCTGTTCGCCAATCCCAAGGTCGAGGTGATCTGGAACCATGCGGTCGACGAAATCCTGGGACGGTCGGACGGAATCGCCTCGAACGTCACGGGGGTGCGACTGAAGCACGCCCTGACTGGCGCGACGCAGGAGGTCCAGGCCGACGGCGTCTTCATCGCCATCGGCCACTCGCCGTCGTCGGAGCTGTTCCAGGGCCAGCTGGAGACCAAGCAGGGCGGCTATCTGATGGTGACGCCCGGCACGACGGCGACCAATGTCGAGGGCTGCTACGCCGCCGGCGACGTCACAGACGACGTCTATCGCCAGGCCGTGACCGCCGCCGGCATGGGATGCATGGCGGCGCTGGAGGCGGTGCGCTTCCTCGCCGAGGAAGACCACGCGAAAGCGCACCACCCGATCAGCCACCACGAGGCGGAGAAGATCGGGGTCTGGTGACCCCGATCCAATGGGTCAGGCGTCGCTCGCTGTCGTCAGATCCGCCAGGTCCGTGTCCGACAGCGTCAGCGTGGCGGCCTTCAGCGTGTCGTTCAGCTGATCCAGCGATGTCGCGCTGACGATGGGAGCGGTGACGCCCGGGCGGCTCAGCAGCCAGGCCAATGCGACCTGGGCGGGCGTCGCCTCGTTGCGCTGGGCGACGGCGTCGAGCACCGCCAGGATGCGGACGCCGCGTTCGTTGAAGTGATCCTTCAACATGCCGCCGCCTCGCTTCGAGGCGTCGGCGTCGGCGACCGTCTTGTATTTCCCGCTGAGGAAGCCGCTCTCGAGGCTGAAATAGGTGATGACGCCAAGACCCTCGGCGACGGCCAGGTCCTGCTGTTCACCCTCGAAGGTCGAGCGGCTGTAGAGGTTGTAGTGTGGCTGCACCGTCTCGTAGCGCGGCAGGCCTTTATCGGCGGCCACATCCAGCGCCTCGCGCATCCTGGCGGCGTCGTGGTTGGAGGCGCCGATAGCCCTCACCTTGCCGGCCTGGATCAGCCGCTCATAGGCGCGCAAGGTTTCTTCGGACGGGGTTGTCTTGTCCATCCAGTGCGACTGGTAGAGGTCGATCACATCCGTCTGGAGCCGACGCAAACTGTCCTCGACCGCGCGCTCGATCCAGCGGGGCGAAAGGTCGTTGCGGGTGTCATCGCCGTTCTGGCCCATGGTCGATCCGACCTTGGTCAGGATCAGGACATCGTCGCGACGCCTGCGCGCCTTAAGCCATTCGCCGATGATGGTTTCACTCTCGCCGCCGGAGTTGCCGGGGACCCAGCGCGAATAGGCATCGGCGGTGTCGATGGCGTTGAAGCCGGCGCCGACGAATGCGTCGAGAATCTCGAACGACTTCGCCTTGTCGATGGTCCAGCCGAAGACATTGCCTCCGAACACGAGGGGCGCGGTCTCCAGACCGCTCTTGCCGAGGGCGCGTTTCTTCGGATCGGACATGAAAAAGGGCTCCGTTTCGGGGAGCCCTTCAGGTGGTCAGCCGAGCCTCAGCCCGCAACCGTCGTCAGCCGAACAACTGCAATTCCGGCGGCGCATATTCGACCGGCCGACCGGTCCGACGACCCAGCGCATAGTCGACCGCCGTCTGGACCGCGCGCTCGTCGGTCGGCTTGGACAGGACGCCGATGGTGCCGGCCACGCCCTCGCGAACCATTCCGGTATTGGCGGTCATGAAGAGGACGGTCACCCCCCGCTCCTGACCGAGCTCACGGCCAAGGTCGATGCCGGTCGGACCGTCGGACAGGTGGATATCGACCAGGGCCAGATCGATGTCGTTCTCGGCCGCGACAGACCGTGCGCTGTTCGCATCGGCGACGGTGGCGACGACGTCATGACCCAGGTCCTCCAGCACAAAGCGGAGTTCCATCGCCACAAGGGCTTCGTCTTCAATTATCAGGATACGCGCGGTCATGGCCTTGTTGTGTCGGTTATCAGGCTCTCGTAACGCCGAGATGACCGTCCGGTTCACTTCTTTCCTAGTGCGGCGCGGCGCCGGGATAGCGCCGTTGCGGGGAGGTCCGCCTCGAGGATCAAACCCCCTGGCTCCCACCTTCGTTCCAACTTTCCGCCCAGCTGCCCTTTGACCGAAAGCGACGCCAGGGCCGAGCCAAACCCTTGCCGGACCGGCTTTTCGAGGATGGGAGGGCCGCCACGCTCCGTCCAGGTCAGGATGAATCGATCTCCGTCGTTGCGCGTACGCAACAGTACAGTTCCCCCCGCCGCGGACAGGGCGCCGTATTTGGCGGCGTTGGTCGCAAGTTCGTGGAACAGCAGGGCGACAGAGGTCGCGGCCTGATCGTCGAAGGTCGCGTCCTCGCCCTCGAGCGCCACGCGGGACCGCCCGCTGGCGTCGACGTAGGGCTTGAACAGGGCGCCCAGGAAGGTGTGGAGCGTCGTGTCGCCGATCAGCGGCTGGGACACCTCGGAGTGCGGGCGGACGAACTCATGGGCGCGGGCCAGGGCATTGACCCGGTCGCGCACCGAGCCGGCGAACGCCCTGGCCTCCGGATGCTCCCGCGCCGACAGGGCGATCAGGGACGAGACCACGGCGAAGATGTTCTTGATCCGGTGGCTCAGTTCCTGGCTCAGCAGGTCCTTGCCCGCTTCCGATCGCTTGAGGTCCTCGATGTCGGTGCAGGTGCCGAACCAACGGGTGATCTCGCCCGCCTCATTGCGGATCGGCGTCGCTCGTCCAAGCGTCCAGCGATAGACGCCGTCGGCGCGCCGCAGCCGGTATTCGATCTCGTAAAGGTCGCCCGTCTCGAGCGAGTGGCCCCAGGCCTCCCAGGCGCGCGTCCGGTCGTCCGGATGGAACATGCCGTTCCAGGCCTCGCCGTCGGTCGAGCCGGCCGGCACGCCGGTGAACTCGTACCAGCGGGCGTTGTAGTAGTCGTGGAAGCCGTCGGGTTGGGCCGACCAGACCATCTGGGGCATGGACTCGGCGATGGCCCGGAATTTGGACTCGCTCTCCGCCAGGGCGATGACGCCCTCCTCCCGCTCGCTGATTGCGCGACGTAATTCCAGTTGGGCCATGACCTGACGGGCCAGAACGTCCAGCGTCTCGGCCTGCAGCGGCGTCAGCCCCTCGGGCCGGGTCTGGACGTCCAGGACGCAGAGGGTGCCGAGTGCGTGGCCGTCGGCGCTCTTCAGGAGTCGCCCGGCGTAGAAGCGCAGGCCAGCCTCCCCCGTCACCAGTGGATTGCCTTCGAACCGGGCATCCCGGGTCGCGTCGGGAATGACCATCCCATCCTCCTGCAGCAGAGCATGGGCGCAGAAGGAGGTGTCGAGCGGTGTTTCGCGCACGCCGAGGCCTGTCTCGGCCTTGAACCATTGACGGCCCTGGTCGATCAGATTGACCACTGCGATGGGCGTGTCGCAGATCCGTGACGCCAGCCTGACGATGTCATCGAACGCCTGCTCGGGCTCCGTGTCGAGAATCCCGTAAGCCTGCAGCGCGATGAGCCTTTCGGCTTCGTTCCAGGGCAGGGCTGCGGCGGTCAAGGCGATTCCAGGCTCGGCTGTATAATCCTGTGGGAAGTCTGAATGCCTGATGCGCCGCAACGTTGCACGCCCGGTGAGCCGCTGCGTCAGTTGGCGGGTCGACCAACCTCTTCGACGTCCATGGTGATCACCCCGGGCGGAGGGGGCGCGGCGGCCGGCGCCGCGATCGGGGGAGCCTCGAAGGCCTGAAGGCGGGCGTTGATGGCCGCGATGTCGGCCGCGGTCGCCTGGCGACGTCCGCCCAGGCTGGCCACGCCCACGACGCGTGTCTGGCCGTCGATCTCGACGGTCCGCAGGTTCATTCCGCCTTGAGCCAGGACCGTCGCATCGTCGGGACCGGCCTCGCCCGTGGCTGCGGAAGCGCTGATCAGGCGGGGCCGCGAGAAGCGCGCCTCGTCGATGACGGGCTCATGCCCGGCATAGGTCTGTTTGAACGAGACGGTCTCTCCGGCCAGTCCCTTCCAGCGATAGAAGATGTGCGCGCCGATCTGGGTGATCTTGGCCAACGTCGGAGACCACCAGGGGTGGACGTAGTCGGCGTGGTAGTGGGTCGCGGTGCCGACCTTGATCGCCACATAGCCGGACAGGGCGCGCTCGGCGACGGTCCGCGCGCGGTTCCAGGCCCAGCCGACCGGCGCTTGCGACAGGGCGCCGTCGCAGGTGAAGCTGAACTGGCAGCCCGTAGTCCGCTCGGCGCCCTCGAAGACGACGCCGCAGACGGTGTTCGGGTAGTTGGGATCGCGCACCCGGTTCAGGATGACCTGGGCCACGGCCTCCTGGCCCTCGGTGCTTTCCAGCGCCGCCTCGTAATAGACGCCCTGGGTCAAGCAGCGCAGGGCGCGCGCCCGGTCGGCGGAGGTGGCCGTCTGCAGCGCGAAAGGACGCGCCGAACGCAGGGCGTCGATTGCGGCGGGCATGGCGGCGTTGCGCTTCTGGGCGTCAAGACCGTTGACGCCCAGCTCCAGCGTCGGCCGCCCGGCGAGCGTCAGGCTTTCCCAGCCCGGCGTCAGCCCCAGCAAGGCCGGGCGCTGTTCATTGGGATCGAATCGGATCGCCAGGGCCAGCTGGGCCGGATCCATCCGCGCGCTTAGGGCCGCAAGGCCGCGCGCTGACAGATCGCCTTCGGTGACCCGCGCCACGGCCTCTGCCGTGCGATCGCCGATGGGACGCGCCGTCGAGCTCGCCGCCATCGCCACGCCAAGCGCCGCCAGCGCCGCGGGGGCCGCGGCCGCATAGCGACGTCCCAAGGTCTTCACCCTGTGCCAGTCGAGGGACTTGATGGCGGAAAGCGACATGGGTTTCTGAAGCTGCGGCGCCTGGACGCCGTGAGGCGGGCTCTATGGTCCCCCAACACGGCGCTTTTCAGGCCACGGATTGCGGTTCTGTGAGCCGGGCCTAGCGCCCTCCCAAGGTCGAACGCAGCATCCAGGCGAACTTCTCGTGCGCGGCCAGCCGCTGGGTCAGCAGGTCCACCGAGACATCGTCGCTGTCGTCGTCGGCGGCCGTCAGGGCTGCGCGGCAGGTGGCGATCAGGGTCTCATGGTCCTTCATCAGCTCCTTCAGCATGGCCGGAGCGTCCTTGTCGGGGTCGCCGTCCTTGATTGATGTCAGGTTGGCGAAGGTCGACTGGGCCTGGGGCGCGAACTCGCCCAACGCCCGGATCCGTTCAGCGATCTCGTCCAGCGCGGCCCAGATCTCGCGGTACTGCTGCTCCAGCAGGGTGTGCAGGGTGAAAAACTCGGGACCCCGCACGTTCCAGTGGTAGCCGTGGGTCTTCAGATAGACGGCGAAGCTGTCGGCCAGCACCTTGCTCAGCTCCTGCGCCACATCAGTGCGCTCGGCCTTCGTCAGGCCCGTGTCGATCGTTGCAGTCATGCTTGCTCCTTTGGCGACAGTCGCTAATCGTGTGGCAGGTAAGCGTTCCAGCGGCCTGCACCAAGATCTGAAGCCCCATATGGATGCGGCTTCTTCGCGGAGCGGAACGCAAAGAATCGGAAAGCGTTGCCGTTTTTCGCGCGAGCGCGAACCGGGGGTCGGATTGGGTTTCAGCGCTTTGTTCGGTCGGATGCTGGAGCCGGACATCGTCCTGGCGCGGCTGGCGCGCGAGCCCAGGCGACCGTGGTGGCGAAACGTCTTGACTGGTCTGGCGTTCGCCGCGGTCGGACTGCTCGTACGCTGGGCGGGTCAGGCCTTTTTCGGTGAGGTTTCCGGGTTCATCATCCTGTTGCCGGCGGTGACCCTGGCGGCCCTCACCGGCGGACGGGTCGCCGGCCTTGTCGCGACGGCGGCGTGCCTTCTCGGCGGCTGGGCAATCGCCGGTCCTGGAGCGGCGGGGTTCGGCATCGCAACCCCCGCAGGCCGGGGCGCCACTACCAATTTTATTATCGTCGGCCTCTTCTCCACCCTCGTGGCCGCCTCCCTACGCAAGAGCCTGGCCCGGCTCGGCGAGACGGTCTCGGCGCTCGAGAATTCCCGGGACGCGCTGAGACGCAGCGAGGCGGAATTGACCGCCATGGTCGATCAGGCGGCAGCCGGTATCGCCCGCGTCGGCATGGATGGTCGCGTGGTCAGCGCGAACGCCCGGTTCGCCGCGCTTCTGGGCCATACCCAGGAGTCGATTATCGGCATGACGACGGCTCAGGCCAGCCATCCGGACGACGTGCAGCCGACGCTCGATCTGCTGTCCAGCGTCCTCGCAGGCGGCGAGGGCGGCCAGCTTGAAAAGCGATATGTTCAGCCCGACGGCACGGTAGTCTGGGCCCTGACCAGCCTGCGGGCCCTGTGCGACCAGGATGGCGCCCGGTCAGGCTATATCGCCGTGACGGTCGACATTTCCGACGCCAAGGCGGCGGAGGCCGCGTTGCGCGAGAGCGAGACCCGGTTCCGCCTGATGGCCGACACCGCGCCCTCCCCCGTCTGGCTGACCAATGCCGCGGGCGAGGTGGAGTTCGTCAACGCGGCCCTGGTCGAGTTCTACGGCAAACCCGGCGAGACCTTTATGGGCCACGCCTGGAAGGCCTCGATCCACCCCGACGACGTGGCCGAGGTCAACGCCACCCAGGCCGAAGCCCGCGCCCGCTTCCTGCCCTACGCTTTCGAGTGCCGCTTCCTGCGTCACGACGGCGCATGGCGGTGGATGCGAGTGTCGGTGAACCCCCGTTTCGACGGCGAGGAGGTGTTCCAGGGTTATGTCGGCCTGTCGTTCGACGTCACGACGACGCGGGAGGCCCTGGACGCCCTTGCCCAGCAGGAACGCCGCCAACGCTTCCTGCTGGAGTTGTCCGACGGCGTGCGCGACCTGAACGATCCCGAGGCCATCATGGATCATGTGCAGAGCGTGCTGGGGCGCATGCTGGGCGTGAACCGGGTTGGCCATGGGGAGTTGCGTCGCGACCACGAGGTCTTCGAGATGGCCCGCGACTGGACGGAGGGCGTGGGCAGCCTGCAGGGCGTGCACCGCACCCGGAACTTCGGCGGCGAGGTGGATCGCCAGCTGGCCGAGGGCAAGACGATTGTGGTCGATGACGTCTTGCTCGATCCCCGCACCTCCGGCGCCGCGGACGCCTTCGCCGAGGTCCAGGTGGCCGCCTTCGTGACGGTGCCCATTGTCCGATCCGGCGTGCTGAGAGCCTTCCTCCACGTGAACAGCATCCGATCCCGGGCTTGGACAGGCGCCGAGATCACCCTGATGGAGGACGTCGCCGACCGGGCCTGGTCCGAGGTCGAACGCACCCGCGCCCAGGCGGAGGTTCTGGAAAGCGAAGCCCGTTTCCGCGACATCGCCGACACCGCCCCGGTCCTGATCTGGGTGACGCAGCAGGATAGGAGCCGCGCTTTCGTCAACCAGGCCTATGTCGAATACATGGGGGGCGATTACGAGAGCGTCCGCACCGCCGACTGGCGCACCTACATCCACCCCGACGACCAGGACATGCTGGTCCGCGAGTCCCTTGCCGGAGAGGCCACGGAACTGCCCTTCGCGCTTGAAGCGCGCTACCGCCACAGCTCGGGGGAGTACCGCTGGCTGAAGTCCTTCTCGCGTCCGCGCTTCGGTCCGGGCGGCGAGGTCATCGGCTTCGTCGGCGTGGCTTTCGACGTGACCGACGCGCGCCGGGTCGAGCACGACCTCAAGCGGATCAACGAACTGCTTGAAGAGCGCGTCGGCCACGCCCTGGCCGAGAAAGCGAAGGCCGAGGCGGATCTGATGCACGCCCAGCGCATGGAGGCGATCGGCCGGCTGACAGGCGGCGTGGCTCACGACTTCAACAACCTGCTGACCGTCGTCATCGGCGCCCTGGACCTGATCCTGAAGTCCCCCGACGACTTCGCGCGCCGCCAGAAGCTGGGCGAGGCCGCCCTGTCGGCCGCACGCCGCGGCGAGCGGCTGACGCATCAGTTGCTGGCCTTCTCGCGTCGCCAGGCCCTTCGGCCCGAGGCGATCGACATCAACGCCCTGATCCGCGAAAGCGACCCCCTGCTGCGCCGCGCGGTCGGGGAGGCGGTTGGCTACAAGCTGAAGCTCCGTCGCGGGGGCGCCCGCGTGATCGTCGATCCGGCCCAGTTCGAGGCTGCGCTGCTGAACCTCATCGTCAACGCCCGCGATGCCGTGGCCGAGCGGGGCCAGCCGGACGGTGCGACGATCACCGTCCAGACCCAGGCTTGTCAGATCGACGCGGGCGAGGTGATCGAGCTCGCCCCCGGCGACTACGTCTGCGTCACAGTCTCCGACACAGGCGCGGGCATGAGCCCGGAGACGATGCTTCGGGTGTTCGAGCCCTTCTTCACCACCAAGGCGGTCGGCAAGGGCACGGGCCTCGGCCTCAGCCAGGTGTATGGCTTCGCGCGCCAGAGCGGGGGCGGGGTGAAGATCACCTCCGCGGTCGGCGAAGCGACGGAAATCCGCGTCTACCTGCCGCCAGCGCCGGTCGAGGAGGCGACGCCGGAGGCTCCCCGCCGCGTGCTGGGCGCGGTGAAGCCGGGCCAGACCCTTCTACTGGTCGAGGATGACGTGGGCGTCGCCGCGATCGCCATGGACCTGCTGCGCGGCATGGGGTTGGAGGTTGAGACGGCGGAAACGGGGGCCGAGGCCATTGCCGTTCTGGATCACCGCCGCTTCGACGTCATGCTGACCGACATCGTCATGCCGGGCGGCATGACCGGCGTGGAGCTGGCCCGGACCTGCGCAGAGCGCTGGCCGGCTATGTCGATCATGCTGACCTCGGGCTATGCTGGAGACGACGTCGACCTGGCCCTGACCGACGCGCCCTGGCCGTTCCTGAGGAAGCCCTACTCCGGCGAACAGCTGCGCGAGGCGCTGGGCGACCTGCTGGTCGCCACCGAGGCGCCACGCCAGACCTGAGGCTCCACAACGACTTCGGCCCGCCGCGAGATCGCGACGGGCCGAACAGTCTCAATGAGAGCGCGAGCGCCTGGCGGCTACTTCCGCGCCTTGCGGGCGGCGTATTTGGCGTCGCGGGCGGCCTTCTGCTCTTCCTTGGTGAGTTGCTTGCGCTCCTTGCGATTTGCGCGCTTCTCGGCCTCGACGGCCTCCTCGGATTCACGTTCGGCAGCCATACGCTCGGCGTCACGGTCGGCCTTAAGGCGACGCTCTTCGGCTTTTGCAGCCTCGTGCTGGAGACGCAGGGCCTCCTTCTCGGCCGCGCGCTTCTCAGCCAGCTTGTCGAACTCGGGGTCGGGCGCGGCGGCCTTGGGCTTGAACTTGGCCAGCAGAGCCTTCTTGGCCTCCTGCTGGGTGCTGATGCGGTCGTTGAAGCCGGTCTGTTTCAGATCTCTCATGCGGTCGGTCGGTCGTCCTTCGAGGGGTGGGCCCGTCGCCGGAGGGGCACGGGCGGGGATCGCCACGGCGTCCGGGCGTCGGCAAAGCCGAAATGGAGCCGTAAATCAAGCGCGCGCGTCTCTTAATCGACGAACGGGGCCGTTCTTCGGCCGACCGTCATCGCCGGGACGCACCCGTGGGCGATCCCCCAGATAGGCGTCGGGGGCCCCGACGCCAAGTCCAGTCGCTCAATCCGGGCGAGCGGCGCCGGCCGCGCCGCCGACGGCCGCGCCGACCGGCCCGGCCACAACTGCCCCCGCGATGGCTCCGGTGGCGGCGCGCTGTTCAGTGGTGTGGCCACAGGCCGAAAGGGCGGTCACGCCGAGGGCGAGGAAGGCCAGGGTTGCGGCGGTCACAAGGGAAGAGCGCATGGGACGGGTCCTGCATCTTGGTTAAGGTCACGCTTGAACGCCCCCCCGCCGACGCCGTTCCCTGAACAACCATAGCGACAGGTCAGCGCCCATTTCCCGAGATCGCGAATACAATAGAAATGAGCCTCGAAAGCATGCCCGGCCACATTATCCCCGCCAGCAAGTCTGACCGCTGCAAACCGATACGGTATTCATGACGAAACCCCCTTCTCTGTGACGGCCAAGGATTACGCCAGTCTTGAGGAAACCTGCAGACCCGTCACAATTGCTGCACTGCAGCGACAACTTGCGAATCAAACACATTGAGGCCATAAACGGGTGGCTTAAGGCCCATCCTTCGGCGGTCACCTGTTCATCGACCGTCGATTCGCAAACCGGAACGCGATTCACCATATCGCCCGGTTCTGCAGACGACCCGGGGGCGACTTTTCCGCCCTGTTGAATAGGACGACGCCTTTGTTCCATCCCTCGCAGCAGCGTGCGACTTCGCGCGCCGACCGTACGGCCAGGATTCGGCCCGTACAGGCGGCAGCGGTGTTCGGCGCCCTTGTGGGTCTTGGAATCGGCTGCGCCTATCTGGGAGGGACCGTCGCGCGTGCGACGACCGTCCGCGCCCAGGCTGAACGTCTGGAAGGCGCCACCGCCGCCGGCTTCACCGAGGAAGCGCTCGCCGCCGCCGCCGGGGGCCTGGACGCCAGCGCTTTGACCATCGCCCGCCGCCACGATCCCTATACCGTCGCCGGCGGCGCCCAGCGCGACCGCCAGGCCGAACTGCTGACCGCGCGTCTGGAGCAGCTTCGTCCCGACAGCACCCGCAGCGACCTGCGCCGCGCCAGCCTGACCGACATTTCCGCCGCCGCTCGTCCGTTCCGTATCGACAATGCGCTGGACGCCTCGCGCGATCTCGAATGCCTGACCCAGGCCGCCTACTACGAGGCGCGCGGCGAGGGCTCCGACGGCATGCGCGCCGTGGTCCAGGTCGTCCTGAACCGCGCCCGCCACCCCTCCTTCCCGCGCAGCGTCTGCGGTGTGGTGTTCCAGGGTTCCGGCCGTCGCGTCGGTTGCCAGTTCAGCTTCACCTGCGACGGGTCGATGCGCGCGCCGGTCAACCGCGCCGCCTGGAACCGGGCCCGCACCGTCGCCTCCGCCGCCCTCTCGGGCGCCGTCTATGCCGGCGTCGGCAACGCCACCTTCTTCCATACCACGGGCGTCTCGCCGTCATGGCGCTACGGCTTCCTGCGCGTCGGCCAGGTCGGCAGCCACATCTTCTATCGTTTCGGCGGCCGCGCCGGCTCGTCCAACGCCTTCAGCTACGCCGCTCGCGGCTCGACCGGCGCGGACGTCCAGCGCACCGTCTATGCCGGCATCGATCCGGGCGAGACGGTCCGTCAGGCGGGCCAGGCGATCGCCTACACCGCCTTGCTGGCCCAGGAAAACATGACGTCCAGCAACGAGATGGCGGCGGGTGTGACCGAGGCTCCCACGCCCGCGCCGACGCCGGCCCTCAAGCCCGCGCCCCTGACGACGCCCGTCTCCGGTTCGGCCCAGCCGACCGCCGTGGACTCCGCCGTCGGCAGCGCACCTCAGGTCTGATCGACCGCTGGCCGTTCCTGAACCTGCCAGTGAATGGTCAGGTTCTGCTTCAGGTTTCCGTAGCGGCCCTGCTGACCCGGATTGACGTCGGCGTCACTCAGGTCGGCCAACGGCACGCTGGTCTCGCAGTCGCGACGATCCGACAACCCGGCGTGCTCGACAGAGGCCGCGACGTGGTCGGCGAAGTTGCGATGTTCGTTGGGACTCTTCGGGGCCGGGGCGATGAGACTCTCCTTCTGATCTGAAGCAGAAAACCCTTCGGCGTCCCGCCCGTTCCTCAGAGAGCGTCCAGACCGATGTCGAGAACCGGCGCTGAATGCGTCAGAGCCCCCACGGAAATCACGTCGACGCCGGTCTCGGCGATGCCGCGCACGGTGGTCAGATTGACCCCGCCGGACGCCTCGAGCACCACCTTATGACCACCGTCACGCCGACGCTTCACCGCCTCGACAAGCTCAGCGTTGTCGAAGTTATCGAGCATGATCACGTCCGGTCCCTGCCCTTGCGCGACCAGCGATAGGGCCTGATCGAACTGGGCGAGGCCATCGACCTCCAGCTCGATCTTCATCAGATGACCGGCGTGCGCGCGGGCGGCCTTCACCGCCTCGACCACCCCGCCGCAGACGACGACGTGATTGTCCTTGATCAGGATGGCGTCATCCAGTCCGAAGCGATGGTTGACCCCTCCGCCGCAACGCACCGCGTGCTTCTCCAGGCCGCGCAGACCCGGGGTGGTCTTCCGTGTATCCGCGATCCGGGCGCCCGTTCCGGCGACCGCCTCTACATAGGTCCGGGTCAGGGTCGCGACACCGCACATCCGCCCGAGGAGGTTCAGCGCCGTCCGTTCGGCCGACAGGAAGGCGCGCGCGTCCGCCTCGACCTCGGCCAGGACCGCGCCCGCTTCGAAGACCTCCCCGTCCCTGATCCGCAGATCGACCGAGGCCTTCGGATCCATCTCCAGCACCGTCAGCCGCACGCAGTCGATTCCGGCCAGCACGCCCGGCTTTCGGGCCGCGAACCGCGCCCGCATCCGGGCGCCTTCGGGAATGCAGGCCGCCGCCGTCACATCGCCCGCCCGCCCCAGATCCTCGGCCAGGGCCATGCGGATGACAGGCAGAATCACTGTGTCCGGAAGCCCGCTCATGCCGCCACCGTCTGCAGGACGTCGCGCCGGAGGCGGGTATGCACCGGGGTCGTCGCCGTCTCGGGATAGTCCGAACGATAGTGGCCGCCCCGGCTCTCGCGCCGGGCGAGGGCCGCCTCGGCGATCAAACGCGCCGCGACCAGCGCCGGCGGCGCGCCATGGGTCGCCTCCAGCCGGTCGATCAGGGCGACAAGCCGCGTCAGGCCCGCCGCGTCGCGCACCACGCCCGCATCGGCGCTCATCGCCGCGCGCAGCCCGGCATGGGCCGCCTCGGGCAGGTCCTCGACCACCGCGCCCACGACCACGGGCCCCCGGGTCGCGATGGCCTTTGCCGCCTCGCGCCCCGTCCGCCGCCCGAAAGCCGCGGCCTCGAGCAATGAGTTGGACGCCAGCCGGTTGGCGCCGTGCACCCCTGTCGCCGCGCATTCGCCGACGGCGTAGAGGCCTTCCAGCGACGTCCGCCCGTCGGGGTCAGCGGCGATCCCGCCCATATGATAGTGGGCCGCCGCCGCCACAGGAATCGGGGTCTCGCGGGGGTCCAGACCCGCCTGCATACAGGCCGCGAAAACGGCCGGGAACTCGGTGGGGAAATGGTCGCCGACGGCTGTTCGCGCATCGAGGAAGGCTCCGCGCCCGGCCGCCCGCGCGGCATGCACCGCCCGCGCCACCACGTCCCTCGCCTTCAGATCCGCACCGTCGGCGTCGCCCAGAAGGAACCGCCCGTCCCGGTCGATCAGCCGCGCCCCCTCGCCCCGCAGGGCCTCGGTCGCCAGCGGCATGGGATCGACGCCGACGTCGATGGCGGTGGGATGGAACTGCACGAACTCGGGATCGAGGATTTCCGCGCCCGCCGCCCAGGCCAGGGCCATGCCTTCGCCCTTCAGCGCCACCGGCGTGGTCGTCGCACCATAGAGGCCGCCCGCCCCGCCGGTCGCAAGCACTACAGCCGGGGCGCGGACCTCGACCATGCGACCGCCCGGATGCTCGATCACCGCGCCGCGCACGCGACCGGTCCCGTCCTGGATCAGGGCGCGCAGTCGTGCGTCCTCCCAGACGGTGATGTGAGAGGCGGCCCGCACCGAGGCCACCAGCGCCGACAGGATCGCCCGCCCCGCGCCGTCGCCCCCGACGCGGGCGACACGGGCCATCGAATGGGCCGCTTCCAGGCTGACGGAGAACTCGCCGGCCGCATCCCGGTCGAACGGCGCGCCGAGAGAGGCCAGCCATTCGACGGTCGCCCTGCCTTCATCGGTCAGGACCTCGGCCGCATGGTGGTCGACAAGGCCGGCGCCCGCCGCCTCCGTGTCCTTCAGATGCAGGGCCGGAGCGTCGTCTTTCGACAGGGCCGCAGCCACGCCGCCCTGGGCCCAGGCGCTGGACGCCGCCTGAAGCAGGGGCGCGGGGCTGATGACGATGACAGGCGCGGGGGCTGCCGAAAGCGCGGCCGACAATCCGGCCAGGCCTCCGCCGATGATCAGCGGGCCGTCGTGATGAATGCGGCTCACCGGTCGAAGCCGATGAAGCGGGCGGCAATCTCGAATGCGCCCTGAGGTGAGCCCTCGGATAACGGCAACAGGACGCCAATCGCGGCGGCCCCGCACAGGGCGCCGGTCAGCAGGAACAGGGCCAAAGACTTGCCGGCCTCGGGCCAGGTCAGCTTCTTCTCGCCCGGCCGCCATGCGCCGCGACGCAGGGATCCCAGGATCGCGATGGCCAGGAAGACCGCGAGGATGTAGCGCCCTGTCGAGACGCCCCACCAGACCGCCAGCGCCCCGATGGCGATCAGGGCGGCCTTCTCGACCATCGGATCGATGCGGGCCAGCACAGGCCCCAGCGCCTTGGAGCCGTCCAGCGGCGGCGCGGGCGCCAGGTTCACCAGATTGATCATGGCGATGAAGAAGGCGCCCAGCATCCACTCCTGATCGCCGGTCGCAAACCAAAGGCCGACGGCGGGCAGGACGGCGAGCAGGCCGAATGCCGGTCCTGCCAGAGACACCAGCACCCCGTGCCATTCGCTCTCGGGATTGCGCTGACCTCGCGCCAGCCCGCCGAGGAAGGGAATGATGTAGATCTTTGCTGGTCCCATCCCGAGCCGGTTCATCGCCAGCACATGGCCGTATTCGTGCACGAACAGGCCGAAGATCGCCGCCACCGCGACGACCCAGCTGCCGCTCATCAACCATATGAACCCGCCGAGCAGCAGGGTCGAACCGATCGCCCACGGCAGGCTTTGGCCCTTGTCGATGACCGGCGCGCCGGGGCTGGACTGCGGGACTGCGGTCGTTGGTTGCGCGACCGGCTTCGGCGTGGAACCGTCGCGCGATCCCCAGGGGCCATCTGTCATATCAGCTCCACCGCGACATGGTGCTTGGCCTTGACCATGTCGTAGCGCGCCGGGATCGCGGGCGGCGGCAGGTCGATCATTCGCTGCACGGCGAGCGCGGCTTTCGCGATCATCTCTTCCGGCACCGTGACCTCGAACTTCATGTCGCGCAGGCAGTCGCGGATGTTCTCCAGCGTGATCCGCTTCATGTAGGGGCACATGTTGCACGGGCCGATGAAGTTCACTTCCGGCACGTCGCCCTTGATGTTGGCGGCCATCGAGCATTCGGTGATCAGCACCACCTGCTTCGGCTTTCTGGACATCACATAGTCGGTCATCGCCGCCGTCGATCCGGCGAAGTCGGCGGCGGCCAGCACGTCCTCAGGACACTCCGGGTGGGCGAGAATCTGGGCGCCCGGATAGGCCTCGCGCATCTCGGCGATGTCGACGGCGGTGAACCGCTCATGCACGATACAGCGGCCCTTCCAGGCGATGATGCCGATGTTGGTCTGGGCCGCCACGTTGCGGGCCAGGAACTCGTCGGGGATCAGGATGACGCGATCGACGCCCCATTCCCTGGCCGCCCATTCCACCACCTGGACGGCGTTGGCCGAGGTGCAGCAGATGTCGGTCTCGGCCTTCACGTCGGCCGTGGTGTTCACATAGGTGACGACCGGCAGCCCGGGATATTTCTGCTTGATCAGACGCACGTCGGCGCCGGTGATCGCTTCGGCAAGAGAACAGCCAGCCTTCAGATCGGGGATCAGGACGGTCTTCTCGGGGCTCAGGATCTTCGAGGTCTCAGCCATGAAGTGCACGCCCGCCTGGACGATCACCTTCGCGTTCGACCGCGCGGCCTCCTTGGCCAGCCCCAGGCTGTCGCCGACATAGTCGCCGACGCCGTGGAAGATGTCGGGCGTCATATAGTTGTGGGCCAGGATGACGGCGTCCCGCTCCTTTTTCAGCAGGTTGATCTCGTGGATCAGCTGGGCCTGGACCGGCCACTCCATCGGGGTGACGAACTCCTTGACCTTCTCCCAGACAGGGGCGGTCTCGGCGGCCAGTTCCGGCGACATTCCCAAGGTCTGGGCTGCGTGCGCCATCGACGTCATCTCCATGGGCGACACCGCCCGAATGACTTATGCTCAACATTAGCATAAGTGCGGTTAAGATAGGCCTGTCGGCCCGGGATGCAAGAGGCTGACACGATCTCCGTCATCGCGACCCGAGCCGTGCGGCGTGACGGAATCGCGCAGGCTTCCAGTCTGTGCCGCGCGCGCCATCGTTCGCTGATGCGAAGTGGGTTGCGACGGTTTTGGGGCGACATCTGCCGCGATCAGGCTATGACGGAGAAATATCCTCCGCAAAGTCGCCTCCAAGCCCATCCCTCATGCAAGAAACTCTCCGCCGCATCCTCACCGCCAGAGTCTATGACGTGGCGATCGAGACGCCGCTCGACCCGCTGCCGCGCCTGGCCGTGCGCCTCGGTCGGCCGGTGCTGCAGAAGCGCGAGGACCTTCAGCCGATCTTCTCGTTCAAGATCCGCGGCGCCTACAACAAGATCGCCACCCTGGGCCCGGAACAGCTGGCGCGGGGCGTCATCTGCGCATCGGCCGGCAACCATGCCCAGGGCGTCGCCTTCGCGGCCCGTCGGCGCGGCGCGGTCTCGACCATCGTCATGCCGGTCACCACCCCGCCCATCAAGGTCGCCGCGGTGCGCGCGCTGGGCGGCAATGTCATTCTCCACGGCGAGGCCTTCGACGAGGCCTTCGCCGAGGCGAGCCGCCGCGCGGCCGAGACCGGCGCCGTCTTCATCCACCCCTTCGACGACCCCGACGTCATCGCCGGCCAGGGTACGGTCGGACTGGAGATCACCCGCCAGCACTCCGAGCCCATCGCCGCCATCTTCGTCCCCATCGGCGGCGGAGGCCTGGCCGCCGGCGTCGCGGCCATCGTGAAGTTCCTGCGACCAGAGACGAAGGTCATCGGCGTCGAGCCGGTCGACGCCGCCTCCATGAAGGCCGCCATCGAGGCGGGCGAGGTCGTGACCCTGGATCAGGTCGGCCTGTTCTGCGACGGCGTCGCCGTGCGCCGCGCGGGAACCGAGACGTTCCGGCTGTGCCGTGACCTGCTGGACGAGATCGTCACCGTCAACAACGACGCCATCTGCGCCGCCATCAAGGACATCTTCGACGACAGCCGTGCCGTCGCCGAACCCTCCGGGGCGCTCGCCCTCGCGGGCCTCAAGGCCTGGGCCGCCGCCCATCCGGAGACGGCCGAAGATGGCGCCCTGATCGCCATCAACTCGGGCTCGAACGTCAACTTCGACCGCTTGCGCCACATCGCAGAGCGGGCCGAGATCGGCGAGGGAACCGAGGCGCTTCTGGCCGTCGCCATGGACGACGACCGCGCCGTCTACAGCCGCTTCCTGTCGGCGCTCGATGGCCGTTCGGTGACCGAGTTCAACTACCGCTGGTCCGGTGAGGGCCGCGCCCACATCTTTGTCGGCGTCGCGATCAAACAGGGGCCGCACGAGAAGGATGACCTGATCGCCGCCTTGCGCGTCGACGGCTATGCGGTCGAGGACATGAGCGACAACGAGACGGCCAAGCTGCACGTCCGCCACATGGTCGGCGGCCGCGCCACCGGCCTGCCGTACGAGCGCATCCTGAGGTTCGAATTCCCCGAACGGCCCGGCGCCTTCCTGCGCTTCCTCAACAGCCTTAGGCCGGCCTGGGCCCTGACCCTGTTCCACTATCGCAACCATGGCGACGATGTCGGCCGGGTGCTGGCCGGTATCTCGGTGCCGCCCGCCGAACAGCCGGCTTTGAACGTCGCGCTCGCCACGCTCGGTTATCCCTATGTCGACGAGACCGACAATCCGGCCAGCCGGCTGTTCCTCGACGGTACGTGAAGGCCCGATCCGGCGCTAAAGCTTGCGAAACACCTTTGGGCCACGTTGAGGCGTGCTCCTCCGTTGCGTACCCTTGTTGTTCAAAGCCCTGCTGCTCGGTCTCGCCGTGCTGGTGGCCGCGCCGACTCTGGTCCTCGCCAAAAACCCGGCCCCTCGCGATCCATTGGCCCTGGCTGCGGCTGTCGAGCGCCGGGCCGGCGCCACGACCTTCGCCCAGCTCGAAGCCTTCGGTCAGAGGGCCCTGCACACGCCCGGTCGCGAGGGGCTGAACCGGCTCTACCACGTCGTCTGGACCAGCCTGAACCAGGGTGATTTCGAGAGCGCCACGCGGTGGAACCTGCAGCTCGCCGCCGCCGCGGGGCGGCAGGGCGACGCGCGCTATACGAAGATCGCCCATCTTAACGCCCTGACGATCCGCTACGATGCGGGCGAGGACGCCGCCGCCATCGAGATGGAAAAAATCTCCAGGGCGGAATCAGACTGGTTCGTCCGCGCCCACGCCACCCGCATCCACGCCCTGGCCCTGATGGACCAGGACCGCCTCGGCGAAGGGCTGAACCTGCTCAACGAGGCCATGAGCCTGACCCCCGAAAACGACGCCTTCGCCGACACGGCGCGCGCGGGTCTGTGGGAGGTGACCGGCATCGGCCTGATGAAGCTGAACGACATCCGCGGGGCCACCGACGCCTTCGGTCGTTTCGAACTCGACTACAGCAATCCTGCCTATCCCCGGCCCGACTTCGACGCCGTCTACAACCTGGCCCGCATGGCCGTCCAGGTCGGCGACCAGCCCCTGGCCGAGCGGTTGTTCGCGGTCCACCACCGCCTGGCGACGCGCGCCAGGGTAGAGAGTCTGACCGTCTATGACGCCAACCTGTGCGCCATGGTGGCGCAGGGCGCCGACGATCCGTCCCGACTGCTGCGCTGCCTCGCGCCCTATGGCGAAAGCCTGGGCGCGGCCGAGTTCCTGGCCCACCACATCCTGCCGATCCGCGCCATGGCTCGCGCCCGCACCGGCGACGTGGACGGGGCGCGGCGCGACGTCGCCGAGATCCATCGTCGCCAGGCCGCGGGCGAGTTTCGCGACGAAGGCCTCTCACAGGTTCTGCATGCCGAGGCCGAAGTGCTCCAGGCCCAGGGCCGCTCGCGCGAAGCCTTCGACCTGCTTCGCCGCCATTCGGAAGAAGAATCCCTTCAGCAGACGCGCCGCTTCAGCGAGGGTATCGGCCAGGTCACTTCGGAGATGCGGAATCAGTTGCGGGAGCGCCGCCATCAGCTGGAGACCGCCCGGGCCAACACCGCGCTCCAGGCCGACGTCATTCATAGCCAGCGCTGGGTCGTCGGCATCGGCGTGGTCTTCCTCCTCAGCGCCACCGCCCTGCTGTTCCGCCAGTGGAGCCTGACCCGCCACCTCCGCTTCGCCCGCCGCCGCGCCGAGGATGCCAACCGGGCCAAGTCCGAGTTCCTGGCCAATATGAGCCACGAGATCCGCACGCCTCTGAACGGCGTTGTGGCCATGGCCGATGCCCTGTCACGTCGCCCGCTCGACCACGCCGAGCACGAAATGGTCGAGATCATCCGCTCGTCCGGCGTGACCCTGGAACGGCTGCTCTCCGACATCCTCGACAGCGCCAAGATCGAAGCCGGTCAGGTGACGATCGAGACCGCGCCCTTCGCCCTCGGCCATGCGGTCAAGGACATCGCCGCCCTGTGGAGCTCCACGGTCGAGGGCAGCCCGGTCGCCCTGGTCGTCGAGCTCGACCCGACCCTGGAGCGGATGGTTGTCGGCGACGTCGTCCGCGTGCGCCAGATCCTGGCCAACCTCGTCTCCAACGCGCTGAAGTTCACCAGCGCCGGCGCGGTCACCCTTCGCGTAGAAGCGGCAGCCGACGGCCGTGTGCGCTTCACCGTGGCCGACACCGGCCTCGGCTTCGACGCGGACCAGAAGGCGCGCATCTTCGACCGCTTCCAGCAGGCGGACGGCTCGATCACCCGGCGCTTCGGCGGCACCGGCCTGGGCCTCGCCATTTCCCGCGACCTGGCCGAACTGATGGGCGGCGAATTGGATTGCGAGTCCACGCCGGGAGAGGGCTCGCGCTTCTGGTTCGAACTGCCCCTGCCGGCCGCTGCGCCTGTCGTCGAAACGGCGACCGCCGACATCGAGGTCGCGCCTGAGGATCTGCACATCCTGCTGGCCGACGACCATCCCGCCAATCGTAAAGTCGTTGAGGTGCTGCTGGCATCGACGAGAGCCACCCTGATCGCCGTCGAGGACGGCCAGCAGGCGCTCGACGCCTTCGCCGGAGGCGGCTTCGACCTGATCCTGATGGACATGCAGATGCCGGTCATGGACGGTCTGACCGCGACTGCCGCCATCCGCGCCCTCGAGGCCGAGCGCGGCCTCGCCCGCACCCCGCTCCTGATGCTGACCGCCAACGCCATGGCCGAGCATGTCGAAGCCGGCCGTCTCGCCGGCGCCGACGGTCACCTCGCCAAACCCGTCACCACCCAGACCTTGTTCGCCGCCATCGCCGCCGCGCTCGACGCCGTCGAACCGGACGAGGCGGAAGCGGTCAGCGCGGCCTGACTTCTGAGAGGGTCGCGCCTTCGTGGGCCAGCAACCAGCGCTTGCGCTCCAGACCTCCGGCATAGCCCGTCAGGGTCCCGTTCGCGCCGATCACCCGGTGGCAGGGAACGATGACCGCGATGGGGTTCTGGCCGTTCGCCAGCCCCGCCGCCCGCACCGCCTTCGGCGATCCGATCGCCGCCGCCAGCTGACCGTAACTGCGCGTCTCGCCGGCCGGGATGGCCCGCAGCGCCGCCCAGACAGACCGCTGGAAATCGGCGCCGCCGGTCTTGACCTTGAGGCCATCCAGCGCCCGCCCGTCCCCGGCGAAATAGGCCTCGACCGCGCCGCGCACCGCCTCGGGCGCCCGGCCGGGGACGAGGACCGCATCCGGCGCCTGCCGGCCGAGCAGCCGCATCATGCGCGGCTCATAGTCGGCAAAGTCCAGCGCCCGGACAGCGCCGTCCGTATCTGTGACCAGCAGCACCTCGCCGACCGGCGTCGCGATCCGGTCGAGGGTCAGGGTCTCAGGCTGCACGCCAGAGTCGTGAGTTGTCATCGTCGTTCTCCATCAGATCGGTTGCCGTCAGCCCTGCCATCCGCAGATGCAGCGCCCCATAGGCCCGCCAGGGTCGCCACCGCTCCGCCCGGTCCGCCAGCGTCGCTTCGTTCAATCGATCACTGGGTGCGTCCTCGCTCGCGTCGATCCAGTCGCCCGGCAGCCGCAGGCCGGGCCGCGCCTCAACCAGTGGCTTCAGCACCCGGTCTGCCGACAGGTCGAGCCCGATGGCCTCGGGATCGGCCGACAGGTCGAACACCCGTCGCACCCGCGCCAGCACGCCCGGCAGCGCCTTCAGGTCGCTGGCCTCGACGCAGATCTCCAGCCGTCCCGGCTTGCCCAGCGTGGCCGTGACGAAGCCGTCGGCGCCGTCGACATCCCTGACCAGATCGCGCGACCAGACCCTCCCCTCGACCCGATCCCCACGCGCGGCCAGCGCCGCGAACATCGCGTCCCAGTCATAGGGCGGCCGGGAAGACAGACTCAGCTTCACGCCCTCGCTCGGCGGCCTCTCGGCCCGACGACGCAGTTCCGACGGTGCGCGCCGATACAGGGCCTGGAAGGTCTCGTTGAAGCGCCGCACCGAACCGAAGCCCGACGCATGCGCCACCTGCGCCATCGACAGGTCGGTCTCGTGGATCAGGGCCTTGGCCAGCAGCACTCGCCGGGTCTGGGCCACGCTGACAGGCGCCGCGCCCAGATGCTGTTTGAACAGCCGCCGAAGCTGACGCTCGCCGACCCCCAGCCGTCCGGCCAGGGCGTCGACGTCGGCCTCGTCCAGCGCCCCCGCCTCGATCAGGGCCAGGGCCCGGCTGACGGTGTTCGACGTGCCCCGCCACGCCCCCATGTCGGGCGCGGTCTCGGGGCGACAGCGCAGGCAGGCGCGGAAGCCGGCTTCTTCAGCAGCCGCCGCCGTGACCACGAAGACCATGTTCTCGCGCTTCGGCGTCCGGGCGGGACAGACCGGGCGGCAGTAGATGCCCGTCGTCTTCACGCAGCCGAAGAACCGGCCGTCGAACCGGACGTCGCGCGTCAGAACGGCCCGGTAGCAGGCCTCCTGATCCAGGGTCTCGGCGCGCGTTTCCATGCCGCGAAGATGGCCCTTCCCCGATGGGAAGTCTCGCGGTTTTCGGACATGTCCCTAAGCTCGCGCGGCGCGCCAGGCATTGGCGACGATCGTGTAGACGAGGCTGGCCGCGCTGATCGCCAGGGCCCAGGTCAGGATCAGCGACAGGGTCGACGCCACCCCGGTCAGGTCCCGTTCGCCCTCGCGCAGCTCGCGAAGCCGGTCAAAGTCCAGCAGCACCCCGTCCCCCGCGATCCGCGCCTGTTCCGCGCCGACGCTCAGGGTGAACCAGTGACCTGCCTCGAAGATGTTCCAGGTCAGCCAAAGGCCGGCGACCGCGACCAGGATCGCCAGCACTGCCCGCATCCGCGCCGCCTGCGGCCGGATCAGGGTGAACAGGTCAATCCCCATCTGGCCAAGGGCGTAGAGCAGGATCGGAGCGAACAGAACGGCCCAGATCGGCGCCGGCGAGACGGAGACCAGGTCGCCGTCGATGCGTATCGCGCTCAGGCCCGGGAAATGAACCAGCCCGACCCACCACAGGACGAACAGCCCCACCGCCAGGAAGGAGAAGGCCGCCTCGGCCCCGAAATCGCGAGGGCTCCGCATCGCCCGCGTTCGCCACATCGGCCGCAGGCCCGGTCCGGATCCCGCGCCTATCCTGTCACTCGCGCTCTTCACGCTCGCGCCCCACCAGGACGGGTCGGACAGGCCGAAGGCCGACAGGTCCTTGACCCGCCAGTCGGTGAGCCATTTCGGCCGGATAGCGTAGTGCTCCATGATCGCCCCGGCCAGGGTCAGGGCCCCGATCAGGGTCAGACCGGAACCGAAGAAGCCGTGGAAGGCCTGGGCGATGTCCTGCCCCGCGTCCGCCGTGCCGCTGATCAGCCGGATGAGCAGGCCGATGCCCGAGACGACGAGCAGGATCAGAAGACCCGCCTTCACCCCGTAGAGCCAGTAGGGAAACAGCTCCGGTCCGATCAGCGAATCCGGCCCCTTGCGATAGCGCGCGGCGACCACCAGCGGATGGCCGATCTCCTTCAGGATGACCTCACGCTCGTCGTCTGTCAGCGACCGGTCCAACGCCTCTTCCTTCGCCTCGACGCGACTCAGGATCAGGCCGCGCAGCTCGGCGACGATGTCGTCGCGCTCTTCCACCGACAGCTGTGCCGCGACGGCCTCCAGATAGCGTTCCACCATGTCCATGGTCTTGCCCCTCAGTCCTGAAATGTCAGAGAATCTTGTCAAGCGAGGCGTTGATGCCCCGCCATTCGCCGGCGAGCCGTTCCAGCATCGCGGAGCCCATCGGCGACAGGAGGTAGAAGCGCTTCTTGCGCTTCTCTTCCTCGCGCCATTCGCTCAGCAGCAGCCCCTGCGACTCCAGTCGCCGGAGCAGCGGATAGAGGGTCGATTCCTCCATCTCCAGCCCGTCGGCGGCCAGGGCCTGACGCAGGGTGTAGCCGTAGCGCTCGGTCCGCAGGCAGGCGAGCACCGCCAGCACCAGCGACCCGCGCCGCAGCTCCAGTCGCATGCTCTCGAAAAGTTCGACGTCGATCGTCACCCGGGGCGCCCCTCACGTCACATAGTGTGTGACACACAGTGTATGTGACATACTGTGTGAGGGAGTCAAGTACGACCTGGACCTGGAACATGGCCCGCCTGACGACGGGCCCCGTAAAGGTAGACAGCTGATCGACCCCAGCTACTCCTTCAGGAAGAACAGCCCTTCGACCGTCGTTCCGAGCGCCCTCCCCAGTTCCAGCGCGAGCAGGGTCGAGGGGACGAAGACCCCGTTCTCGACCGTGTTGATCGTCTTGCGCGACACCCCCGCCCGCTCGGCCAGTTCAGCCTGGGTCAGGCCGGCGGCAGTGCGGATTTCCTTGAGGCGAGACCCCAGTCGGGCGTCACCCATCCTTGCCGAATTCCCGATCGAGCCAGGCGAAGCGGATGCCGGCCGTGGCTCCGGCGCCGGCCAGCACGACGGGCAGGGCTGCGATCCCCGTCTCAGGCCGCCACAAGCCCAGGCCGAAGGCGACGGTCGCTCCGACCATCAGGACCACAAAGGCCGCGGCGATGGCCCGCGCCCGTAGCACCCCGGTCAGCTCGTCTTCCAGGAAACGCTTGTTGGCGCGGGTCTGATGATCCCAGCCCATGGTGATCGAGGCGATCAGCCACGCATAGACTACCGGCAAGGGCGCACTGACATAGTCCCCAAAACTCCCTTCACCTGCCAGAATGTCCTGCATCGCCAGCGTCGATTGTACGAGGAAGGCCAGGGTCACCAATGGGAAAATCCACAGCTGGCGCACCCGCTGCGCCTGCAGCCGGTCACGCTTCAGGGGCTCGGTCTCGATGCGCCAGCCGTTGGCGCCCGGCCGCAGAATCCAGGCCAGGATCGCTCCGCCCAAGGCCAGGCCGACGCCGACCCCGGCCAGCACGCCCCATTCTGTGGCCGCGTCGCCCGTGCGTTGCGACCCCATGACGAACCCGAACCCCGACATCATCGCGCCCAGGATGATCGTCGCCAGGGCGGTGGCGAACTTCTTGCGCCGCGCCCGCGCTTCCTTCCGCATCTCCCTGTCGTCCATGGCCGTCACCTCCGCCTCCGGTTAATGTCACCTTGGGGTTACATATCACCTATAGGTTACACGGCGTCAAGCGGTCAGATCAGCAGCGCCCCCTCGTGCCGCAAAAGCCAGGTCTTGCGCTCCAGCCCGCCGCCGAACCCGACCATCGATCCATCGGCGCCCACGACCCGGTGGCAAGCCAGCACCAGCGGGATCGGGTTCCGGTTCAGGGCCGCGCCCGCCGCCTGGGCCGCGCCCGGCTCCCCGGCCCGCCGCGCCATCTCGCCGTAGGACATCGTCTGGCCGACCGGAGCCTCCCACAGGGCGCGCCAGACCCGGGCCTGAAATCCGTCCCCCGCGGCCGCTCCTTCCAGCGACCAGTCGATCCGCATCAAGGCCTGCAGGTCACCGTCAAAGTAGTCGGCCAGCGGGCGCGCTATTGCTTGCGGCACCTCGCCCGCGTCTATCGCGACGCCCGGATACTCCCGCCCCATCGCCCGCCTGAGCCCGTCACCGAACGACACGCCCCTCAACCGGCCGGCCTCGTCAACCGCGAGCGCCAGCACGCCGATCGGCGAGGCGATCCCGGACGCGATCAGCCTCACGGCTGCATAAGTGCGTTCAGCGCACCATAGTCCATCGCTTCCGCCGCCTGCGGCTTCGAATCCCCGTCCGCCAGGAAACCGCGCGTCAGCCGGTCCGCCGTCGCATAGGCCGCTGCGGAGAGGTTCGACCCCGCGCTCAGCCGCCGCACGCCCAGCGCCTCCAGTCCCTTCGCATCCGGGAGCGCCGGCCGCGCCAGCAGGTTCAGCGGCAGGCCCAGATCCACCAGGACCGTGACCGTGTCCGCATCGGTCACGCCCGGCATGAACAGGCCGTCGGCGCCGGCCGCGCGGTACAGCACCGCCCGCCTGACCGCTTCCTGCAGCCGCCCCTCGCCCAGCCCGATCCCTCTCAGCCAAAGGTCGCAGCGGGCGTTGATGAAGAGCTCAGGGCCTACCGCCGCGCGCACCGCCGCGATCTTGTCCGCCAGCGCCTCCGCCGGCCCGTCCGCGTCCTCGATGTTGATCCCGACAGCGCCCGTCTCCCAGGTCCGCCGCACGAAGGCTGCGGCCGCCTTCGGATCGGCGGAGAAGCCGCCCTCGACGTCCGCGCTGACCGGAACCTCGCCCGCCACCCGGATCATCCGCGCCAGGGCGCCCAGCAACTCAGCTTCCGGCGGCGTCGCTCCGTCCGGCCAGCCCAGCGCCCAGGCCACGCCCGCGCTGGTCGTCGCCAGCGCCTTCGCCCCTGCCGCGATCGACAGGGCGGACGAGGCTGCGTCCCAGGCGTTGGGCAGGATCAGCAGTCCGGAACGATGGAGGGCGCGGAAGGTCTCGCAAGCCGACATCGATGATCTCCTTTTGTTCCTCCGAGCATGGCGCGCTTCGCCACGGGAGTCTCGCGGGAATCGGACAGCATTGAGAACCGGAGGGCCGCCTATTTATGCGTCCAGGGGCGGTTGGCGCCCGGCGTGACCCCGGCCGCCTGTTCGCGCTGGAACCGCCCGCCGCGCGGCGGCTTCGGCCGGGCGTCCAGCTTCGCGTTCTTCAGCCGCAAGGCCTTCTGCGCCGGCGTCTCTCCCACCGGACCGTCGGTCGAGGGCGTTGAGGTCTGGTCGGGCTGATCGGTCATGCCCGGACCCGTAGCACGCGGGCGGCCATGGCGCCTGTCGTATCGCGGCAGGTGAGCCGCACGGCAACCTTAACCGCCGCACGCCGTTCTACTGACCGTAGACAGGCGAAACCGCCGGAGAGCACCCCCATGACTTCGATCAAGACCTTCACGGCTCTGGCGGCAGGCGCCGTCGTTCTCTCGATGGCCCCTCTCGCCCAGGCCCAGACGCCCTATGGCCAGTCCGGCTCACAGCAGCCGACCGGCCAGGAAGTCTTCGGCCAGATCCTGCAGAACCTGTTTGGCGGTCAGACGTCCGGTTCGATCGACGCCGAATGGAGTCGTGGGCGTCGCGCACTCGGCGCCCAGCAGACCACTTTCAACAGCCGCCTCGACGCCCAGGTCCGCTCAGGCTCGCTGTCTTCCTGGTCCGGCGATCGAATTCGCACGGACTATGACGCCCTGGTTCAGCTGGAGGCCCGCTACGGCCAGGACGGACGCTTCACGACCCAGGAGCGTCAGGACCTGACCACCCGCTACAACGCCCTGACCTCGGCGCTCGAGGACGGCGGCTACGGCGACGACATCGGCGGCTACCAGTCGGCTGCCGACGGCCGCGCTGACTTCGACGCCCGCGTCGATGCCGCCGTGCGCGCCCGCACGCTGACCCGCACAGACGCCACGCGCCTGCGCAGCGATTACGCGGCCATCGTTTCGGTCGAGGCCGGCTTCCAGCGCGACGGTCTCAGCGCGCGCGAGCGCCAGGACATCGAGGCCCGCCTCGACGCCATCGACGCGCGTGTACCGGGCGGAAACGCCGGCAATGGCGCCGGCTGGCAGCAGACTCCGCGCGATCGCCTGACCGCCATCGAACGCGCCCTCTACACCCTGCCGCGCGGCCAGCAGGATGCCATCCGGGTCCAGTTTGAGGACCTGACCCGTCTGGAGGCCGCCTACTCCCGCACCCGCCCGTCAAGCGACGACACGGCCTATCTGGACCGCCGTCTGGGCGAGCTGGAAGTTCAGGCGCGGGTTCGCCGCTAGGCCCCTCTCCCGGTGGGAGAGGGCTTGAGGCCCGCAGAGCGTAGCGATGCGTCTCGGCCGAAAGGGTGAGGGTTGTGCCCTCACCGGTCACCCTCCGACCCTCACCCTTTCGCGCAAGTCCGATCGCCTGACGGCTTTCGGGCGCTCAAGCCCTCCCCCATCGGGAGAGGGTTTTGCGTTCACCGGCACAGCCGCCCCTGCTCCGCCTCCAGGTGCAGATGGTCGTGGTGGACCGCGTTGTAGTCGGGGCTGAGGACCGTGCCGAAGACGCGGCAGCCCTCGTCGCGTATACGGTGCAGGAAGCGCGCCTCGGGCGTGCCGTCGGCCCAGTCGCCCGCCACGGTGATCCGCCGCCCGTCCCTCAGCCGTACGCCCGAAAAATCAAGCGCCGCGGCCCGCGAATGCGCGCTGGCCCGGGAGGTGCTGCCCGCGTCGGTGCGCACGCCCCGGCAGGCATAGACCCCCATGTGGTCGATCTCGACCACGTCCGAGCCGAGCAGTTCGCGCGCCGCCGGTTCCACTGACTGACGCCGCCAGACGCTGACCGCCGCCGCCAGGGCGCAGGTCATGGTGACATCGGACGGGGCCATCCGGGCTGTCGTCCCCATGTCCGGCCCCAGCACCCCCGCCGCCGTCAGGCCGCAGGTTTCGGAGTTCACCCGGTCCGGCGTCGGACTGAACGTCACCCGCGCCGCCTCCAGTTCCGCCTCGCACAGCACCAGGGTCCGCGTCGCCCGCTGAACGCGGCCGAGCGTCTCGCTGTCGATCGGCTGATCGATCACTCCGGCTCCAGGCGCGACATAGACCGACGGCCCGGGGTTCGGCGCCGGAGCGTAGGGCGTGTAGCCCGACGGCGGGATGGTGTCCGGGATCAGACGGCCACAGCCGGACAGGACGACGAGCAGAAGGGCGACCGCGAGGCGTGACGTTCCGAGCATGACCCGACCCTGACAGGATTCGCCGCCCGATTCTGCTGACAGCCTGCTGTCAGCATCCGCATCCGCCGCCCGTGCGTTGACTGGCGACATCTCTCCTCGCGCACTAAGTTCCGTTCATGAACCGTTCTTCGACCCCCAAGGGCTCGGCGCCCGTTATCAAGAAGCCCGTCCACATCCCGAACCAGGGCGTGGCGGAGGCCCCGTCGGCCTTCCTGCGCGACGACAAGACGCCTCTCCCGAAGGCGATGAAAAATATGCCGATGTTCGCGCCGGTCACCGGCCCGCGCCTGACGCCGGAGGAGGCGCCAACCTCGCCCGGCGACTGGGTCCCGCACCGTCCCGACCGCCCGTCCAAGTCGCTCAAGGGCCGCCAGAACAATCGCTTCCGGCTGGAGACCGGCTACACCCCCGCCGGCGACCAGCCCGCCGCCATCGCCGAACTGGTGTCCCAGGCGGCCCAGGGCGACCGCGACCAGGTGCTGCTGGGCGTCACCGGCTCGGGCAAGACCTTCACCATGGCCAAGGTCATCGAGGCGACCCAGCGCCCCGCGCTCATCCTCGCGCCGAACAAGACATTGGCGGCGCAACTCTACTCTGAGTTCAAGTCATTCTTTCCCGATAACGCGGTTGAATACTTTGTAAGCTACTACGATTACTACCAACCTGAAGCATACGTTCCAAGAACTGACACTTATATTGAAAAAGACTCAAGTATAAACGAGCAGATCGATCGGATGCGGCACTCGGCGACGCGGTCGATCCTCGAGCGCGACGACGTCATCGTGGTGGCGAGCGTCAGCTGCATCTACGGCATCGGGTCGGTGGAGACCTATACCGCCATGACCTTCGACCTGAAGGTCGGCGACCAGATCGACGAGTCCAAGCTGCGCGCCGACCTGATCGCGCTGCAGTACAAGCGCAACGACGTCGCCTTCGACCGCGGCATGTTCCGAAAGCGCGGCGACACGGTCGAGATCTTCCCTGTCCACCTCGACGACCGGGCCTGGCGCGTCAGCCTGTTCGGCGACGAGATCGAGTCGATCGCCGAGTTCGACCCCCTGACCGGCAAGAAGACCGCCGAGCTGAAGGAGGTCACCGTCTATGCCGCCAGCCACTACGTCACCCCGCGCCCGACGCTGAACCAGGCGCTCGGCGGCATCAAGGCCGAGCTGAAGGAGACGCTCGACTGGATGATCGAGAACGGCAAGCTGCTGGAGGCCCAGCGCCTCGAACAGCGGGTGCGCTTCGACCTGGAGATGATGGAGGCCACCGGCTCGTGCGCCGGCATCGAGAACTACAGCCGCTGGCTGACCGGCCGCAGCCCCGGCGAGCCGCCGCCCACCTTCTTCGAATACGTCCCCGACAACGCCCTGCTGTTCGTGGACGAGAGCCACGTCACCATCGGCCAGATCAACGGCATGTTCCGCGGCGACTACCGCCGCAAATCGACCCTCGCCGAATACGGCTTCCGCCTGCCCTCCTGTATCGACAACCGCCCGCTCAAGTTCGACGAATGGGAGGCCATGCGGCCCCAGACGGTCCACGTCTCGGCCACCCCCGGCCCGTGGGAGATGGAACAGACCGGCGGCGTCTTCGTCGAACAGGTCATCCGCCCGACCGGCCTGATCGACCCCCCGGTCGAGATCCGCCCGGTCTCCGGCCAGACCCGCAACCAGGTCGACGACGTCATCGACGAGGTCAAGGCCGTGGCCCGCGCCGGCTACCGCTCCCTGGTCACCGTCCTGACCAAGAAGATGGCCGAGGACCTGACGGAATACATGCACGAACAGGGCGTGCGCGTCCGCTACATGCACTCCGACGTCGACACGATGGAGCGGATCGAGATCATCCGCGACCTGCGTCTGGGCAGCTTCGACGTCCTGATCGGCATCAACCTGCTGCGCGAGGGGCTCGACATCCCCGAGTGCGGCCTGGTCGCCATCCTCGACGCGGACAAGGAGGGCTTCCTGCGCTCCGAGACCTCCCTGATCCAGACCATCGGCCGCGCGGCCCGCAACGTCGACGGCCGCGTCATCCTCTATGCCGACCGCGTCACCGGCTCGATGGAGCGCGCCATGGCCGAGACCAACCGCCGCCGCGAACGCCAGGAGGCCTACAACCTCGAACACGGCATCACGCCCGAAAGCGTCAAGCGCGACATCAAGGAGATCCTGGCCAGCCCCTATGAGAAGGACCGCGTCCTGGTCCCCACGGGCGTGAAGGAGGAGAGCCGCCCGTTCGTCGGCAACAACTTCCAGGCCACGCTGCGCGACATGGAAGGCAAGATGCGCGAGGCCGCCAGCAACCTCGAGTTCGAAGAGGCCGGCCGTCTCCGAGACGAGATCAAGAAGCTGAAGCTGCTGGACCTGGAGTTCGCCAACGAGATCCTGACCGGGGACGGGCAGGACGTGGATGCGTCAGCGCCGAAGCGGTGGCGCAAGGAGGCCCAGGCGGAGGCGCAGGAGCGGTTCAGGAAGGGAAGGTTGTAGGCCCCCTCTCCCGGCGGGAGAGGGCTTGAGGCTCGCAGAGCGTAGCGATGCGCCAGCCGAAAGGGTGAGGGGTTCGCCCTCACCGGTGGGCATCCGCCCCTCACCCTTTCGCGCAAGTCCGTTCGCCTTTGGCTCCCGGGCGCTCAAGCCCTCTCCCGCCGGGAGAGGGGGCCACATTCCGCCCCGCCCTCCACCGTGCTATCCTCCTCCCATGGCGAACGCAGCCCTCACCCTTCCACCCGTCCTCGACGCCTTCGTCGAGGAACAGGTCGCCTCCGGCGCCTACCGCGACCGGGACGCGGTGATTGCGGACGCCGTCGACCTGCTGCGCGAACGCGCGGCCGACGACATGGACGATGAGACCAGGCTCGCTCGCCTGAACGCCAAACTCAAAAAGGCCATCGACGGCCTCGATCGTGGCGAGGGTATCGAGATCACCGATCTGGATGCCTATTTTGACGGCGTCATGAAGCGCGTTCGCGCGGGGTGAGACGGCTCGACGTCTCGCGTGAGGCCGATCTGGAAGCCGAAGAAATTCTCCGCCACAGCGAAGCCCAGTTCGGACCCGCCGCTGCGGATCGCTACCGCCTCCTGATCCAGAGCGCATATCGCGACATCGCCGAGAATCCGACCCGCCCCGGCGTCAGCACGCTTCGCGGCATCCCCGCCGATCTCCGCCTTTACCCCGTTCGCCACAGCCGCCAGCGCATCGCCGCCGCCGACCGGGTCGGCCAACCCCGCCACGTCGTGGCCTTCCGCTTCGACGATGCCAGGGTCGAGATCGTCCACCTCCTGCACGAAAGCATGGACCTGCCGCGTCGGCTGGGGTGAGACAAAGACTACTTTTGCTTGTATTACTGTGAGAGCTATGGATCCCTATCCGTATTCACGGAGAGGTCCACACATGCCCATTTTCAAGATTCTCAGCCGCGTCGACGCCTACGTCGACTACACGACCGAGGTCGAGGCCGGCTCGGCAGAAGAGGCCGTCGATCTCGTCTATGAAGGCCATGTCCCGGTGGAATGGTCCAGTCAGGGCGTCGTCGAGTTCGACGCCGTGCGTATGTCGGCCGTCAATGAGGACGGCGAAGATATCGACGGCTACACGCGCGGTAAGGGCTGACTAACCAACGTACGCCCATGCTGGCGCATGGCCGAAGACGACGCCCCCTGGCGTACTCTCGGCTTCGCCGAAGAGGCGGCGGTCTTCAAGGGGCCGACCCAGAACGCCCGCGTCCTGAGCGAGGGCTGGGTCGCCGCCAACGCCTTCTGCCCGAGCTGCGGCGCGACGCCCCTGACCGCCTTTGCGGCGAACTCGCCGGTGGCCGACTTCCCTTGCGGAGTCTGCGCCGAGGAATACGAACTCAAGGCCACCAAGGGCCGCACTGACACCAGACTGGTCAACGGGGCCTAGGGCGCGATGAAGGCGCGGCTGGCGGCGGCGAACAATCCCAGTTTGATGGTCATGGGCTATGACAAGGCCCGCACCCGCGTCACCGACCTGATCGTCGTGCCCAGCCACTTCTTCACCGAAGCGATCATCGAGCCGCGCAAGCCGTTGTCGATGACGGCGCGTCGCGCGGGCTGGCAGGGGTGCAACATCCTGATCGGTCAGGTGCCGCTGGCCGGGCGCATTCCGTTGATCCGGGCCGGGGAGCACGTGGCGAAACAGGCCGTTCTGGACCAGTGGCGGGCGACGCTGTTCCTGCGGGATGCCGCCCCGACCGCGCGCGGCTGGCTGCTCGACGTGATGAAGTGCGTCGAGGACATCGGACAGCCGGAGTTCACCCTGGCCGAGGTCTATGGGTTCGAGGCGCGGCTGGCGGCGAGCTATCCGGGCAACCACAATGTCCGGCCGAAGATCAGGCAGCAACTTCAGGTGCTGCGGGACAGGGGGTGGCTGGAGTTCGGCGGGCGGGGCACGTACCGGCGGACTACCTGATCTTTCGTCATCCTCCGGCAAGCCGCGCCTTCGCGGCGCAGACCGGGGGACACAGCGGCGCGCGAAAGCGCGAACCTGTCGCGGCTGCGGGCGGTCGACATCGTGGCTGTACAGATCGCCTTCGGCGCCGCTGGGTCCCCCGGTCTCGCTGCGCTCGCCGGAGGATGACGAAAGAGAAGAAGGTCGGAGGGCGATCGTAGCGGCGGACGAAAGGGCCCATACCGATCAACGGATCGTCCGAATTCCCCAATCGAAACAACACCCGGCTCTATTTAGAGCCCTTATACCCATCACCCCCTGAAACGGCCTCACACTGTTCCCTTTCATCGGGAGACGGACATGACCGAAGAACCGCAGGGTCGGAAATCGCCGCCGGACGAGGTCTGGGCGCGGGTGCGGGAGGAGTATCTGGCCGGGTGGTCGGCGCCCGAGTGCTGTCGCCGGCACGGGGTCGGGCTGACCTCGCTGCGCGAGCGGGCGGCGCGCGAGGGCTGGCGGCGCGCAGATCAGCCCTCGCGCGCCGCCCAACCGGCTGGATCCGTGGGACGAGGGCGTCGAGCTGGATCTGAGGGTCAATGGCGACCTCGACAGGGTCGAGCTCGAGGAGCTGGGCTATATCGCCCACCGGCGGATGATGCGGGCGGTGATGCGCGGCGACGCGGTCGAGGCCCTGCGCTGGCGCCGCGTGCAACTGACCATGGCCGAGGTCGAGGCCGAGCTGGAACGCGAGGACGAACGCTTCGAGGCGATCCGCTGGCGGCTGGAGGATCAGCAGGCGCAGGATGCGCCGGACCCGGACGCTTCGGACGCTCCGAACGCTTCGGACGGTGTTTTGGCGTGCGGACCGCACATCTCCTCCCTGTAGCGCAGCGATGGGGAGGTGGATCCGTAGCGCAGCGGAGGAGACGGAGGGGCTCTTCGTGCGGCAAGACCCCCTCCGTCAGCTCGCGAAGAGGCTCGCTGCCACCTCCCCACGCCTTCGGCGCAGGGAGGAGAATATCAGCCCGCCGCCTGCTCCGCCGCGATCTTGCGCAGGGCGTCCTCGAACACGGCGGCGGGCTGGCCGCCGGAGATCAGGTATTTGCCCTCGACCACCACGGCGGGGACGGAGTTGATGCCGCGGCTTCGCCACAGGGCCTGTTCGGCGCGGACCTCGGCGGCGTAGCGGCCGGAGGCGAGCACCTCGGCCGCCCCGGCGCGGTCGAGACCGGCGGCCTCGGCGGCCCGGGTCAGGACGCCGGCGTCGGTCAGGTTATTGCCGTCGGTGAAATGGGTGCGGAACAGGGCCGCCTTGAGCGCCTTCTGCGGCTCCGGCCCCTGTTCGCCGGCCCAGGCCAGCAGGCGGTGGGCGTCGAAGGTGTTCCAGATACGGCTGTCGGCGCCCATCTTCATCTCGAATCCGGGCCAGGCCTCCGCCGTGCGGGCGGTGATCATGGCGCGGTTGGCGGCCGACTGTTCGGGGGTGGAGCCGTATTTGGCGGCGATATGTTCGGTGATGTTCTCGCCCTCAGCCGCCATGCCGGGGTTCAGCTCGAACGGCTGGAAGGCGATCTCGCCGGTGATGCCCTCGGCCTTGAGGGTGTCGAGGGCGGTCTCGAGCCCGCCGAGGCCGACGACGCACCAGGGGCAGACGACGTCGGAGACGAAGTCGATGTGAAGGGGCTTGGTCATGACGGACTCCGCAACGGTTCATGTTGCATATGGGGGCGCCGCGAGGGAGCGCCAGTCTTTCAGGCTCGATCAGGGACCGTCTGGGCGCCCCGGATCGGCGGGCGTAAGACGGGGTCATGGCCCACTATGCGCGTATCCTGGCGACCCTCGTACTGCTGGCCGCCGCCGCCGGCGGGGTGGTGTGGCGGTTGTGGAAGCCGAAGCCGGAGCCCCTCTATGAGGAGCGGGCGATGCTGGGGGACGAGATCCGGGCCCGGCTGCAGGCCCTGCGCGACGAGGACAAGTTCCACGCCGACGGGACCTATACCGGGCCGAAGGGGCCGAAGAACCGGGCCACCCTGTCGGGGTGGGTCGACGGGGTCATCGACGACATCCTGGCCGAGGACAACGGGCCGCTGGAAGCCTCGGACGTGGCCGGGCGGCTGGGGATCGCCATCGGGGCGGCGTCAAAACGGCCGGCGGCGGACCAGACCCGGCTGCACGGCTATCTGATCGAGATCTGGTACATCCTCGGCTACCGCTCGGCGACGGGCTATTTCCCGGCCCCGGACGACGCACCCGAGGGATGGGCCGAGCCCCTGCCTCCCGGCTGGGCCGCGCCGGACCGGCCACGCTTGCTGACGCGGCGTTAACCGGTCTGGCGCAGGCTGGCCCCAGGGATACCGCCCGAGGAGGACCAGAGTGTCCAGTATGATGACGTCCAGCAGCCGCATCCGCCGTGATCATTTCGAGCCCAGCGACAGCGACCCGCAGGAGCAGCGCAGGCTGCGCGGGCATCTGGAACAGATCGACTACGCCGCCTTCGTCTCCAACCGGGAGGTGATCCCGCAGGTCCTGGGGCTGGGCGCCAACCATACCGAGCCGGCCGCCTTCCAGCGCCTGGCAGTGGCCGCCGCGACGGCGCGGGCGCGCTGGATCGCCGAGGCGCTGAGGCTGTCGGAGGCGGGCCAGGCCATCGGCCCGGCCGAGGCGGCGAAGCTGTCGGGCATGCGCGCCGCCTATGAAGAGCTGTCGGAGGCCTATGAAGGCCTGCGCCGCATGGTCGAACGGGGCTACCTGCCCTACCGCGCGGCGGAGCGCTGAGGCCTTGGTTCAGCGGCCCTGAGTCAAGGGCTGGGGCGCGGTCGAGACGGGTGCATCCGGATCCGCCGGCGCGGGCGCGGCCGGGGTCGGCGGCTCCACGACCAGGGGCGCGGTCTGGATATAGGGCCGGGGCGCGGTCTCGACCGGCACGGGCGGCGCCACCACGACGGGCGCGGCCTGGATCGGGAGGCGCGGCGGGGCCGTCACGGGCGTGGCAGCAGCCGGAGCAGGGGCGGACGTGGCGCGGACCGGCGCCGGCGACTCGATCGGGGGCGCAGGCTCCTCGACCACCGTCGTCCCTGCGGGAGGCGCGGCGTCGGCGACCAGAGGCGTCGGGCCCGGAGCGACGGGCTGCGGGGCAGGCAGGGTGGCCAGCCAGATGAAGCCGCCGATGACCACGAGGGCCGCGACACCCGCGGCGATCGGCCAGCGGTCGCCCTTGGCCACCTTGTGCATGGCCGCGCCCATGGTGGCGTAGATCGCCGGGGTCACGACCACTGAAGGCAGTTCGCGCGGTTTGGCGGCCGGCTTCGCCTCGGTCGAGAGCGGCGGCGGCACGGTGACGGCGGGCTCCGGCGCCTCCGGCTCGATGACGATCTCCTGCGGCGCGGGCCTCGGCTCGGGCGCGGCCTCGACCGGCTCGGGTTCGGGAGCGACGGCTTCGACGACAGGCTCAGGCGCGACCGGCTCTGGCTGCGGAGCGACGGCCTCGACGACAGGCTCGACCGGAACTTCTGGCACGATCTCGGCGGCGAGGGACGCTGCCCGGGCCGGGGGGATCATCGAGCCGGTCAGTATGCCTGCGCTCGACCGTCGGACGGGACGAGCCGCCGGGGCCGGGTCCACCCGCGGCAGGGGACCGACGCGGAACACGGGCCGGGGCGGGCGCGACCACACGATACGGCCGCGCACGAACGGCTCGGGCGGACGGTTTTCGGCAGGGCCTGGAGGGGTCTCGGACGACATGGGAGGCGTCTTAGCGGCGAACGACGGGGGCGTCCAATGTCAGGACTTTAACAGACCTTACCGTCAGCGAACCTCGACGCCCTTCCAGAAAGCCATTCGACCGGCGATCTCGACGGCGGCGGACTTTGGCTCGGGATAGTACCAGACGGCGTCCTTGTTCTCCTTCCCGTCCACGACCAGCGAGGAATAGGAGGCCGTCCCCTTCCACGGGCAGATCGATGTGGTCGTCGAGGCCTTCAACATGGCCGGATCCACGGCGTCACGCGGAAAATAGTGGTTGCCCTCGACCACCACGGTATCGTCCGAGCGGGCGATCACCACCCCGTTCCAGGTCGCAGTCGTCATTTGTCATCTCCATCAGGTTTTGAGCCGATAGCCGGTCTTGAAGATCCATCCAACGACCGCGAGGCAGGCGACGAGGAATCCGCATGTCGCCACGAGGCTCCAGACGATGGGCACGTCGCCGGTCCCGTAGAAGCTCCAGCGGAATCCGGAGATCAGATAGACCACCGGATTGAAGTGGGTGATCGTCCGCCACGGCTCCGGCAGCATGTGGATCGAATAGAAGGACCCGCCCAGGAAGGTCAGGGGCGTCACCACCAGCATCGGGATAAAGTTGAGCTGCTCGAAGCTCTGGGCCCAGATGCCGATGATGAAGCCGAACAGGCTGAAGGTCGTCGAGATCAGGATCAGGATGGCCAGCATCCAGACCGGATGCAGGATCTGCAGCGGCACGAAGAGCGACGCCGTGGCCAGGATGATAAGGCCCAGCACCGCCGACTTGGTCGCCGCCGCCCCGACATAGGCCAGGACGATCTCGAACGGCGACACGGGCGCGCTCAGCAGCTCGTAGATCGTGCCGGTGAACTTGGGGAAGTAGATGCCGAACGAGGCGTTGAAGATCGACTGGGTGAACAGGCTCAGCATAATCAGGCCGGGCACGATGAAGGCGCCGTAGGGGACACCGTCGATCTCGGTCATCCGGCTGCCGATGGCCGAGCCGAAGACGACGAAATACAGGGCGGTCGTGATCACCGGGGTGACGATCGACTGCCACAGGGTGCGGAGCGCCCGCGCCATCTCGAATCTGTAGATGGCCCAGACGCCGTATCCGTTGAAGGTCATGCGGCGGCTCCGGTGCTGGCGGCGGCCGGGTCGCGGTGGACCAGGCTGACGAAGATGTCCTCCAGCGAGCTCTGGCGGGTGTTCAGGTCCTTGAAGGCGATGCCGAGGTCCGAGAGTTTGCGCAGCAGGGACGGCACGCCGGTCTGCTCAGCGTTGGAATCGAAGACAAACTCCAGCTCATTGCCCTCGTCGCGCAGGGTCAGGTCCCACTCCGCCAGTTCGGGCGGCAGGACCTCCAGCGGGTCCTGCAGGTTCAGCGTCAGGGTCTTCCTGCCCAGCTTCTTCATCAGCTCGGTCTTGTCCTGCACCAGGATCAGTTCGCCCTTCAGGATGACCCCCACACGGTCGGCCATCTCCTCGGCCTCCTCGATATAGTGGGTGGTCAGGATGATGGTGACGCCGCTCTCGCGCAGGCGACGCACCAGGTTCCACATGTCGCGGCGCAGCTCGACGTCGACGCCGGCGGTCGGTTCGTCCAGGAACAGGATGTCGGGCTCGTGGCTCAGGGCCTTGGCGATCATGACGCGGCGCTTCATGCCGCCGGACAGGGTCATGATCTTGGAGTCCTTCTTGTCCCACAGGCTAAGGTCCTTGAGGACCTGTTCGATATGGGCCGGGTTCGGCGCCCTGCCGAACAGACCCCGGCTCAGGGTCACCGTGGCCAGCACAGTCTCGAAGGCGTCGGTGGTCAGCTCCTGGGGCACCAGGCCGATCTTCATCCGCGCCTGGCGGTAGTCCTTCCTGATGTCGTGACCGTCGGCCGTGACCGTGCCGGTCGAGGGGGTGACGATGCCGCAGATGATCGAGATCATCGTCGTCTTGCCGGCCCCGTTCGGGCCGAGCAGGGCGAAGATCTCGCCCTTGCCGATCTGGAGGTCCGTGGGCTTCAGCGCCTGCAGCCCGGAGGCGTAGGTCTTGCTCAGGCCCTTGATGTCGATGACCGGCGGCATTCGGCGCGTCTCCCCAGCGGCCGAAGCGCCGTGGCCGCAATATGGCGACGTTCGGTCGCGGCTCAAGGCGTAAGGGTGGAGTAAGTCGTCAACTGCTGACTTTTGGAGGCCGCAAGCGGGCATGGCCGATGTCCGCTACGGGTGGGAACCGGACGTGCATGCTTGCTCCCTCGGCCAACCTCTGCAAGCTGTGACGGGTGTTCGACTTGGACTAGGTGATGTGGACAAAGTGGATTCCCAAATCAGCTGATCGCTGATTCAAGGCTGTTCTTTGCGGAGAGCAGCCATGGTTCGTGGTTTGATGTCGGATGCGGAGTGGGCGTTCTTCGA
>NZ_JAFCVJ010000002.1:0-261813 GCF_049896985.1 Brevundimonas sp. SL161 | reverse complement strand
TTCTGGACCCATCCCGCGCCGCCCGAGGACGACCTCTACAAACGGTTCAAGGCCCACGTCATCAACCGCACCCAGGTCAACGGCAACTACCACGAACCCAAGGCCCTCAAACCCACCGCCCGGGCCCTCGCAAGACGGTTCGCAGCCGCCCGCTAGAACGAAATTGCGGTCCGTGTCGTCGCCCGAATGCCGAACCGCAAACCGCACTCTTCCAGCAGTACCGAACCGCAACTACCGCGCATGGAGCCTCCTGGCCCGCTAAGGGTGAAGGGAAGGCCGCGTCGGAGGCCGCGAGGTGATTTCGCTGTGAGACTTGTATCCGGATGGCGCGTCCCGACGTAGCTGGGGTGTTGGCCGCCGCGATCCAGGGGCGGCGCCGGAGGTTTCCGCATGTCGTCGCTCTTGTCCCGATTTGCCGTGGTCGTCGTGATAGGCATCACCGCCTGTTCCCAGGGCGAGCCCGCCGCCAGCGCCCCGGCGGCCCAGGGCGCTCCGGATAGCGGGCGGCGCGAGACAGCCCTGTTCGCCGGCGGCTGCTTCTGGTCGACGGAGACCAATTTCGAGCATATGCCGGGCGTCGTCTCGGCGGTGTCGGGGTTCGCAGGCGGCACGATCGCCAACCCGAGCTATGATGCGGTCGTTCGGGGCGGCACCGGCCACGTTGAGGCGGTGCAGGTCACCTATGACCCTGCCCGTATCACCTATCGCCAGCTGGTCGATCGATTCTGGCGCACCATCGACCCTACGGACCCTGACGGCCAGTTCTGCGATCAAGGGCCGTCCTATGTCACAGCCGTGTTCGCGACAGCGGCCCAGCGGCCCATGGCCGACGCCTCGCGGGCGGCGGCCGCGGCGGTCATCGGAGAACGACGCTTCGTGACGCCGGTCCGAAACTCAGCCCGTTTCTGGCCGGCGGAGAGTTATCACCAGGATTTCGCGCGCCTGAATCCCGTGAGGTATGGAGGATACAGTCGCTTCTGCGGCCGTGAGGCGCGGCTGCGGGCAGTCTGGGGCGGCTGAGTCTTCCAGGATTCGGGGGTGTGGCGCCGCGGTCACCCACGGGCACTGTCACGCCAGTGTCACACGACTGTCGTCGATGGTTCCGAGACCGATCGTAGAGGGGGCGAGATTTAGACGTTCGCGGCTCTCTCTGGCCGCATTTTGACGCGCGCCGGGCGCTGACCCGCACCATCTGGGGATACAAAATGAACTCTCGCACTCGTGCGCTCTGGGCGACCACCGCCCTGGTCAGCGGTATGCTGCTCGCCGGCGCCGCCTCGGCCCAGTCGTCGGGCACGGACGCCGCCGAAGGCACCGTAGTCGACACCGTCGTCGTCACCGGCGCCCGCGGCCCACGCACCATCTCGGGCGCCGTCGTCGCCCAGACGGTCGACAAGACCCGCTCGACCATCACGCAAGAGTACATCAGCCGCCAGCAGTCCGGTCAGTCGGTCATCGCTCTGCTGAACAACGTCCCCGGTTTGAACTTCACCAACAACGACCCCTATGGCAACTCGGGCGGCAACATCCGTCTGCGCGGCTTCGACGGCAACCGCGTCTCGCTGACATTCGACGGTATCCCCCTGAACGACACCGGCAACTACGCGGTGTTCTCCAACCAGCAGGTCGATTCGGAAATCATCGATCGCGCCTCGGTCAACCAGGGTTCGGCCGACGTCGACAGCCCGACCGCCTCGGCCAGCGGCGGCACCATCTCCTACACGACCGCGCGTCCGCTGGAAGAAATGGGCGCGCAGATCCGCACCTCGATCGGTTCCTTCAACTACGGCCGTGTCTTCGGCCGTTTTGATACGGGCGCTTTCGGTCCCTGGGGCACGACCGCCTTCATCACCGGTTCGTACACCAACTACGACAAGTGGAAGGGGCCCGGCGACCTGGAGAAGAAGCAGTACAATGGCCGCGTCTTCCAGGACCTGGGTGACGGCGACTTCGCCAGCCTGGCCTTCCACTGGAACGAGAACCGCAACAACTCCTACAACACATTCATCAACCTCTCGCAGTTCAACCTCGGCCTGAAGCCTGAGAATGACATCGCCTGCTTCCGCCCGACGCCCGGCGCCGGCACGGTGCAGAACGAGTCGAACCAGTCGACTGCGATCACCTATTTCGGCGGTACGCTGAACAACACCAGCTGCACCAACGACCACCGCACCCGGATCAACCCCTCGAACACGGGCAACATCCGCGGCCAGTTCAGCTACGGCCTGACTGACAGCATTCGCCTGACAATCGACCCCTCGTTCCAGTACGTCATCGCCAACGGCGGCGGTTACACCCTGACCAGCGAGCGCGACGATCGTCTGGACCAGAACACGACCAACAACGCGGCGCTCACCACGGCCGCCCAGTGCGCCGCCGCTGCGATCCTGAACACCGGCGTAGACCTGAACGGCGACGGCGACAGCTGTGACAACGTCGGCCTCTATACCCCGAACAACACCAACACGCGCCGCTACGGCGTTCTGTCCTCACTGCTCTGGGACATCAACGACGATCACCGCGTCCGTATCTCGTACACCAACGACTACGGTCGTCACCGTCAGACCAACGAAGCCATCCGCTACAATGCCGATGGTTCGGTGCCTGAAGTGTTCGGCGGTGAAAACACCTGGGGCAACGAAAGCCTGCGCATCAACGGCCGCGATGGCTCCTATCTGCGCGGTCGCGATCGCTTCTCGATCGCCCTGCTGAACCAGATCTCGGCCGAATACCGGGGCCAGTTCTTCGACGACGCCCTGTCGGTCACCCTGGGCGTTCGCGCACCCTTCTTCACCCGCGACCTGAACCAGTTCTGCTTCTCGCTGAGCGGCACCTCGACCGTGCGCTGCACGACCGAAACGCCTTCGGCGACCCTTGCCAACGGTAACGTGAACTTCGCCTCGACCGGCACGGGCCAGTATATCCGTCCCTACGCCCAGACCCTGAAGTATGACGCCATCCTGCCGAGCCTGGGCGCGAGCTATCGTTTCCTGGACAACAACTCGGTCTACGCCAGCTATGCCGAAGGCATCTCGCTGCCGCGTACCGACAACCTGTACCAGCCGGTTCGCAACGCCTCGGGCGCGCTCGATTTCTCGTCCGTTCAGCCAGAAACCTCCAAGTCCTACGACCTGGGCTACCGCTACACCTCCTCGACCCTGATCGCCTCGATCGCAGCCTGGTACGTGTCGTTCGAGAACCGCATCGTGACGTCGTTCGACAACGATCCGGCCTCGCCGACCTTCAACCTGTCGATCGACCGGAACCTGGGTTCGGTGGAACAGTCGGGCGTCGACGCCCAGTTCGAGTACGCCCTGACCGACACCTTCTCGGTCGGCGGTTCGGCCTCGTACAACACCTCGGAGATCCAGGACGACGTGCCCCTGGGCGCGGGCACCTTCCTGCCGACCACCGGCAAGTCGCTGGTTGAAACGCCGGAGTGGACCTACAGCCTGCGCGCCAACTGGGACGTGACCGAGGCCTGGTCGCTGGGCCTGCAAGGCAAGTATGTCGGTGAACGCTTCACCACCGACGTCAACGATGAAAAGACGCCTTCCTACGTCACCGTCGACTTCGACAGCCGCTACGACCTGACCGACACATTCGGCATCCGTAACGCCTTCGTACAGTTCAACGTCACGAACCTGTTCGACGAAGAGTATCCGGCGTCGATCTCCTCGGGCAACAACGCCCTGGCCGTCGACATCGATCCGGGCGCGGGTGTAATTAACCGCGCCGGCACGGTTCGCACCTTCTCGCTCGGTGCGCCGCGCACAATGATGCTGACCCTGGGCACGAGCTTCTAGGCTCTAACCCCGGACTGAAATGGATCAGGGCGGCCCTTCGCGGGGCCGCCCTTTTTCTTTGTCCTGAACCCGCCGGCTGCCCCCGGCATTGAAGTGGGGGGAGGGGGTCGCTATCTGGCGCGGTCCCCCGTCGCTTTTCGAAAGAAGTCCTCCGCCCATGGCCGTCTCGCCGATCCCCGCCGAATGGTCGCCTCACCGGGCAATGTGGGTCGGCTGGCCCAGCCATGAAGAATTATGGGTCGACAATCTCGACCAGGCTCAGGCTGAGGTCGAGGCCCTGGTCCTGGCCCTTGCGGGACCGGGCCGCGAGCAGGTCAGGCTGATGATCGGCAGTGACGAGGCCCTGGCCGGCGCCCGAGCGCGGTTCAACGCCGTTGCGGGCGTCAAGGTCGTGCCCGGCCGGTTCGGTGATATCTGGCTGAGAGACACGGGCCCGATCTTCGCTGAAAGCTCGAAGACGGCGGCCGCCTTTCGCTTCAACGGCTGGGGCGGAAAGTACGAGATGGAGTTCGACGACACGGTCCCGGACCAGATCGGCGCGGCCTCGGGCACGCCGTTGACGCGCATTGACGCGATCATGGAGGGCGGAGCCCTGGACCACGACGGGGCAGGGACGATCCTGACCACGCGCCAGTGCCTGTTGAACCCGAACCGCAACATCGGCTGGACCGAGGCGAAGGCCGAGGCCTTGCTGGGCGAGGCGCTGGGCGCCACCCGTGTCATCTGGCTGGGCGACGGTCTGATGAACGACCACACCGACGGCCATGTCGACAACCTGGCCCGCTTCGTCGCGCCGGGCATCGTGGCCTGTCCGATCGCTTTCGGGACCGATGATCCAAACGCGGAGGTTTACGACGCCTGCGCCCGCGATCTGTCCGAAGCCGGGTTCAGGGTCTTGCGTATCCCGTCGCCGGGGCGGCTGGAGAACGAGAACGGAGAGCCGATCCCGGCCAGCCACATGAATTTCCTCATCGCCAATGGCGCGGTCGTTGTGCCGACCTATGGGAATGAGGCGGCCGGCCGGATGGCGGGCGAGGCTCTGGCCTCCGTCTTCCCGGACCGTGAGATCATCCTGTCGCCGTCGATCAACGTCCTGACGGGCGGCGGATCCTTCCACTGCATCTCCCAGCAGGAGCCCGCCTGATGGCCGTTCCAGAATCCAGAGTGATCTCGGTCGCCGCTCTCCAGACCTCCTATGGCGAGGACATGGAGGCGAACATCAACAAGACCGCCGATCTCGTGCGCGAGGCGGCGTCGAAGGGCGCGCAGGTGATCCTGCCGTCCGAGCTGTTCCAGGGCCCGTATTTCTGCGTCGCGCAGGAGGAGAAGTGGTTCGGCACGGCCTGGCCGTGGCGCGAGCATCCGGCGGTGATCGCGATGGCCGACGTGGCGAAGCAGTTCGGCGTCGCCATCCCCGTCTCGATCTTCGAGCGCGAGGGGCCGCATTATTTCAACTCGATGGTCATGCTGGACGCCGACGGCTCGCCGCTGGGCGTCTATCGCAAGAGCCACATTCCCGACGGCCCAGGCTATCAGGAGAAATACTATTTCCGCCCGGGGGATACGGGCTTCAAGGTCTGGGACACGCGGTTTGGCCGGGTCGGCGTCGGTATCTGCTGGGACCAGTGGTACCCCGAGACGGCGCGGGCGATGATGCTGATGGGCGCCGAGGTGCTGATGTATCCGACCGCGATCGGGTCGGAGCCGCATGACGCCGAACTGCATACGGCCGAGCCTTGGCGCCGGGCCATGCAGGGCCATGCGGTGTCGAACGTCGTGCCGGTCGTGGGCGCGAACCGGATCGGCCATGAAACGGTGACCCAGGCGGGCCAGAGCTTCTACGGCCACTCCTTCATCTCGGATCACCGGGGCGACCTGGTCGAGAGCTTCGACGCGGACGACGAAGGCGCGCTGGTCCATACCTTCGACCTGGACTTCCTCGATCGGCACCGGGCGGCATGGGGCTTCTTCCGCGACCGGCGGACCGACCTCTACGGCGCCCTGACGGCGCCGCGCCCGGCCTGAACCGATCACGGCAGCCAGCGGAATCCCAAGGTGTTGCGGTTGACGACATTGCCGGTCGCATGGTCGCGATCGTCGACGCTGGAGCCGAACGGATAGCCTGCGTCGTCAGCGCAGTATCTTCGGCGACCCTCGCGTGAGCCGACCACAATCGGGCGAGGCATTAGCCAGGCGACGCCTTCGAAGCGATTGCCGGTGATAACGTTCTCCGACGGGGTCTGGTGACGGATCACGCCGTCCTCGCCGCAGTTCCGGTAAAGCAAGACGCCTGCGCGCCCGTTGAGCTGGAAGCGGTTTTCCTCGATGCGATTACGGGCCGAGCCGTCGACGGCGATCTGTTCGCGGCCGGTGCGAATGTCGAAAACCACATCGCGGATCACTGCGCCGGCGCTCTCCGCATCCAGATAGATGGCCGTGGAGACGGACTGGCCGCGGAAGCTCCCGCCAGTCATTTGGACGTTCGTCACTCCCGGGCCGATGTAGAGGGGAATCGAGCCGGTGGCGGCGAAGGTGATGTTCTCGAGTGTCAGGCCCGTCGGGGCCGCAGTCTGGGCCGCCGTCGTGTGACCGGGCGTACGTGATGAGGCACGCAAGGACGCGATGTCGTCGCGGCCGAGACCCCAGATGCGCAGGTTGCCGTGGATTGTGCAGCGGGTGATACGGACGTCGCGCGGGACGCTCCAGCCAGCGCCGTCACGCCGGGACCAGACGGCGACAGTGGGATCGCGGGTCGTGCTGGCCTGGCCTGCCGTGCCGACGGAGCCGCCATTGCAGTCGAGCCCCGCGCCCGAGGTCTCTGCGCCCTCGAACACGATGTGGCGGCGGATCGAGGCACCCGGCGGCAGGCTGGCAAAACAGGTCAGGCGGACGGCGGGCGCGTCTTCTGCCGGCAAGGCGGTGAGGGCCGCGACTTCAGACGGCGAGCAGGAACGGGCGATGACCGGTTCAGGCACCAGAAGGGCGAGCAGGACCAGGGCTGCCATCGGTCGCCCTAGTGCAGGGGCGTGGCTAGGGCGGCGCGCTCGGCGGCGCAGGCGGGGCTGGTCAGACCGGCGACGCGGGCGCGGGCGATCTCCTGGCGGGCGACGATAGCGTCGGCTTCGAAGGCGGGCGTGGCGGCGATCTGCCGGAACGCGGCCCTGCCCAGCGTCTCGCCCTCGGCGACGTCGGACGGATAGTGCATGCCGCAGACCATGCGGCTGACCGCGATCTCATGCCCGATGCGCCCGGCCTCGGCGGCATGGTCGGGGGCGACGGCGGCGAAGACCTCGCCATAGGCGGTGCCGACTGAGGCGCTGCCCGAGGGGTAGGAGGGGCTGGCGCGTCCGGCGGCGGAGACGACCTGACAGGCCGGACGCTCCCGGTCGGCGGCGACAGGGCGGGGACGGAAGGCGCGGGCCTTGGCCAGTTCGGCGGCCTCGTTGGTATCGTGCAGAACGCGCTCGAGGATCGACACCAGCCGGGGCGAGTCCTCGGCTGTGACGCGGAAACCGAGGGCGCAGTCGAAATGGGCCAGGGCCAGAGCGGGCCGGACCTCGGCGTGGCGGGTTGCCAGCATCCAGCGGTCGGTGTCTTCCAGCGCTCGCAAACGGTCGGATGCGGCGATGTCGGCCAACGCGGAGGCGGAACCCTCGACGGGCGCGGGCGGCACAGTGTCTGCCAGCGCCCGGATATTCGCGTGATCCAGGTAGCTGGCAGGCGCTGCGGCCGTCGCGGCCTGCTGCGCGGGCGCTGAAGCGTAGGCTGGAGTGGTGAGCACACACGCGGCTGCGACAATCAGGGCGGCGCGGTTCACCTGCCGGCGCTCCAGCTGAGTTGCACCGAGGTTGGCCCGTCTTCGGTGGCGGAGGCGACGACCTGGAGGCTGGCTCCGGTCCCCGGGCTCGCGGCCCCATAGGCGCGAGCCTCGCCCTGGTTCATGGCCATGGCTGAGGAGAGGCCGGAAGCTTCAGCGCGTGCGCGGTGGAAGGCGATGACGGCGTCGGGATCGGCGTCGGTCGTATAGGTCGCGATGCCACCCGGACCCGACGCGCCGGACGCGGTGATCGCCGGGGCGTCCATCGTCGCGCCGGGATAGAGAGCGGCGAAGGCGGGCGCTTCAGGGGTGGCGAGTGGGCCTGCGGCCGGCGCGGCGGGCTCAGCGGTCACGGCGGCGACGTCGGCCATTGGCGCTGTTTCCGCCGGTCCGGCCGGCGCGGGACCTTCAGCGGCCGCAGGGGTCTCGGCGTTCGGGCCGCAGCCCGCGGGCAATAGAGCCGCGCACGTCAGTGCGAGAACCGCCAGAATACGCTTCATCCTGTGTCGTCCCTGAGACCTGTTCTTTCCGCACCGTGGCCCATCGGTAGGGCGGCAGCAAGGCGTTCAGCCCGTCGCTGCCTCTGCATCCGCAGGGCGCCGGCCCTCGGCGGGATCGGCGTCCGATTCGTCGGGGCCGACGCCGGTGTTTGCGATGCCGTTCGGGTCGACCTCAGAAGGCGACTGGGGGTCGGCGCTCGCGCGGCCCTGATCGGCCATGACGCGGTCTACGGCGGTTTGATCGGGGTCGTCATCCGAGCCCGTGGCCGCCCCGCCTTGCAGCGAGCCCGCGCGTGTATCGGAGCCCACGCCGCTGCCGGTCAGGGCGTCGGCGAGGGCGTCGGCGAGGGCGTCCGGCGTCCGGCCCAGGTCAGGACGTTCGCCCATGTCTTCGGCCTCGATCGCTTCGGGTGTCTCGGGCTTGCCGTCGGTCATTTAAGGCTCCTGCATTCAGTATTGGAGGAAGGCGCAGTGCGACCGTCAGTTCCGAAGAGTGAGACAAAAGATATATCGTCAACTTGCTTTTCGTAATCCAAGATATATCTTAGCGATATGCCCAGCGAGAAAGGACACTCCATGTTTGGACATCACAGACTGAAACACGACTGGCGCGAGCATCGCTGCGGACCGGAGGGCGAAGGGCGCGGGCGTGAAGGCCGGGGCCATGGACGGGGTCGTTCCGGCGGGCCCGGAATGTTCGGCGGACGCGGCGGCCCGGGCCGCCGCATGTTCGGGCCGGGCGACCTAAGGATCGTCGCTCTGGCCCTGATCGAGAAGGAGCCGCGCCACGGCTACGACCTGATCAAGGCGATCGAGGCGATGTTCGGCGGGGCCTATGCGCCGTCGCCGGGCGTGGTCTATCCGACCCTGTCGATGCTGGCCGACGAAGGCCTGATCGCGGGGGTGGAGGACTCTGCCGGCAAGCGCATCTTCACCCTGACAGGGGCCGGCCAAGCCTGGCTGAACGAGAACCGCGCCGCCGTCGACGGCGTCATGCAGCGCATGGCGCTCGCGGCGCGGCTGGTCTCGGGCGAACAGACGCCGGACGTGGTCAAGGAGGCGCTGCACACGCTGCGCCAGGCCGTGATCATGAAGCCGGGCGAGTGGTCCGACCTCGAGACGGCTCGGGTGGTCGAGAGCCTGATGAGGGCGGTCCGCGAAGTCAGCGGGCAGTAGATCCTCCCCCTCTGGGGGAGTTGGCGCGGCGCTGCTTAGCGCCGTGACGGAGAGGGCTTGATGCAAACGAGGGCGCGCGCGGCCGGCCCCCTCCACCGCTTCGCGGTCGCCCTCCCCCGATGGGGGAGGATTCCTACTTCCCGAACAGCTTGGCCCAGCGGCGCTTGTCGCGGTTCTTCCAGGCGCCGCGGTGCCAGGCGTCCGAAGCGATCAATGGCACCACGGTGGTGGCTTCGGCGAAGACCATCTGTTCGTGCGTAGTCTGGACCTTGCCCCACGACGCAGCTTCTTTCAGCGTCGAGGACGAGCAGGCGCCGTCGCGGACGTCGGCGACCGTGATCTGGACCGCATAGCGGTGCATCTCGGCCTCGATGCCGAGGATTTCGGCGCAGACGACCGTGTCCTGGGCGAAGTTCTTGGGCACGCCGCCACCCACCATGAACAGGCCGGTGACGCCCGCCGCGATCTTGATGTCAGTCAGTTCACGGAAGTCCGCGACCGCATCGATCATCAGATAGGGCTTGCCCGCCGCGATCTGTTCCTTCTGGTGCTTGACCAGACCAAAACCGGCCGAGCTATCGACGAAGGCCGGGCAGAAGATCGGCACGCCTTCTTCATAGGCGGTCTGGATCAACGAGCCGGGCTTCTTCGCATTGCCTTCCGACAGCCATTTGCCCATTTCCCAGATGAACTCGCGGCTCGAATAGGCGCGCGGCTCCAGGGCGTTGCAGATCTCCAGGATCGTGTGATCGCAGTTCTGGAGCTCTTCCTCGTCGATATAGGTGTCGTAGATCCGGTCGATGTAGTTGTCGCGCAGGACGTTGTCGTCCACCTCGCCGGCGGCCTGGTAGTGTTTGAAGCCCAGGGCCTCGAAGAAATCCATGTCGACGATCGAGGCGCCGGTGGCGACGATCGCATCGATCATGCCGAACTTCACCATGTCGCGGTACACGTGCATGCAGCCCCCGGCCGAGGTCGAGCCGGCCAGGATCAGCCACGGCGAGCAGTCCGCATCCTCGATGGCCATCGAGAAGATGTCGGCAGCGCGGGCGGTGTCGCGCGACGAGAAGCTCATCTTGCGCATGGCGTCGACGATCGGGCGGGCGTCGAAGGACGTGATGTCGATGTGTTCGACGACGTTCTGTAGCAACTCGGCCTTGGTGTTCTTTTGAACGGGTGCGTTCATTGCAAGGGTGTCCCTGGTTTTGAGCGCCCGTCGTGAAAGTACCGCGGGCCGGGACGGAGCGACCGGAACGCAGATAGGCGTTGAAACGGCGCTGCCGCCGTTAGGATGCGGCCGTCAGACGCTGCCCGCGCGCTCGACGACCAGAATGCGGGCCTCGCCGACCGGATGGGCGACGTGTTCATCGCCTATTTCCGCAACGCAAGCATCCCCGGCGTTCAGTCGCTCGACCGCTTCCACACCGTCATTGCGCCAATGCATATCGACTGCGCCGGTCAGGACGATGAAGGTCTCGGGTCCGTCGTTGACGTGCCATTTGTAGGGCTGGTCGGTCCAGTGCAGGCGGACGGTCGCGCCATCCACCTGCCCTACATCCAGTGCGCCCCAAGCCCGATCTGCGCGAAACGTGGTCAGACCGGGGACGAACTTCATGGCTAGCGCCTGCTCTTCTTGCGTTGCCCGGCCTTACCTTTCGGACGTGACAACCGCACGACCTTGCGGGCCTGCTCTTCCGCCGTGGTGCGCACGGTGGGGATGGAGCGGGGCGCGAGGCCATAGAGCGAGGCCATGGGAGCGTCCTCGACCACGGCCACCTCATGCTCGCCATAGCCGTTGAAGCCCGTCGACATGGCCACGCCATAGGCGCCGAGCATGCCGATCTCGATGAAGTCGCCTTCCCGGATGTCGGCCGGCAGCCAGAACGGACCCGGCATATGGTCGATCGAATCGCAGGTCGGTCCGTAGAACTGAAACGGCTTGAGATCGTCCGAGCTTTCGCCGTCCCGGACCAGCTTGGTCGGGAAGGGCCAGCGCGAGTGGGTCGCGTCGAACAGCGCGCCATAGGACCCGTCGTTCAGATAGAGGGCGTCACCCTTGCGCAGGTCCACGCGCGCCAGGACCGACGAGGATTCGGCGACCAGGGCCCGGCCGGGCTCGCACCACAGCTCGGTCGTTTCCGACACGGGCATGTCGTTGAAGCCACGGTGGATGGCGTCGGCGTATTCGCTCATGTCCGGCGGAACCATGCCCGGATAGACCGAGGGGAAGCCGCCGCCGATGTCGACGATGTCAACGATCACACCTGCGCGCGAGATGGCGCGACCGACCTGGGCCATGGCGGCCTGATAGGCGGTCGGGCGCATGCACTGCGATCCGACGTGGAAGCAGACGCCCATCAGCCCCTCCTTGACCGCCCGACGAACGGACAGCAGCAGGGCCGGGGCCTGATCGGCGGAGACGCCGAACTTGCCCGAGAGGGAGTAGGCTGCACCGTCGGCGGAAACCGCCATGCGCACGAGCAGGTTCAGATCCGACGCGCCGCCGGTGGCGTCGAGGATCTTCTGCAACTCGTCCTCACAGTCGAGCGAGAACGTGCGGACACCGTGATCGAAATAGGCACGGGTGATCGCAGACCGGCTCTTCACCGGGTGCATGAAGGCGATGCGCGCGTCAGGATCGACGGAGCGCACGAGTTCGATCTCGGCGATCGAAGCCGCATCATAGCCGCGAATACCGGCGTCCTTCAGGGCCTCTATGATCCAGCGTGAAGGATTGGCCTTCACAGCATAGAAGACGTCAGCCTTTAGATTATCCTGGAACCAGCGCGCCGCTACGGAAACCGAACGCGGCCGCACGAGTGCGACTGGACGTTCAGGGGACCGCTCGCGGACCAGGTCCAGGGGAAATGGATACGTGCGCAATTCACGTAAACCCCTGTAATTGTTAAACCCAGACCGGCGTTAGCAGCGCAACGTTAGACCACGGGGTCCGCCGGAAGAAGCGCATGTAGGGTCACGGACCTGTCATGTAAAGCGGTTTTTTCGTGACGCGGGCTGACAGGAGACGGCGACGATCCGGACCCGGATCGCTTCCTTTGGACGCTGATCATGAACTCCCGGCGGTCACCGTCGTTATGGCCAAGGTCGAAGGTCAGGGTTGGACTACACGCATGAATCGCTGGTTGTTCTGGTGGCGGAATATTCGTCGCGAATTGTGGGTACTGGCGACGTTCTACGGGGCCGCCGGCGCTGCAGCCGCGTTGCTAGCCGTGCTCGCCGCGCCCTGGGTTCCGGAAGAGGTCGCCAAACGGCTGGGCGGCGAATCCGTCAGTTCGATCCTGACCATCCTCGCGTCCAGCCTGCTGGGGGTCGCGACATTCTCAGCCGGGGTCATGGTGACCGCCTATACGGCCGTGTCCCAGGCCGCCACGCCGCGCGTGGCGGCTCTGGTGACCAGCGACGCAGAAGTCCGGAAGGCGCTGGCGACCTTTGTCGGGGCCTTCCTGTACGCCATCATCGCGGTGACGGCGGTCAATGCAGACTACTATGGGCAGGAGGGGCGGGCGATCGTGTTCATGTTCAGCCTGGGGGTCGTCGGTCTGGTGGCCTATCGGCTGCTGGCCTGGATTAATCGCCTGTCGAGCCTGGCCCGGGTCGGACATATGATCGATCTGGCGGAGGAACAGGCGCGCACGGCGCTCAGGGAGAGGAGGAAGTCCCCGTACCTGGGCGGCCGGCGGGGCCATATCGAGGCCCGGTTCACCATCTTGGCCGAGGAGACCGGCTATATACAGAATGTCGATCCGGCGCGGCTACAGGCTGTGGCCGAGGCGCAGGACTGCCTAGTCGAAATACTGGCGGCGCCCGGCGCCTTTGTCCGGTGCGGCGACCCGGTGGCGGCGATCAGCCGCGACCGGTGCGACGAAGAAGGCTGCGACGCTTTTCGATCCGCCTTCGCCATCGGCGGCCAGAGATCTTTCGATCAGGACCCGCGCTTCGGCCTGATCGTGCTGGGCGAGATCGCCGGCAGGGCACTCTCGCCCGGCGTCAACGATCCGGGCACGGCCATCCAGGTCATGGGTGCTGCAGTCCGGGCTCTGGACGAATGGGCGGCGATGACCCCCAGCGAGGCGCTGGCGGTTCGCTATTCGCGGCTGTGGGTGCCGCAGATCGACGATGACGATCTGGTCGCCAACGTGTTCGGGCCGCCCGCACGCTATGGCGCAGGTGACGTCGCCGTCGCTGTGCGATTGCAAAAGCTGCTGCACAAGTTGGCCCGCGACAAGGGACCTCTGGCGACTGCGGCGCGGCGTCAGTCCCGGGAGGCGCTGGAGAGATCCCGCCTGGCGCTGTCTCTTCCAGCCGATGTGCGACAGGTCGAACTGGCTGCAAAGACCGGCTGAGCCCTGGCGACGCGCGGTCACGCTGGACGCCGCCTCTCGCCGCGTGGCATTAAGACTTGCCGGACCGCCTTTCTCGCGTCATTCGGCGCCTGTTTCGTCAGCCGCCCACAGCGAGTTCATGAGTTCATCCGCCGCCAGCTCCGCGAACGGCCCCCTCGTGGCCGGCCCCACTCCGAGCGGGCTCGTCATGGCCCGCGACGTGTCAAAGACCTTCGGAACCCGGAAGGCCCTCGACGGCGTCTCCGTGTCCGTCGCCGCTGGAGAAATGGTCGCCCTGATCGGTCCGTCCGGATCGGGAAAGTCCACCCTGTTGCGTTCCATCACCGGCCTGCAGACGATCGACGGCGGCAAGGGCCAGATCGACGTCTTCGGCGTCTGCGTCCAGAAGAACGGCCGCACCACCGGCGCCGTCCGCGCCGCGCGCCAGAAGCTGGGCATGATCTTCCAGCAGTTCAATCTGGTCGGACGGTTGTGTCTGTTCTCCAACGTCATGCTGGGAGCGCTGGGCCGACTTCCCGGCTGGCAGGGTCTACTGGGGGCCTGGCCCAGCGCCGACAAGGCGCGGGCCATGGCGGCCCTGCACCGGGTGGGTGTCGCCGACTACGCCGCCCAGCGCGCCAACACATTGTCGGGCGGCCAGCAGCAGCGCGGCGCCATCGCCCGGGCCCTGGTCCAGGGCGCGAAGGGGATCCTGGCCGACGAGCCGGTCGCCTCGCTGGACCCGGTCTCCGCCCGCAAGGTGATGGAGTTGCTGGTCGAACTGAACAAGCGCGACGGCCTGGGGGTGATCGTCACCCTGCACCAGGTCGACTACGCCATCCGCTATTGCGACCGGGTGATCGCGCTGAAGGCCGGCAAGGTCGTCTATGACGGCCCGTCGACCAGCCTCGACACCAAGCAATTGATCGATATCTACGGTCCCGAGTTCGAGGACGCGTTCTGGGAAACCAAGGCATGATCTTCGCCTCATTCACCCGCCGGGCCGCTCTGGTCGGCGTCGCGATCGCCCTGCTCGGTCTCTCGGCCTGCGGCGGCGGTGACGAGACCAAGGCCGGCGCGCCGACCAAGATCACCTTCTCCATCCTGTCGGCGGAAGGCCAGGCCTCGGCCGGACCGCTGTGGCAGCCGCTGCTGGAGGACATGTCGACCGCCATCGGCGTGCTTGTGGAGCCGTTCTTCGGCTCGAACTACACCGTCCTGGTCGAGGCCATGCGCGGCAACCAGACCCAGGTCGCCTGGTTCTCGGCCAAGCCGGCGGTCGAGGCCATCGACCGCGCCGACGCCGAGGTGATCGCCCGCACCGTCAACAAGGAAGGGCTGGACAGCTATCGCTCGACCCTGGTCGTCAAGACCGGCTCGGGGATCACGCTGGATCAGGTTCTGGCCTGCGGCAAGCGGTTCGACTTCGGCATAGGCGACGCCCAGTCCACCTCGGGCACGCTGGCCCCCATGGCCTTCCTGTTCAATCCGCGCGGCATCGTCCCGGCCCAGTGTTTCAAGACCGTGCGCTCGGCCAACCATCAGGCCAACGCCTTCGCTGTGGCCACGGGGGTCGTCGATGTGGCGACCTCGAACACCGTCAACACCGTCTTCCTGAACCGCCAGAACCCGGCCATTGCGGCCCAGATCACCGAGATCTGGCAGTCCCCGCCGATCCCGGAATCGGGCATCCTGGTGCGCGGCGATCTCGATCCCGCCATCAAGGAAAAGATCCGCAGCTTCTTTCTGACCTACGGCCAGGGCGAAGGCGTCGAGGCCGACCGTCAGCGCCGCGTGCTGGCCGGGCTGGAGTATTCCCAGTTCCGCGCCGCGGACGACAACTATCTGAACCCGATCCGCGAGATGATCGCCGACCAGCAGCTGACCGAGGCGCGCGAGAAGGGCGACACCGCCGCCGTCACCGCCGCCGAGGCCGAGCTGCAGCGCCTGCGCGTCCTGCGTGAGGTTCAGCCTTGACCGACGCCGCGCATGCCGCCGGCCCGATCCCGAAGGCGCCCCGGAAGTCGCTGGGGGCCTGGGCGCTCGACGTCCTGATCTGGGGAGGCGTCCTGACGCTGCTGGTCTATAGCGTCGGCGACGTCGATTTGGGCAATATTGGCAAGCTGTTCAGCAACGCCGAAAGCACCCAGACCTTCGCCAGGGAGCTGTTGCGTCCCGACTTCACCGACTGGCGCATCTTCGTCGAGAAGATGTGGGAGACGATTCAGATCGCCCTCTGGGGGACGTTCATCGCCGTGTTCGCGGCCGTCCCGATGGGACTGGCGGCGGCGCGCAATGTGTCTCCGGTCTGGGTGGTCACGCCGGTTCGCTGGCTGATGAACCTGCTGCGCTCCATTCCCGATCTGGTCATTGGTCTGCTATTCGTCGTGGCAGTGGGCCTCGGCCCGTTGCCCGGCGTTCTGGCCATCGCCCTGAACACGGCAGGTGTGCTGGCCAAGCTGTTCTCGGAAGCCGTGGAGTCGATCGACAAGGGGCCCGTCGAAGGTGTGCGCGCCACCGGCGCCACCAAGCTCCATGAGATCGTCTGGGGCGTCATCCCCCAGGTCGCGCCGCTGTGGACCTCGTTCGCACTCTACCGGTTCGAGTCCAACAGCCGGTCGGCCACCGTTCTGGGTCTGATCGGCGCGGGTGGCATCGGCCAGGTGCTGTTCGACAGGATGAACGCCTTCGACTTCCGCGACGTGTCCGCCATCGTCGTGGTCGTGGTCATCGCCGTGACCCTGATCGACATGCTGTCACAGGCCATGCGCAAACGTCTGCTTTAAGCGTCGCAACTTCGCTTCGCCCGAGAGACCGCCTGATGTCGTCCATCCTCCCTCGCCGGCTTTTCGTCGCTGGAACCGCCGTTATAGCCCTGACCGTCGCCGCCTGCGGCGAGGGCGGTGGCCAGCGCAACGGCATATGGGCGGCCGGGTCCTCGACCGTCTTCCCGTTCGCGACCCGGGTCGCCGAGAATTTCGGGCGCAACAATCCGGAAGGTGCCCCGCCTCGCGTCGAGGCCCTGGGCACCGGCGGCGGCATCCAGGCCTTCTGTCAGGGTCTCGGACCCTCGACACCCGACATCGCCAACGCCTCGCGGCCGATGAAACAGTCCGAGTTCGACAAATGCGCCGGGAACGGCGTCACCGAGATCGTCGAGCTGAAGATCGGCTATGACGGCATCGTCGTTGCCACGGCCCGTGACGGCGGCAGCTTCAACTTTTCGCTGGACGATCTCTACGAAGGCCTGGCCAAGGAAGCGCCCGGTCCGAACGGGACCTTTGTGCCCAATCCGGCCCGGAGCTGGTCGGACGTCAATCCATCGCTGCCGAACCAGCGCATCCAAGTCTATGGCCCGCCACCCACGTCGGGCACCCGCGACGCCTTCCTGGAACTGGGCATGACCCCGGGCGCCCGGCTGATCCCGGCGGTCGCCGCGGTCGAGGACCAGGACGAGAACCGGTTCGAGGCCCTGTCCCACACGGTACGCGAGGACGGCGCCTGGGTCGACTCGGGCGAGAACGACAACGCCATTCTGCAGACCCTGACCCGCACGCCGGGCTCACTGGGCATTTTCGGCTACTCCTTCCTCGAGCAGAACATGGACACGGTGAAGGCCGAGACCATCGACGGTATTGCTCCCAGCCCCGAGACGATTTCCAACGGGACCTATCCGCTGGCGCGCAGCCTCTACATCTATGTGAAGAAGGCGCACGTCGGCGTGACGCCCGGCCTGCAGGAGTTCCTGATCGAGTTCACATCCGAGGCGGCGGTGGGCCGGGGCGGCTATCTGCAGGACCGGGGTCTGGTGCCTCTGCCGGAGGCGGAACTGGTTCAGCAACGCGCCATCGCCACAGCCCTGACACCCATGGCGCGGCCGGAATAGTCAGGCCGCCGCCCTGCGCCTGACCCGGGCGATGCGACGAAGGCGGCGCCAGAAGCGTCCGCGTTCTGGCTCCGGGTAGGGCTCCAGGTTCTGCACGAACTGCTCGGCCGAGGCGCGCCAGCTGAACTTCTCGGCATAGGCGCGGGTTGCGGCGCGGTCGCACTTCAGCGCCTCGAGGCAGGCCGTGCGCAGGTCCGCGTCGATGGCGCCGGCGTTGGAGCCGGGAACCAGGTCGATGGGGCCGTGGGCCGGATAGGCCGCGACAGGGGTGCCGGTGGCCATGGCCTCCAGGATCACCAGGCCGAAGGTGTCGGTCCAGCTGGGGAAGACGAAGACATCCGCGTCGCGGAAACAGCGGGCCAATTCCTCGCCAAACCGGGCGCCAAGGAATTTCGCCTCGGGATAGCGGTGCTCCAGGTCGGCGCGGGCGGGGCCGTCGCCGACCACGATCTTGGTGCCAGGCAGGTCGGTTTCGAGGAAGGATTCGATGTTCTTCTCGACGGCGACGCGTCCGACGTTCAGCCAGAAGGGGCGCGGCCAGTCCTTGCCGCCCAGGTCGTCGAAGATGCGCTCCAGATCCGGCCGGAACTGGTCCGTGTCGACACCCCGCGACCAGGGCGAGATGTTCTTGAACCCGTGCTCCTCGAGTTCCTTCTTCAGCGTCGGGGTGGCGACCATCAGCCGGCCCGACGGCTTGTGGAACCACTTCATATAGGCGTAGCCGACCTGCACCGGGACGGGGAAGCGGGCGGAAATATATTCCGGGAATTTCGTATGATAGCTGGTGGTGAAGGGCAGTTTCCACTCGACGCAGATGCGCCGGGTGGCGATGCCGATCGGCCCCTCGGTGGCGATGTGCACAGCGTCGGGTTCGATCGCGCGCAGGCGTTCGCGGATCTCTTCCTCGGCGCCGAGGGCCAGGCGAATCTCGGGATAGGTCGGCGCCGCGATGGTGCGGAACTGGCTCGGCTCGATGACCTCCACCTCGTGACCCATGGCACGGCATTCCGCGACGGTGCGGGTCAGGGTGCGGACGACGCCGTTGACCTGGGGCTCCCAGGCGTCGGTGGCCAGAACGATGCGCATGTGGGCCGAACGGCTCCGCCTTCTATCAAGCAGGCAGCTTTAGCGGGTCATCTCGACGAAGGCGAGACAGTCCTACAAGGGGAGGGCGGTCGTCGACTTCACCTCTTCGAGAACGGCATAGGTTCGCGTCTCACGCACGCCGGGCATCCGGGTGAGGACTTCGCCAAGGAAGGCGCGATAGGCGTCCATGTCGCTGACCCTTGCCTTGATCAGATAGTCGAAACCGCCCGCCACCATGTGACATTCCAGAACCTCGGGCTGACGGCGGACCATGTCGGCGAAGGCTTCGAATCGGTCGCCGGTGGTCCTGTCCAGCAGCACCTCGACGAAGATCATCAATCCGCGCCCGACCTTGGAAGGGTCGATCAATGCGGCATAGCCGGTGATGACCTGGCGCTCGCGCAGACGACGCACACGCTCGAAGCATGCGGCGGGCGACAGATTGCACCGCCGGGCCAGTTCCGCGTTGGATACGCGCCCGTCCACCTGGAGCACCCTCAGGATGCGGCGATCGACGGCGTCCAGATTTTCAACGGCCATAGGAGATAAATTCCGAAGGATCGTCGCCCGAGGCCTCGATCATACGGTGCACATTCGGGTGCGTCCGACATATAGGCAAGTTCATACAGGACAGGATTCTCGTTGACGCCATGCCGCCCCTCACCGCTTCTCCCGTCCCTTCGTTGAGCCAGGACTGGGACACGCTGGACCACGGCAAGTTCGCCGACGAGCCCTCAACTGTCCGGGCGCTGCTGACCGCCTCTCCGCTGGACGCCGCCGCCCGCCGGGCCGCCGTGGACGAGGCCGTGCGCCTGGTCGAGCAGGCGCGCAAGAGCCAGAAGAAGCAGGGGGTGGTGGAGAGCTTTCTGCAGGAATTCTCACTGGGCACCCGCGAGGGTCTGGCCCTGATGTGCCTGGCCGAAGCCCTGCTGCGCACGCCGGACGAGGACACGCGCGACCGGCTGATCGCCGAGAAGATCGGGTCGGCCGACTGGGCGTCGCACCTCGGCCAGTCCGACAGCCTGTTCGTCAATGCCTCGACATGGGGCCTGATGCTGACCGGCAAGCTGGTGGACGCCGACGAACAGGCGAAGACCGACCTGCCGGGCTTCCTGACCCGCGTCGCCGGGCGTCTGGGCGAGCCGGTCATCCGTCAGGCCGTGGCCGCAGCCGTCCGCATCATGGGCGAGCAGTTTGTGGTCGGGCGCACCATCGAGGCGGCGCTGAAGCGGTCGAACCGCGAGGGCTGGCTGTGCAGCTTCGACATGTTGGGCGAGGGCGCCCGCACCGCCGCCGACGCCGAGCGGTATGAAAAGATCTACGGCGACGCGATCACTGCCGTGGGCAAGACCGCCAGGGGGGAGGGGCCGGAGGTCGGACACGGCGTCTCTGTCAAGCTATCGGCCTTGTCGCCGCGCTATGAGGCCACGCATGAAGGCCGTGTCTGGGACGAGCTCTACCCGCGCATCAAGCGGCTGGCCCTGATCGCGGCGCGCGCCGATATCAACTTCACCATGGATGCAGAAGAGGCGGACCGGCTGGCCCTGTCGCTGAAGCTGCTGGACCGGCTGGCGAACGAGCCGGAACTGGGCGACTGGTCGGGGCTGGGTCAAGCTGTGCAGGCTTATCAAAAGCGCGGACCGGAGGCGATCGCACGGATCGCCGAGCTGGCGCGGACGTCGAAACGGCGGCTGATGGTGCGGCTGGTCAAGGGCGCCTACTGGGACACCGAGATCAAACGGGCCCAGGTCATGGGCCGAACGGACTATCCGGTGTTCACCACCAAGGCAGCGACGGACCTGAACTATCTGGTCTGCGCCCGCGCCATGATCGACGCGGCGCCGCATCTGTATTCGCAGTTCGCGACCCACAACGCTCACTCGCTCGCGGCCGTGCACGACATGGCCAGGGGGGGCGGGGTCAAGATCGAGTTCCAGCGCCTGCACGGCATGGGCGAGGCCCTCTATGACGCCGCCGCCCAGACCTTCGGGCCGATGACCGTGCGCGCCTATGCTCCTGTCGGGGGCCACGAGGACCTGCTGCCCTATCTGGTTCGTCGCCTGCTGGAGAACGGGGCCAACTCGTCGTTCGTGCACGCTCTGCTGGACGAGCGGGTGCCGGCCTCGGCTGTCGCTGCCGACCCCGTCGCCTCGGTCGAGGCCCACCCTGACCGCCACGCCAAGATCCCCACGCCCAAGGACATATACATGGACCGCCAGAACGCGCTCGGCCGCGACTATTCGCAGAAGGTCGATCGCGAGCGTCACGCCGCCGCCCTGCAGAAGGTCGATGCGGAAAAACTGACCTCCGGCCCGATCATTGGCGGCAGGCTGATGGCCGGGAAGAACGCCCAGGCCGTGACCAACCCCTATGACCGGTCGCAGGTGCTGGGACACGTCTCGGAGGCGTCGACCGACGACATCGACAACGCGGCCGATGCGGCAGGCAGGGCCCAGATCGTCTGGGACCGCGCCGGCGGATCGCGCCGGGCGCCGGTGCTGCGGGCCATGGCCGATGCGCTGGAAGCCGACATGGACCGGCTGGTGGCGCTGCTGAGCCGCGAGGCCGGCAAGACGCTCAACGACGGCGTGGCCGAGGTGCGCGAGGCCGCCGACTTCTGCCGCTACTACGCCATGCTGGCCGAGAAGGATTTCGGTGGACCGCAGGTGCTGAACGGACCGGTGGGCGAGACCAACCGGCTGGTCCTGCACGGACGCGGCGTCTTCGCCTGCATCAGCCCGTGGAACTTCCCCCTGGCCATCTTCACCGGCCAGATCGCGGCGGCGCTGGCGGCCGGCAATGCCGTGCTGGCCAAGCCTGCCGAGCAGACGCCCCTGGTCGCGGCCGAGGCCGTGCGGCTCTATCACAAGGCGGGGCTTAACCCGGACCTGCTGGCCCTCGTGCCCGGCCGTGGCGAGACGGTCGGCGCGGCGCTCGTTTCGCATCCTGGGATCGACGGCGTCGCCTTCACCGGCGGCACGGACACGGCCGCGGCCATCAACCGCTCGATCGCGGCGCGGGCGGGGGCCATCATCCCGTTCATCGCCGAGACAGGCGGGTTGAACGGGATGTTCGTGGACACGACGGCCCTGCGCGAACAGGTCATCGATGATGTGATCTCGTCGGCCTTCGGTTCGGCCGGCCAGCGATGTTCGGCACTGCGGGTGCTCTATGCGCCCAAGGAGTCGGCCGACAGCCTGATCGAAGGCCTGAAGGGCGCGCTGGCGGCCCAGGTGCTCGGTGATCCGTCCGATCCGGCTTCGGACATCGGCCCCGTGATCGACACCGAGAGCCGCAAGGCCTTGGAGGCCCATGTCGAGCGTCTGGGCAAGGATGCGAAGATCTTGGCCCGCGCCATGATGCCCGAGGGCTCGGAGCGCGGCGACCTGTTCGCCCCGACCATCGCCGAGATTCCGACCCCGGACTATCTGGAGCGGGAGGTCTTCGGCCCGATCCTGCACGTCTATCGCTATGATCCGAAAGACCTGAAGTCGGTCGCCGGCAGGCTGGCGGCGCGCGGCTATGGTCTGACCCTGGGCGTGCACTCAAGGATCGAGGCCTTCGCCGAAGAGGTCATCGAACTGGTCCCGGCGGGCAACGTCTACATCAACCGGGGCGTGACCGGCGCGGTGGTCGGGGTCCAGCCGTTCGGCGGCGAGGGCCTTTCCGGCACGGGTCCCAAGGCGGGAGGGCCGAACAGCCTGATCCGCTATGCGTCGGAAAAGGCCATCTCCAACAACATTTCGGCCCAGGGCGGAGACCCGGCGCTGTTGAACCTGTAGATGTACCAAGGTGCAAGTTCTCACCCTGACACTCCCGATCGCCGTATTGGGCGCCCTGTGTGCGGCGGGTGTCTACAGCTACGGACTGTGGAATCGGGGAACGCGGCCTCTCAGCACCGAAACTATCGTGCTGACGCCAGAGGCGCGTTCGCGGCTGGTTGCCCTGCGTGCCGAACAAAAGTTCCAGGCCCATGACTATCCGCCTCTCGGCTACACCGGGGCTGCCCGCCTGCAAGACGAGTTGAATCCGACAGCGGCCGTGAACGGGTTCATCGACGACGTGCTGGCGGGTTCGAACTTCTCTATTGCGGCAGCTGATGTTCGCAAGAACGCCTTCCGGCACCTCGCTCGACTCGAACGCCTGGATACCGAGGACCGGGATCGAGCCTACGACTATGTGCTGGACGTCTGGTATACGCTCGGCTTCCGAGGCGCCCTCACGCGTATCCAGCCCGGGTCAGGCTTTCCCATTCCGGACGGTTATGCCGAGCCTCTGCCCGCCGGATGGATTTCACCGAGCCAGCCCAGACCGATCGAAACTATCGCCCAGGCCAGCCGCCTGCGCGGCTAAGGGCGCTGGGGGCAGGGCGGCCGATCTTCTCGCCGATCCAGCGGGCGGTCCCGATCAGGGCGTCGAGGTCGTAGCCGGTCGAATAGCCGGCGCGCTCCAGCATGTACACGAGGTCCTCGGTGGCGACATTGCCCGTGGCGCCGGGGGCGAAGGGACAGCCGCCGATGCCGCCCACCGAGGCGTCCAGGATATCGACGCCCGCCTGCACCGCCGCATAGGCGTTGGCGACGCCAGTATTGCGGGTGTCATGGAAATGCAGGCGCAGGACGGCGTCCGGCGCGACGGCCTTGGCGGCCTCGACCGTCTTCGTCACGCTCCACGGGTCGCCGACGCCGATGGTGTCGGCCAGGCCGATCTCGGCGACGCCGAGAGCCGCCAGTTCGCCGACCAGATCGCTGACCTGACCGACCGAGACCTCGCCGTCGAAGGGGCAGCCCCAGACGCAGCTGAGGGTGGCCGAGAGCGCGGGAAGGGGCGTGTCGGCGCCGTCGGAGTTGTGACGGCGGGCGAGGATGTCGGACAGCATCGCCACCTGATCGCGGACGGCCAGACCCTGGTTCTTCAGGCCGAAGCCGTCGGTGACGGAGAGGGAGACGTTGACCTCGTCGACGCCGGTCCCGAGCGCCCGGTCATAGCCCTTGCCGTTGAGGACGAGGCCGATGCGGCTGCGACCCGGGGTCGGGGACAGGGCAGCCATGACGTCTTCCGCGCCCGCCATCTGCGGCACCAGTCTCGGATGGACAAAGCTGACCGCCTCGATGCGATGTGCGCCGGCGGCCTCCAGGCGCAGAACCAGGTCGGCGCGGACTGACGGGTCGAGAATGGCCTTCTCGTTCTGGAGGCCGTCGCGGGGGCCGACCTCGACGATCTGTATCGGACGGAAACTCACCGGGGAGGGTCCTGACCCGTGGGTGCGCCCGGTGGCGCATAGATGGTCAGGCGGACATCGTCGCCGCTGGAATAGTTGTGACCGGTGACCACGCCGACCGCGCGGCCGGGCACGCCGGTCTGGGCCGTCGCCTGACGGAAGGCCTCGTCGTCGCCGGCCTCGACGATGGCGGGGCGGCCCTCGGCCAGGGCGCGGGCGGCGCCGGCGGCGTCGGTCAACTGGGTGTCGCGACCGGTGACGAAGACGAAGCTGGGCTCATGGAAGGTGGTGATGGCGACGGGGCCTGGCGTCAGGCCCTGACGCGGCGACAGACCGTTCTGCTCCAGCATGGTCTCCAGCCGGGGAGCGATGGACAGGGGACGCAACTGGCGGAGGGTGCCCGCGAGCGCTCCGTGGGCGACGATGCCGAAGCCCAGGGCGATCAGCACGCCGGTGACGGCCGCGCGATTGAGCAGCAGAAAGCCGCCGATCAGGGCGGCCATGACAGCGCAGACGACGGTGATCGTCGCCCAGGTCTGGGCCGTCGAGGTGCCGAAGGCGGTCAGACCGTAGACGGTGATCCCGCTGACCACTACGGCGCCGAAGACCGCGAGACCGGCACCGGTCCAGCGCGAGACCTTGCCGATCGGCCGGGTCAGGGCGGCAGCCATCAACAAAGCCAGCGCGGCGAAGGTGGGCAGGGTGTAGTGCGGCAGCTTGGTCGGGGCGATCTCGAAGATCAGCCAGCAGGGCACCAGCCAGCAGACGAGGAAGCGGATCGCAGGCTCGGCGCGGCGGCTCCAGCCCGTGGACAGGGCGGCTGGCAGGATCAGAGTGGCAGGGAACAGCAGAATGGGCGCGATCAGGGCGTACATGCCCGGGAAGCCGCCGTGGCTTTCGGCTGCGCCGGTGACCTTCGAGCCAAGATCATTGCCGATGGCTTCGCGCCAGAAGCCGCCGTCGGTGGCGATGGTGACCGCGATGGCCCAGGGACCGACGATCAGCACGAGCAGGGGCACGCCCCAGCCCCAGCCCAGCCGCTTGAGCCAGACCCATTGACGGTCCCACAGGCACAGCATGAGGACGGCCGGAATGACCACCAGCAAGCCAATGGGGCCCTTGACCAGGATGGACAGGCCCAGCCCGCCCCAGAGCATCAACTTCCACAGACGCTGGGTCGGGTCGCCCTTGACCAGTGGCGCGACGCGGGAGGCCATATAGAGACGCGCGAGGCCGGCCATGGCCAGGGTCACCGCGCCGCACAGCATGGCGTCGGTCTTGGCGATCCCCGCCTCGGACGACAGCAGGAAGGTCGCGCCCAGCATGGCTCCGCCGAGGAAGCCGGCTCTGGCACCGAACAATGCCGTCCCGACCCATGCGCAGGCCCAGGCGGCCAGCATCGCCCCGATGATGGAAGGGATGCGGTAGGGAGCGATGTCGCGGTTCTCGACCTTGGACGTCAGGCCCACGGCCACGGCCTGCATCCAGTAGATGCCGATGGGCTTCTTCCAGCGCGGATCATCCTGGAAACGGATGTCGACATAGTCGCCGCTTTCCAGCATCTGCGAGGTCGCCTGTGCGTAGCGGCTTTCGTCCCGGTCCAGCGGCGGAAGGAGAAGCAGGCTGGGCAGGCCGGCGATCAGGGCGACGAGCGCCGCCAGGAGGGGGGCGCGCCAGCCGGCGACATATCGATCCAGGTTCGGGCGCGTCATGAGATCGTTCCTAACACGGCGATTGCGCAGGCGTCAGCGGCTCGACATCGCCGACCGTGGCGCGAAACCGGGTTTTGCGTCTAGAGAGCAAGGATGCAGAGCGCCGAGACCCTTCAGATTTCCATCGTCGTGCCGGTCCACAACGAGTCCGGCGCGGCCGGGCCGCTGGCGCGCGAGATCGCGGCGGCTTTCGGCGGGCGGGCGCACGAGATCATTTTCGTCGACGACGCCAGTCGCGATACGACCCTGGCCGAACTGAAGGCCCTGATGGCCGAACTGCCGACGCTGCGGGTGCTGGCCCACACGACCAATGCAGGTCAGAGCCGGGCGGTGCGGACGGGCGTTCTGGCCGCGCGGGCGCCGATCGTGGTCACCCTGGACGGTGACGGCCAGAACCCGCCCGAGGATGGGCCGAAACTCGCCGATGCCCTGATGGCCGCCCCGCCGCAGGTCGCCCTGGTCGGCGGCGTGCGCCAGAAGCGCCAGGACTCCGAGGCCAAGCTGTGGGCCTCGCGCTGGGCCAACCGGATCCGCAGGCGGCTGCTGGGCGATGACGCCGACGACACGGGCTGCGGCTTGAAGGCCTTCCGCCGCGATGTCTTCCTGCGGCTTCCCTATTTCGATCACGTGCACCGCTACCTGCCGGCGCTGGTGATCCGCGAGGGGTACGAGAACCGGTACCTGCCGATCGGCCACCGCCACCGCGAGACGGGGCAGTCAAAATATACGAACTGGGGACGGCTGAAGGCCTCGTTCTCGGACCTTCTGGGCGTGATGTGGCTGAAGAGTCGTTCGCGTAGGCCCGGGCCCATCAGCGAGTTCTAGCGCGCAGGCGCGAGTCGCCGCGTGGTGAGCGATAGCGCCCCAAAGAGGCGACAGCCGTAGCGGTGTGGAGCGAACGGGAGTATCCGTCGTTAACAAGCTGCGCCGTTCCAACACGAGACACAGACCATGCTGATCGCACTGCCCCTGCTGGTCATTCCGGTGATCCTGTACAACATTGTCGTGCTGTCCGGACTGGGTGGCGGCGGTCTGGCGGCGGCGGACGACGCCTTGCGCCAGTCGCTGTTTTCGATCCCGATGGCCTCGGGCGCGAGCTGGAATGTCGGCATCGGCGATCTGATCCTGTTCCTGTCGCTGATCCTTCTGTTCTTCGAACTGCTGAAGTCGACGTCAAGCCAGAAGGTGGCGATCGTCAATCACGCCCTGTCGATGATCCTTTTCGTCATCTGCCTGGTCGAGTTCCTGCTGGTGCGCGGGTTCGCGACCTCAACCTTCTTCCTGATCGTGACTATGGTCATGCTGGACGTGCTGGCCGGGTTCATCGTGACCATCATCTCGGCGCGCAAGGACCTGGACTTCGGGGCAGGCGCTTGATCCCCGGGGCCCAACCTTGGCGGAAAACCGCTGACACTTTTCCGGGTCAGGCCCTAGATCAGGGCGGCGAAGATCAGCGAGACGACGATCACGTCGAAGGTCTTGGCGGCAAAGGCGAGGGTCATGGCGGCGTCCGAAGGCGAGATGTCCCCTTGTTCGCTGCAAGCCTCGGGCCAGCTCAGAGTTCGGTCTTCTTGATCAGTCCGGCGGGGGGGCGACGGTCCTTGTCGCCTGAATATTCCGCCCCGAGGTAGCTGGCGCGGGCCGCGTCCATCACCGGCGGACCCCCTTTGAGGCCTTTGCGCTGACCGGTCTGGCCCATCATCTGTGCGGCGAAGGCGGCCGCCGGATCCAGAGGATTGGTGTCGGCGGGCGTGGTCGACGCGGCAGGGCTTGCCGGGTCGGGGATCTCATCGATGACCTTGCCGACGGGAACCAGCGCGCGGCTGGAGGAGGCGGCGCGGCGTTCGGCCTCGCGCCGCTGGGTCGCGCGACGGTCGCGGCCCTCGACCGGTCCGACAGGGCGGACGCCGTCGGTCACGGCTTGCCAGAGCCCTGGGCGGAGCCTGCGATGCGGTCAATCTGGGCGCGCATCTCGTCCATCTGGCGGCGCATCTCGTCCATGGCCGGGTCCGCCGAAGGTTGCGGCGCAGGGGCGGCCTGGGCCGGAGTTTCGCCGTCTGTGCGGCCATAGGCGAAGGGCGGGAACATCCTCATGGCGTTCTGGAACATGGCCATGTTCTGCTTGACCGCCGACTCCATCAGGCCGCCGGTCATCAGGCCCACCGCCGGCGTGGCGCCGAAGGTCTTGGTCACCTGTTCGCGGAACTGCTCCTGCTGACGCGAGAAATTCTCCAGCGACATCTCGAGATAGGAGGGCAGGACGCCTTCCATATGGCCGCCGTAGAAGCCGATCAGCTGACGCAGGAACTGGACGGGCAGCAGCGCCTGGCCCCGGCTCTCTTCCTCGAAGATGATCTGGGTCAGGATCTGACGGGTCAGCTCCTCATTGGTCTTGGCGTCGAAGACGACGAAATCGACGCCTTCGCGGACCATCTTGGCGAGGTCCTCAAGCGTGACGTAGGTCGACGTCGAGGTGTTGTAGAGCCTGCGGTTGGCGTATTTCTTGATGACCACCGGCTCGCCGTTTCTGGCGCTGTCCTTGGTCTTTCCGCCCTGGGTCGTGCTGTCGGCCACTGGAGTGTCCTTGTTGGCGTCTTTTGCTGGGTCGCGAGATCGAACCGAAAAAGTCTTCAACCTTTCCTGATCTCACTCCGTGCGCCCGTTATCCCGCACTGCGATGCAACGCGCCAGTGGGCATGTGACCGTTCCGTGTCAGCCGAGGTTGGGCGCCAGGACGACGCCGACCAGGACCGCCGCCCAGTGAACGCCAGCACCCGCCACCACGAACCCGTGCCAGATGGCCCGACGGTACTTCAGCTTGGGTGAGATGAAGAAGAAGACCCCGGCCGTGTAGATCAGCCCGCCAAGCACCAGCAGGCCGAGCGCGATGGGGTGGACGGTATCGATCATCGGCTTCAGCGCGATCACCGCCAGCCAGCCAAACAGGACATAGACCCCGCTCCAGAAGGCGTCGGAGATGCGCGGCGCGACCAGCTTGGCCGCCACGCCCGCGAAGGCGATAGTCCAGACCACGAGGGTAAAGCTGATGGACCACCAGCCCTCGAACCTTTGGGTCGTGAAGGGTGTGTAGGAGCCCGCGATCATCAGGAAGATTGCGGCCTCGTCCAGACGGCGCAGGACCGGCCGGGCAGCGCAGGGACGGGTCAGGTTGTAGATCGTCGAACAGGTCAGCATGGCGATCAGGCACAGGGCGTAGATCGCCGTGGCGAAGACCGCGCCGAAGCCGGCGTAGAAGGCCGACAGGATCGCCAGGGCGATGCCGCCGACGGCCGCCAGGGTCAGGCCGACGACATGGACCACCAGATCGGCGGTGTGTTCGGACCGCGACTGATAGTGCTCCTCCAGATCGATCTGATCCGGGGTGCATATGCGTCGGGCGTGGCGCTTGAGAAGAGTCAGCATCGTCCCACCTAAGTCGGCGTTGAGCCGATCGTTCCGAGGAATATGGGTGGCCGCCATGACTATCGCCTGAACGGCGAGGCCGGACGTGACGAAGCCGCGCGGATGCGGCAGAAACGCCACGCAAGGTTTCGAGGAGCCTAAGGGGCGGTCGCCCTGTTGAGACTCCAGCAAGGATAAATTCATGAGCGCCGCCACCGAAGTCGTCATCGTCTCCGCCGCCCGCACGCCGGTCGGTTCTTTCCTGGGCGGACTGTCCAGCCTGCCGGCTTCGAAGCTGGGCGAGATCGCAATCAAGGCGGCGCTTGAGAGGGCAGGGGTTTCGCCGGCCGATGTCGACGAGGTCATCCTTGGCCATGTGCTGCAGGCCGCGGCCGGTCAGGGGCCCGCAAGACAGGCCTCGATGGGGGCGGGCATCCCGCAGGAAACCCCGGCCTGGAGCCTGAACCAGATCTGCGGCTCGGGCCTGCGGGCCGTGGCCCTGGGCTATCAGCAGATCGCCCTGGGCGATGCGAAGATCATCGTCGCCGGCGGTCAGGAGAGCATGAGCCAGGCGCCGCACGCCCAACACCTGCGCACCGGACACAAGATGGGGGACCTCGCCTTCACCGACACCATGATCAAGGACGGGCTGTGGGACGCCTTCAACGGCTATCACATGGGCCAGACGGCCGAGAACGTCGCCGAGAAGTTCCAGATAAGCCGCGCCGCCCAGGATGAATTCGCCCTGGCCAGCCAGCACAAGGCCGAGGCGGCGCAGAAGGCGGGCAAGTTCGACGAGGAGATCGTTCCGGTCGTGATCCCCGGCCGCAAGGGCGACGTCACCGTCGACAAGGACGAATACATCCGTCACGGCGCAACCCTGGAATCCATGGAGAAGCTGAAGCCCGCCTTCAGCAAGGAGGGGTCGGTGACCGCGGCCAACGCCTCGGGCCTCAACGACGGCGCGGCGGCCCTGGTGCTGATGTCGGCCGATGAGGCGAAGGCGCGCGGGCTGGAGCCGCTGGCGACCATCCGCTCGTGGGCCTCGGCGGGCGTCGATCCGGCGATCATGGGCACGGGTCCGATTCCTGCCTCGAGGAAGGCGTTGGAGAAGGCGGGCTGGACCGTCGCCGATCTGGATCGCGTCGAGTCGAACGAGGCCTTCGCCGCCCAGAGCCTGTGCGTGCTGAAGGAACTGGGGCTGGACCCGGCCAAGGTGAACGTCAACGGCGGCGCCATCGCCATCGGCCACCCGATCGGGGCGTCCGGCGCGCGCATCCTGACGACCCTGCTGCACGAGCTGAAGCGTTCGGGCGGCAAGAAGGGACTGGCGACGCTCTGCATCGGCGGCGGCATGGGCGTGGCCCTGTGCGTGGAGCGGGTCTGACGGGTTTCCGGACTCCAAAACACCGTCCGAAGCGTCCGGAAGCGTGTGGGGGCGCGACTCCAGAATAGACTCGACAGAGTCGACAGAGCCGCGCCGCTGGTTGGGAAGGTCCCGGACATCGGGACAGTGTGCGCCCGTTTTCAGGGGTGATTAATAAAAGGCGTTTCATTAGAGCCGGGCATTGAAATCGCAGGCGGATTCGGACGATCCGTTGATGGGTATGACCTGATTTCCTTCTCCCCTTGCGGGAGAAGGTGGCAGCCGAAGGCTGACGGATGAGGGGTCACGCCGGCGGCTCGAATGATGACGAGCAAGGCTCATCGGCCAGAGCTCGGCGTCACCCCTCACCCGATCGCGCAAGGACGACGGCTGCGCCGCCGTGCGCGAGCTCCCTCTCCCGCAAGGGGAGAGGGATCACCGGAGAGGAGACTTCACGCAGCCCACAGTCTATTCACCCGCCGATGACCACATCGATCCTCTACGGCCGCCCCCCGCTGGTGTTCGATCCGCCGGGCGCGGCGACCCAGACCTCTCCGCAGATCCCCGGCTCGACGGCGTTGGAAAGCCTGGCCGACGGCTCGGTCGAAACGGCCATGGTCTATGCGCCGCCTGGCGTGCTGGAGCGGCGCTATGCGCTGGCGCAGGCGCTGAGGGCGTTGCAGGTCGGCGGGCGGCTGGATGTCATGGCGGCCAAGGACAAGGGCGGCTCGCGGTTGAAGAAGGAGCTCGAGGCGTTCGGGCTGGAGGTCGGGGAGACGGCCAAGGCGCACCATCGGCGTTGCGTGGTGATCAAGACCGGGAGCGAGACCGGGCTGGACGCGGCGATCGCGGCGGGCGCGATTCAGGCGGTCGAGGGGCTGGAGGCCTGGTCGCAGCCAGGCGTATTCGCCTGGGACCGGATCGACGCGGGCTCGGCGCAACTGGCCGCGCATATGCCCGCGCTGAAGGGCGCCGGAGCCGATCTGGGCTGCGGCTATGGAGCGCTGGCGACGGTGGTCCTGCGGTCGGAGGCGGTGACGTCGCTGCGGTTGATCGATCTGGATCGGCGGGCGGTCGAGGCGGCGCGGAAGAATGTCGAGGACGCGCGGGCGTCATTCGAATGGGCCGATGTACGGACGCTGGAGGCGGCGGGCGACCTGGACTTCATCGTCTCCAATCCGCCTTTCCATGACGGCGGGGCCGAGGACCGGCGGCTGGGACAGGCCTTCATCAAGAAGGCCGCCGAGATGCTGAAGAAGGGTGGGGTGCTCTGGCTCGTCGGCAATCGGCACCTGCCCTATGAGGCCGAGCTGAACGCGGCATTCAAACGGGTGACGCCGGCGGGCGACGGCGGCGGGTACAAGCTGTTCGAAGCCACGAAATGAAGACACCCACCGCCCGCGTCGACAAGCTGCTGGGATCCATGGGCTACGGCTCGCGGAGCGAGATCGCGCGGCTGGGCAAGGTCGGGGGGATCGTGCTGGACGGGGTCGATCTGACGGATGTGTCGAAGCGGATCGCGGTGACCGCGGACCTGCCGGGGCGGATGCAGATCGACGGACGGCCGCTGGACCCGCCGACGGGACTGGTGCTGATCCTCAACAAGCCTCTGGGCATGACCTGTTCGCACAAGGAAGACGGGGCCCTGGTCTATGACGTCCTGCCCGAGCGGTGGCGGCGGCGCGATCCGGCCATCTCGACCATCGGGCGGCTGGACAAGGAAACGTCGGGGCTGTTGCTGCTGACCGATGACGGTGACCTGCTGCACCGGGTGATCTCGCCGAAACGCCATGTGGCCAAGGTTTATCACGCGACCCTGGCCCGGCCGCTTGCGGGGACGGAGGCGGCGCTGTTCGAGGCCGGCGGACTGGTGCTGGAAGGCGAGGACAAGCCGCTGGCGCCCGCCCACCTGGACGTGATCTCGCCGACCGAGGCGCGGCTGTCGGTGACCGAGGGGCGCTATCACATGGTGCGCCGGATGTTCGCGGCCGTGGGCAATCACGTCGAGGGGCTGCACCGGGAACGGTTGGGTCAGCTGGCCTTGCCGGAGGATCTGGCGCCGGGCGAATGGCGGCTGGCGACCCAGGCCGAGATCGATCTGATCTTCTCATGATGGAACCCGCCGGTTCCCGCTGACTTAAGGCTCCGCTTCCGCGGAGAAAAACATGACCGGCGCCACCATCAAGCGGGACCTGCGGACCGGGCGGTCGGTCTGGGCCGACAGCCCGGGTCTGGGTGTGCCCGTGCAGGGGCTGACGCAGGCGATCAGCGTCGATGTCTGTATCGTCGGCGCCGGGATCAGCGGGGCCTTCATGGCCCATGAGCTGAGCCGGGATTATTCGGTGGCGGTGCTGGATCGAAGGCCCCCGCTCATGGGATCGACCGTCGCTTCCACCGCCATGCTGCAATGGGAGATCGATCTTCCGCTGACGGCGCTGGGCGACAAGATCGGAGCGAAGAACGCGGCCCGGGCCTGGCGCCGGTCCCGTTCCGCCTTGGATGATTTGAAGCAGATCGTGGCCCGAGAGCGGATCGTCTGCAGCCTCAAGGACAAGGGGTCGCTCTATCTGGCGGGCGATGAATACGGCCACCGGGCGCTGGAGGCGGAGGCCGGGGCGCGGGCGGCCCTGGGGCTGGAGAGCCGATACTTCGGTCCGGCCGAGCTGCGCGAACTCTATGGCATGGAGCGGACCGGCGCGATTGTGTCCGAAGGCTCGGCCAGCGCCGATCCGGCCCGGTTGGCGGCGGGGCTGTTGCGGCGGGCCGGGGCGAACGGGGCGAAGGTCTATTCGCCCGTCGAGGCGCTGGAGGTGCTGGGCGATCCCGACGGCGTGACGCTGACGACCGATGCCGGCGTCGTCGTGCGGGCGCGGAAAGTCGTGTTCTGCTGCGGATACGAGTTCCCGAAAGTGGTGCCGACGCCGGATGCGGAGGTGATCTCGACCTGGGCGATGGCGTCGAAGCCTCGGGCGGCCTGCCCCGCCTGGCTTCGCGACATGCTGGTTTGGGAGGCGTCCGATCCGTACCTCTATTTCCGCATGGGCGGGGATGGCCGGTTGATCGTCGGCGGCGAGGACGAGGCCGACCCGGTCGCCCACGAGGACAGGGCGAAGCTGAAGCGCAAATGCGCGACGATCGCCGGAAAGCTGAAACGTCTGCTGCCCGAGGTCGAGTTCGAGTTCGACTACAGCTGGGCCGGCGCGTTCGGGGAGAGCACGACAGGCTTGCCGAGCATCGGACCTGTGCCCGGACTGGAACAGGCCTGGTCCGTCATGGGGTTCGGCGGCAATGGCATCACCTACTCGGTCATCGCGTCCCAGATCGTGGCTGCGGAGGTGCGAGGCGGGCGCGATCCCGACGCGGACCTCTATAGGTCTTGACCCGAACGATGGCGAAGGTCACCAGCGGCGCATGACCGGTGTGAAGATCTGCGGCCTGACGACACCCGAGACGATCGACGTCGCCCTGCATCACGGGGCGGCGTTCGTGGGGGCGGTAATGTTCACCCGCAGTCCCCGCAACATCGCGCCAGAGGATGCGCGGCCGCTGTTCGAGCGGGCGCGCGGCCGGGCCGGGATCGTGGCGGTGACCGTGGATGCGGACGACGATCTGCTGAGCCGGATCGGGGCGCATCTGAGGCCCGACTTCGTGCAGTTGCACGGGCGCGAGACGGTGGCGCGGGCGCACGCCGTGCGGACCCTGACCGGAGCGGGGATCATCAAGGTGTTGTCGGTGTCGACGGCTGAAGACCTCGATGCGGCGAAAGACTGGGAGGATCACGTCGAGCATCTGATGTTCGACGCGAAGCCGCCGGAGGGGTCGGTTCTGCCCGGCGGGGTCGGGGCCACGTTCGACTGGGCCATGCTGGGCGGGCGGACGTTCAGGAAGCCGTGGTTTCTGGCGGGCGGGCTGACGCCGGGGAATGCGGCCGAGGCTGCGGCGATCAGCAGCGCCCCCCTGCTGGACGTGTCCTCTGGCGTCGAAAGCGCGCCGGGTGTTAAGGACGCGGCCCGGATCGCGGCCTTCCTGAAGGCCGTCGTCTGAACCCTCCGCCCGGCCGTATTTCGGGCGTAAGCCTGCGTGAAAGCTGACCCGTGAACGCCATCATCCCCAACGAATACGCCATGCCCGACGCGGAGGGCCGTTTCGGCCCCTATGGCGGACGGTTCGTGGCCGAGACCCTGATGCCGCTCGTGCTGGAGCTGAACCAGGCCTATGAGGCCTGCAAGGCCGATCCGACCTACCAGGCCGAGCTGGACGACTTCCTGACCCATTATGTGGGCCGGCCCAGCCCGCTGTACTTCGCCGAGCGACTGACCGCGCATCACGGCGGGGCGGACATCTGGTTCAAGCGCGACGAGCTGAATCACACGGGTGCGCACAAGATCAACAACTGCATGGGCCAGATTCTGTTGGCCATGCGGATGGGCAAGAAGCGGATCATCGCCGAGACCGGCGCTGGCCAGCACGGTGTGGCGACGGCGACCGTCTGCGCCCGCTTCGGCCTGCAGTGCGTGGTCTATATGGGCGCGGCGGACGTCCAGCGGCAGTCGCCCAACGTGTTCCGCATGAAGCTTCTGGGGGCCGAGGTCATCCCCGTCACCTCGGGTCGCGGCACCCTGAAGGACGCCATGAACGAGGCGATGCGCGACTGGGTCACCAATGTCGAGGACACCTATTACCTGATCGGCACGGCGGCCGGGCCGCATCCCTATCCGGCCATGGTGCGCGACTTCCAGAGCGTGATCGGCAAGGAGACCCGGGCCCAGATGCTGGCGCGGCGCGGCAAGCTCCCGGACGCCTGCGTCGCGGCGATCGGCGGAGGATCGAACGCCATCGGCCTGTTCCACCCCTTCATCGAGGACGCGGGCGTGCGTCTGATCGGCATCGAGGCGGCCGGACGCGGTCTGGACGGCCCCGACCACGCGGCCTCGCTGCAGGGCGGACGGCCCGGCGTGCTGCACGGCAACCGCACCTATCTGCTGCAGGACGACGACGGCCAGATCCTGGAAGGCCATTCCATCTCGGCGGGCCTCGACTATCCGGGCATCGGGCCGGAGCACGCCTGGCTGAAGGATATCGGCCGGGCCGAGTACCGCGCAGCCACGGACGTCGAGGCGCTGGAAGCCTTCCAGCTGTGCTCGAAGCTGGAGGGTATAATTCCGGCGCTGGAGCCAGCCCACGCCCTGGCCCGGATCGGCGAGATCGCCAACGAGGTCGGCAAGGGCGGCGACGTGGTGCTGAACATGTGCGGGCGGGGCGACAAGGACATCTTCGCCGTGGCGAAGCATCTGGGCGTGGAGTTGTGACGATGAAGACGATGATGATCGCGGCCGTTCTGGCCCCCGTTCTGGGGGTGGCGCCAGCCGCGGCCATGGCCCAGGCGACGGGCATCGGCCAGCCGATCGAGGCTCCGGTCCTGCCGGGCGCAGTCCTCGATGCGGCCTGCGGCAACCTCTATGACATGGCGGGCAAGGCTTTCTGCGTCACGGCACCCCTGGCCTCGATCGGAGCGCTGGCCGATGCCTATGTCGCCCATTTCGAAAGCCAGGGCTGGCTCGCCGCCGGAGGTGACGACAACCGCGTGGTGTTCATCAAACGCAAGGACGCCGGAGGCTGCGACGGCATGCAGCTGCAGGCTTTCTACGATCCCAACCGTCCGGCCGGACCGGAAGTGCCGGGTTACATCGCCATGGCCACCGTTCCCGGCGACGTCTGCGCCGCCGCTGCCGCCGCGCCCGCCCAATGACGACCGCCCGCATCGACGCGCGCTTCGCAGCGCTGAAGGCCGAGGGCCGGGCCGGGTTCGTGGCCTATGTCATGGCCGGCGATCCCACCCGCGATGAGGCGCTGGAGATCCTGCGCAGCCTGCCCGCCGCCGGGGCCGATATTATTGAGCTGGGCTTCCCGTTCAGCGATCCGATGGCCGAGGGGCCGCCGATCCAGCGCGCTGCCCTGCGCGGTCTGAAGGCCGGGCTGACTCTGAAGGGCACGCTCGGTCTCGCCGCCGCCTTCCGTCAGGGCGATGCGGACACGCCCCTGATCCTCATGGGCTATCTCAACCCGATCGAGAGCTATGGCTATGAGGCCTTCGCGCGCGATGCGGCGGCAGCAGGGGTGGACGGCTGCATCGTCGTCGATTGCCCGCCGGAAGAGGCCGATCCGTTGACCGACGCGCTCGATGCGGCGTCCCTGTCGCTGATCCGTCTGGCCACGCCGACGTCGGATGATGCCCGGCTGGAGCTCATCGCGCGGCGGACCTCGGGCTTCGTCTATTACGTCTCGGTCGCCGGTGTGACCGGGGTGAAGGAGGCGCAATCCGCCTCGGTCGCCCCGGCCGTCGAACGCGTGCGCAAGGCCTCGGGCCTGCCGGTCGCGGTCGGGTTCGGGGTCAAGACGCCTGAACGGGCGGCCGAGATCGCGCGCGTCGCCGACGCCGTGGTCGCAGGCTCCGTCCTGGTCGACGAGGTCGCGGCGGCCTTGGACGCGAACGAACCCGTGGCGCCGCGCGTTCTGTCCAGGGTGAAGGCCCTCGCCGACGCTGTGCGCGGTGCGCGCGTGGCGGAAACCGTCTAGAGACACCATGCTCCGTGCACCCCGGCGAAGGCCGGGGGCCAGATCGAAGGCGCGGTGTCTGGTATCAACGCCCGGCTGCTGTCGGGGATGCGGAAGTTTACAACTGGACCCCGGCCTTCGCCGGGGTGCACGGTGAAGGGACGGCGGGCATGGCCCGCCCACGAGGCAAGATGGCTGACAAAACTCCTCCGAAGCCTCAGGAAAAGCGCGGCGGCTGGCTCAGCCGGTTCGCCCCCGGCGTTCGCAAGATCGTCAGCCGGCGCGAGACGCCGGACAATCTGTGGGTCAAGGACCCGGATTCGGGCGAGATGCTGTACCGCTCCGACCTGGAGGCCGCCCTGTGGGTGACGCAGTCCGGCCGGCACATGCGCATCAACGCGACCCAGCGGCTGGGCTACACCTTCGACGACGGCGAGTATGAGGTGATCTCTTCGCCCGACGTGGTCGAGGATCCGCTGAAGTTCTCGGATGGCAAACCCTATCGCGAGCGGCTGATCGCGGCGCGCAAGGCCACCGGAACCAAGGACGCCATGTCCATCGGCTTCGGCGAGATCGCCGGCACGCCCGCCGTGGCAGTGGTCCAGGATTTCGCCTTCATGGGCGGTTCGCTGGGCATGGCGGCCGGTGAAGGCTTCATCGCCGCCGCCCGGGCCGCGATCGAGCGCGGCGTGCCCCTGGTCTGTTTCACCGCCGCCGGCGGCGCGCGGATGCAGGAGGGCGCGCTGAGCCTGATGCAGATGGCCCGCACCACCCTGGCCGTTCAGGAACTGAAGGACGCCCAGCTGCCCTATATCGTGGTCCTGACCGACCCGACGACCGGCGGGGTCACGGCCAGCTATGCGATGCTGGGCGACATCCACCTGGCCGAGCCGGGCGCCCTAATCGGCTTCGCGGGACCGCGCGTGATCGAGACCACCATCCGCGAGAAGCTGCCGCCCGGGTTCCAGCGGTCCGAATATCTGCAGGAAAAGGGCATGGTCGACCGCGTCGTCGCCCGCGCCGACCTGCCGGAGACCCTGGGCAAGCTGCTGTCGATGCTGATGGGCGGACGGCGTCAGGCGGCCTAGGCTCCCGCCATGGATCCTGTCTCCGAACGCCTGCGCCTGCGCCACCCCCAGAAGATTGACCTGTCGCTGGACCGGATGCGGGCCCTGTGCGCGGTGCTGGGCAATCCGCAGGATCGCCTGCCGCCGGTGATCCATGTGGCCGGGACCAACGGCAAGGGATCGACCATCGCCTTCATCCGCGCCATGGCCGAGGCGGCCGGGCTGAAGGTCCATGTCTACACCTCGCCCCATCTGGTGCGGTTCAACGAGCGCATCCGGCTGGCGGGGGAGCTGATCTCGGACGAGGCGCTGTCGGCGATCCTGGACCGGATCGAGGCTGTGCAGGGCGTCGAGGCCACGGTGTTCGAGAGCACAACCGCCGCAGCCTTCGTCGCCATGGCGGAGACGCCCGCCGACCTGTGCATCGTCGAAGTGGGCCTGGGCGGGAGGCTTGACGCGACCAATGTCATCGAGCGGCCGCTGCTGAGCGTCATCGCGCCGGTCGATCTGGACCACGCCGAGTTCCTCGGCACGCGGATCGAGAGCGTGGCGGGCGAGAAGGCGGGAATCCTGAAGGCCGGCGCACGCGGGGTCGTGGCGCGGCAGTCGGAGACGGCGATGGCGGTGATCGAGGCGCGGGCGATGGCCGCCCATGCGCCGCTGACGGTCATGGGGGTAGACTTCGACGCCTGGGACGAGCGCGGCGGCATGGTGTTCCAGGACCAGGACCAGTTCTTCGACCTGCCGGCGCCGGGGCTGAAGGGGCCGCACCAGATCGCCAATGCGGGGCTGGCCGTGGCCGTGGCGCTGGAGCTGGACCTGCCGGCGGAGGCCATCGCTGCGGGTGTGGCGGAGGCGCGGTGGCCGGCGCGGATGCAGCGGCTGGCGGCGGGTCCCTATGGCGAGATTGCAGGACAGGCGGAGACCGAGCTGTGGCTGGACGGAGGGCATAATCCGCACGCGGGGCGGGCTCTGGCCGAGGCCATCGGGGAGAGACAGAGGAAGGCGCCGCGTCCGCTGGCCCTGATCGTCGGCATTCTGGCCAACAAGGACCACGGCGGATTCTTCGAGGCCTTGAAGGACACCGGGGCGCACGTCTTCACCGTCGGCTTCGAAGGCGCGGCGGCGGATCCGGCGGCGCTGGCGGCCGTGGCGCGTGGGCATGGTCTGGGGGCGCAGAGTTCGTCGTCGGTGGAAGCCGCGCTGAGCCGCGCGCTCAGGCTCGGCGCCGGGCGGGTGGTGATCTGCGGCTCGCTGTATCTCGCCGGCGAGGTGCTGGGGGCCAGCCCGAAGACGTGGCCGGTGTGAGGACTTCGTCCGTCATCCTCGGGGCGCGAAGCGAACCCGAGGACCCAGCGACGGCATTGCAACATCTACGCAGTTTTGAAGTCGGTGCGACTGGGTCCTCGGGTCAAGCCCGAGGATGACGGAGAGTGGGGTTATTTCGCCCGCAACCCCGTGATGGTCCGGTTGGGCGCGATGTCCTCGGCCGAGGTGATCAGATGGACCAGGGCGGGGCGGTCCCTGGCGGCGTCGCGGGCGGCCTGGAGCGCGGCGGGGAAGGCCTCGGTGCTCTCGCAGCGGATCCCGAAGGCGCCGAAGGCATCGGCGTATCTGACGAAGTCGGGGTTCTTCAGGTCGGTGGCCATGACCCGGCCGGGATAGTGGCCCTCCTGGTGCATGCGGATGGTGCCGAAGGTCCCGTTGTCGACGACGATGACGACGACCTTGATGCCGAACTGGACGGCGGTGGCCATCTCCTGGCCGGTCATCAGAAACTCGCCGTCGCCGGCGACGCAGATGACCTCGCGGTCGGGATGCAGGGACTTGGCGGCGATGGCGGCCGGGTAGCCATAGCCCATGGCCCCCGAGGTCGGGCCCAGCTGGGTGCGACAGGCGCGGTGGCGATAGAAGCGGTGCAGCCAAGCGGCGAAATTGCCTGCGCCGTTGGTGACTACGGCGCTCGGCGGCAGAACCTCGCCGAGGTGGGCCATGCACTCCGACATATTGACCGCGCCGGTGACCGGCACCGGGGTCGAGAAGGCCTGGTAGTGGTCGTGGGCGGCCCTGGCGTGATCATGCCAGGTGCGGCCGGGGTCGAGCGTGGCGAGGGCGAGTGCAGCGAGGCTGTTGTCCGCGCTGGCGCTGGTCAGGGGCGTCCAGACGCGGCCGAGTTCCTCCGGGCCAGGATGGATATGTACCAGCCGGTCGGCCGTGTGGTCGCGGGTGAACAGGGTGTAACCCTGGGTCGGGTTTTCGCCGAGCCGGGCGCCGAGGGCGATCAGAAGGTCGGCGTCCCTGGCCCGCTTCATCAGCTCGGGATTGCAGCCGAGGCCGAGGTCGCCGGCGTAGTTCGACCGGTCATTCGACAGGATGTCCTTCCTGCGGAACGACAGGGCGACGGGCAGACCGAGACGTTCGGACCAGTCGCCGATGGCGGAGGCGGCCTCGTCGGTCCAGCCGGAGCCGCCGAGGACCAGCAGGGGCCGTTCGGCCTTCGACAGACGGTCGCCGAGGTCGACGACGAAGGCGGGATCGAGGCCGCCCCTGGCCGGCGTCACCGCGCGGATCGGAGCCGGACCGCCGGGTTCGTGCAGGATGTCCTCGGGCAGGGCGATGACGACAGGCCCCATCCGGCCCTGAAGCGCCGTGGCGAAGGCGCGTTCGACGATCTCGACGCTGCGCTCCGGGCTCTCCAGCTCGGTGGCCCATTTGGCGAGGCCGCCGAAGACCTCGCGGTAATCGACCTCCTGGAAGGCGCCGCGGCCGCGATCGGTCAGGGCGATCTGGCCGACGAACAGGATCATCGGCGTCGAGTCCTGATGCGCCGTGTGCACGCCGATCGAGGCGTGGGTCGCGCCCGGGCCGCGCGTAACCATGCAGATCCCCGGCTTGCCCGTCAGCTTGCCATAGGCCTCGGCCATGTTGGCCGCGCCCGCCTCGTGCCGGCAGGTGATGACCTCGATCTCCGGGTGGTCGACCAGGGCGTCGAGGACGGCCAGATAGCTTTCGCCCGGCACGCAGAACACGCGGGTGACGCCATTGACGGCGAGGGTCTCGACGAGGCGGCGAGCGGCGGTTCCGGGGGCTTGCGTCATCCTTGCGAACTAGCAGATCGACCCATGGCTTGGCGACCTCGAGCGCTTCACCATGGGCATGCAACCCAGGGCGAAGCTCGGCGTTATCGGAGCCTCACCATTGGGGAACTCCACCATGAAAAAGATCATCACCCTGTCGCTGGTCGCCGCCGCCCTGGCCGTGTCGGCCTGCAACACCATCTCGGGCGTCGGCCGCGACGTCTCTGCCGCCGGTTCGGCCGTCAGCACCGGCGCCGAGACCGCCAAGAACTAAAGGCCTTCGCTGCGGCGAAGACTGGAAGAGCCCGTCGCGCTGCGGCGGGCTTTTCGCTGTCCGAAGATCAGTAGGCGAAGTCGCGGTAGATGCGGTCGACGTCGCCCTTCCATTCGCCGTGATACAGGTCGAGCATCCGTTCGGCAGGGGTGACGCCGGTGTCGGCGATGTCTTCCAGTTCCGACAGATAGCCGCGCTCATCGACCATGCCGCCGGAGAATCTGGCGCGGTTCTTCAGGCCCTGGCGGGCGATGGCGACCATGTCGACGGCGATGTCGCGGACCGATCGCCCGGCGACCTCGGCGCGCAGGCCGAGCCGGGTCACGTCGCGACGCAGACGCTCGTGGTCCTCGATGTCCCAGTCCTTGCACAGGTCCCAGGCGGCGGCGAGCGAGGGCGCGTCATAGAAGATGCCGGTCCACAGGGCGGGCAGGGCGCAAATCCGGCTCCACGGGCCGCCGTCCGAGCCGCGCATCTCCAGATACTGTTTCAGGCGGACTTCCGGGAACAGGGTGGTCAGGTGATCGCCCCAGTCCTTCAGCGTCGGCAACTCGCCGGGCAAGGCGGGCAACTTTCCATCCATGAAATCGCGGAACGACTGGCCTGAGGCGTCGACATAGGTCTCGCCGCGTTTGGCGAAATACATCGGCACATCGAGGGCGTAGTTGGCATAGGTCTCGAACCCGAAACCGTCCTTGAAGACGAAATCCAGCATGCCGGTGCGGTCGGGATCGGTGTCGGTCCAGACGTTGGCGCGGGCGGAAAGGAAGCCGTTCGGTCGCCCCTCGGTGAACGGACTACAGGCGAACAGGGCGGTGCCGATGGGCTGGAGCGCCAGGGAGGTGCGGAACTTCGCCACCATGTCGGCCTCTGACCCGAAGTCGAGGTTGGCCTGGATGGTGCAGGTGCGCAGCATCATGTCGAGGCCAAGATTGCCCTTCTTCGGCATATAGGCGCGCATGATGTCGTAGCGGCCCTTGGGCATGACCGGCACGTCTTCGCGGGTCCATTTCGGGTCGAAACCGGCGCCGAGGAAGCCGAGGTTCAGCTCATCGGCGACCATCTTCACCTCCATCAGGTGCTGGCCGGTCTCGGAGCAGATGTCGTGGATGGTCTGGAGCGGGGCGCCCGACAGTTCGAACTGGCCGCCGGGCTCCAGGCTGATCGAGGCGGCGTAGCCTTCGGCGTTCCTGCGTTCCAGGGCGATGACATGGCCAGCTTCCTCGACCGGGGACCAGCCGAACCGCTGCAGGCCCGTCAGCATGGCCAGGATGCCGTTCGGGCCGTCATAGGCCGGGCGGCGCAGCGTTGACTTGTCGAAGCCGAACTTCTCGTGCTCGGCGCCGACGCGCCATTCGGACTTGGGCTTGGCGCCCCTGGCCATGACGCCGACCAGGTCGTCGAAGGTGAGCGGATCGGTCATGCAGTCCCCGGATCGGGCAACAGCCCGTTGCGGCTAGATGGGCGAGATTGCGGTCGGTCTCAAGGGGTTGGGCCGGACGATCAGCCGTCGTGCCTGCGCGCGGGCAGGAAGCGGGTCATCAGGGTGACGAAGAAGGCCACCGACCAGCCGAGCAGAAGCGCGCCGTTGATGCCTTCCAGCGCACCCAGCAGTTTCCATTCCGGAGCCATGGCGGCGTCCGAGAAGCCGATCGAGGCATAGGCGATGGTCGAGAAATAGACCGCCTCGCGCACGGTCTCCACCGCGCCGATGACCCGATACAGAAGGGCGTAGAGCCAGATCTCCACCCCATGCAGGACGAGCAGGCCGAGCGCGGCAAGGACCGCGACGATGGCGCCCTCGATCGACATGGGGCTGACGCGGGTCTTGCCGATCGAGTGTTCACGCATCTCCATCAGGTGCCCGACCGCGAGCAGGCCGCCCCCGTGCAGGATGACGGTGACCAGCACCATCACCGTCGCGATGGCCAGTTCCGCCAGCATGTCCCTAGCGCTCCCAGTCGCCGACGGCGGCCTGCCACAGGGTCATGGCGGCGATGGCGGCGGTGTCGGCGCGCAGGATGCGCGGACCCAGAGACACGGCCGTGGTGAAGGGCAGGGCGCGCAGACGCTCGCGCTCCTCGGGCGAGAAGCCGCCTTCAGGACCGATCAGGATGGCCCAGGGATCGGGCTCGGTAACGGCGGCGGCGACCGGCGCGCCCCCTGTCTCGTCGCAGAACATCAGCCGGCGCGCGCCGTCCCAGCCGTCGAGGATGGCGGCGAGTTTTTCGGGATCGTCGACGGTCGGCACGTCGAGCCGACCGGTCTGTTCGGCGGCTTCGATGGCGATCGCGTCGAGGCGGTCGAGGCGGACGTGCTCGACATTGGTGCGCTGGGTGACCGTCAGGCGGACGCGGCGGGCGCCGAGTTCGGCGGCCTTCTCGACGATGGTCTCGACGCGCGATTTCTTGACCACGGCGACGATCAGTTCGAGGTCGGGGCCGAGAGTCTGGGGGCGGACCTGTTCCCCGGCGCGCAGGACGACACCCTTCTTGAGTATTTCAGCGATGGTGGCGCGCCACTCGCCGTCACGACCGTTGAAGACCAGCAGATCGTCGCCGAGCTTCAGCCGCATGACCTGGGTCAGATAGCGCGACTGGTCGAGCGTCGGGGCGACCGCGGCGCCGGCGGACAGGTCCGGAATGACGCGAAGGCGGATCATGATGCGGTCTTCGGCGGCGTGTCGGGCAGTCTGGCGCCGAACGTCCGTGCAACGACGGGGAAGATGGCGTCGGCCTCGGCTTCGGTGGCGCCGAACGGGGCGCGCAGATCGAGCCAGTAGGCGCGAAACTCCTGGCCGTCCGATAAGGCGAGGACGGTCAGGGCGGCCCGGATGCGCCCCTGGGTCTCACGCGTCAGTTCGCCGAAGGGACCGGCGATGTCGGACTTGAGCGCGCGCGAAACGTCGGCGGCGTTCAGAGGGTCGACCGGGCCGAGGCGGTCGAGGGTCGCGGCATTGCTCGCCTGACCGATCCACGCGTCGAACAGGCTGTCGAGCAGTTCCGAGCGGGCCCGGGCCTCGCGTTCGGCCAGTCGTTGAGGGGCGGTCTTGCGCATGTCGCCTCATAGCCGCTGCGCCGGCATGGGGCCATCCTTGGCGACAGGCGAGGCGAGCTTGTCATCCCCGACGAAGCGAAGCGGAGATCGGGGACCGAAGCGCACAACCTTGACCGCTCCCGGACAACCCACAAGGGTTGAGCCGGGTGGCCGGCTATGCAGAAGCAATTCTATGTTTATCTACTCGCGAACGGACCCTGTGGCTGGCTTTACGTCGGCGTGACCAACGACCTGGTGCGGCGGGTGGCCGAGCATAAGGAAGGTCTGATCCCGGCACACACCGCCGAGCACGGGATCGATCAACTCGTCTGGTACGAGGCCCATCAGTACATCGACAAGGCGATCATTCGCGAGAAGCGGATCAAGCGCTGGCTGCGTGAATGGAAGTTCGCGCTGGTGGAGAAGGACAATCCGAGGTGGCTGGATTTGTATGGCGAGGTGAGGCTCAGGCACGGGCCCGGTTCGGCGGAGCCGACCGGGCCTGCGGGTTAGGCACGTCCCCGTCCCCGATCTTCGCTGCGCTTCGTCGGGGATGACAAGGCGGCGGTGTTGGAGTCAAAGACTCCGCGCGATCAGAACCTTCATGATCTCGTTGGTGCCGCCGTAGATGCGCTGGACGCGGGCGTCCTTGTAGAGCTGGGCGATGGGATATTCGTTCATATAGCCGTAGCCGCCGTGCAGCTGGAGCATCTCGTCGAGGGTCTCGCCCTGGATGTCGGTGACCCAGTATTTGGCCATGGAGGCGGTCACGGCGTCGAGCTGGCCCTTCAGGTGCAGGCCGATGCAGTGGTCGACGAAGACCTTGGCGACGGTCAGCTTGGTCTTGACCTCGGCCAGTTTGAACTGGGTGTTCTGGAATTCCAGGATCGCCTTGCCGAAGGCCTTGCGGCCCTTCACATACTCCAGCGTCTCGTGCAGGCCGCGCTCGCAGGCGGCCAGACCCTGAACAGCGATGTTCAGCCGCTCCTGGGGGAGCTGCTGCATCAGCTGGATGAAGCCCCGGCCTTCCTCGCCGCCGATGATGTTGTCGCCGGGGACCTGGACGTCGTTGAAGAAGAGCTCGGAGGTGTCGTTGCCCTCCATGCCGATCTTGTGGAGGTTGCGGCCGCGCTCGAAGCCGCCCGCGCCGTCGGTCTCGACCACGATCAGAGAGGTGCCCTTGGAGCCCTGGGTCGGGTCGGTCTTGGCGACGACGATGATGAAGTTGGCCAGCTGGCCGTTGGTGATGAAGGTCTTCGAGCCGTTCACCACATAGCCGTTGCCGGACTTGATGGCGGTGGTCTTGACGCGCTGCAGGTCGGAGCCGGCGCCCGGCTCGGTCATGGCGATGGCACCGACCAGTTCGCCGGTGGCCAGACGCGGCAGCCAGCGCGTCTTCTGCTCCTCGGTGCCGTAGTGCCAGATGTAGGGCATGACGATCGCGTTGTGCAGCGAGATGCCGAAGTGGTCGGAGCCCTTCCAGCCGAGCTGACGCATCAGCACGACCTCGTGGCGATAGTCTCCGCCCATGCCGCCATCTTCCTCGGGCATCGACAGGCCCAGCAGTCCCGCCTCGCCGGCGTCGTTCCACAGCTGCCGCGGGACGCTGGAGTTGGCGATCCACGACTGGACCGCCTCGGGCGCGGCGTGCTCGTCGATCCATTTGCCGACGCTGTCGGAGAAGAGGGTGATCTCCTCGTCCTGCATGAAATCGGGTTCGGGGACGTTGAGGACGTTCATGGTCTCACTCGATCATCTCCCTCCCCCTGTGGGGGAGGGTGGCCGCGCAGCGGCCGGGTGGGGGCGTCATGGCGAAGTGGACACCGGCGTGTGGATCGCCCGGCCCTCCCCACCCGGTCGTCGCTACGCGCCGACCTCCCTCCCCTTCGGGGGAGGAAGAGGCTGGTGCGTCCTCAGAACGCCTCGGCGGGCATGGCCATCAGGACGTCGGAACCCGTCTTCAGCTTGGCCAGGTGGGCGTGGGCGTCCGGCAGTATCCGCTCGACGAAGTAACGGCCCGTCTGAAGCTTGGTGACATAGAAGGGGTCGGTCGATCCGGCGTCCACCTGTTTCTGGGCGGCGACCGCCATCTGGGCCCACAGATAGGCGAGCGCCGTCAGGCCGAAGATGTGCAGATAGTCTGTCGAGGCGGCGGCGGCGTTGTCCGGGTTCTGCATACCGTTCTGCATCAGCCACATGGTGCCGTCCTGCAGCTTCTTCTTGGCGTCGGCGAGGCCGTCGACGAAGGGCTTGATCGGGCCCTCGCCGCCATTCTCGGCCACGAAGGCGTCGATGTCGGCGAACCAGCTCATGATCGCGCGACCGCCGTTGGCGGGAAGCTTGCGGCCCACCAGATCCAGGGCCTGGATGCCATTGGCGCCCTCGTAGATCATGGTGATGCGGGCATCGCGCAGATACTGCGACGCCGCGAAATGCTCCGTGTACCCCGAACCACCGTGCACCTGCATCGCCAGCGAGGCGACGTGGAAGCCCTTGTCGGTCAGATAGGCTTTCAGAACCGGGGTGATCAGACCCATATAGTCATGGGCCTTCTGCGCCTCGGCGGCATCGTCCGAATGCTGAAGATCAGCCTGGAGCGCGGTCCACAGGGTGAAGGCCTGGCCGCCCTCGACGAAGGCCTTGGCCTCCAGCAGCATGCGGCGCACGTCGGGGTGGACCATGATGGAGTCGGCCGGCAGTTCGGGGCTCTTCGGTCCGGTCAGGGACCGGCCCTGCAGGCGATCATGGGCGAATTCCACGGCGGCCTGATAGGCGGCGGTGCCGATCGACAGGCCCTGCAGGCCGGTGCCGAGGCGGGCCTCGTTCATCATCACGAACATGGCGGCCATGCCCTTGTTCTCGGTCCCGACCAGCCAGCCCCTGGCGTTCTCATAGGCCATGACGCAGGTGGCGTTTCCGTGGATGCCCATCTTGTGCTCGAGGCCGGCGCAGGCGGCGCCGACGTTGCGCTCGCCCAGCGAGCCGTCATCATTGACGAAGACCTTGGGCACGACGAACAGGCTGATGCCCTTGATCCCCTCCGGCGCGCCCTCGATGCGGGCCAGCACCAGATGGATGATGTTGTCGGTGAAGTCGTGCTCGCCCGAGCTGATCCAGATCTTCTGGCCGGTGATGTTGAAACTGCCGTCACCGTTCGGGACCGCCTTGGTGCGGATCAGGCCCAGGTCCGTGCCGCACTGGGGCTCGGTCAGGTTCATGGTGCCGCCCCATTCGCCGGACGCCATTTTCGGCAGATACATGGCCTTCTGCTCAGGCGATCCGTTGGCGTTCAGCCCCCAGTAGGCGCCCGCCGTCAGGCCCGGATACATCGAGAAGGCGGCGGAGGCTGCGGCCGTGAACTGGCCGAACGCCATGGCCACGACCGAGGGCATGCCCTGGCCGCCATGCTCGGGCAGGGCCGAGAGGGCGGGCCAGCCGGCCTCGACCATCGCGTGATAAGCTTCCTTCCAGCCGGCCGGGCCGGTGACCTTGCCGTCGACCCATTTGCAGCCTTGCTGATCGCCGATCCGGTTGATGGGGGCGATGACCTCCTCGGCGAATTTCGCCCCCTCCTCGAGAATCTGCTGGACCAGATCGGAGGAGACATCCTTGAAGCCGGGCGAGTTCGAGTAACGGTCGATCTCCAGAACCTCGTTCAGGACGAAGGTCAGGTCGCGGACAGGCGCCTTGTAGGCCATGGGGTCAGGCTCTCAGCTTGAACGGATGATGGGCGTGTTGGTCGAGGTGCTGGCGCAGCACCGAGGCGTATTCCTCGGCGCCGGGCAGAAGGTCGGGGCGCTGTTCGGACAGGCGGGATTCCATCGCCGCGCAGGCTGCCTCGGCCATCTCAATGGCGGCGTCGAGGTCATCGCGTTGCTGCTTCAATGCCTCGATCTGCGCGCGGTGGCGGGCGAGGGCGATGGCCATCTGATGGGTGTTGCCGTCGTTGCGGTCGTACAGATCCAGCATTTCCTGGATCTCGGTCAGGGTGAAGCCGATACGGCGGCCGCGCAGGATCAACTTCAAGCGAGCGCGGTCGCGGGCATCATAGACCCGGGTCTGGCCCTTGCGGGCCGGGGTCAGCAGGCCCTTGTCCTCATAGAAGCGCAGGGCGCGCGCGGTCGCCCCGAACTCCCGGCAGAGCTGGCGGATCGAATATGTGCGATGATCGTCGGCAGTCGCCATACGCCGACATAACCCAAACTTGACGCGCACGTAAAGGGAAGCTTTTAAGGCGCATGGCGCGCAAACACGTCAACAGGGGCGTTGCGCCCGACAAGCGCGATTTGCCGCAGAAGACGTGCGTCTCCTGCGGCAAACCTTTTGCGTGGAGAGCCAAGTGGGCCCGCGACTGGGAGCATGTGAAATTCTGTTCCGAACGCTGCCGGCGTGTGAGGGTCAGCGGCGCCCCAGCAGCACCGGGATCGTGATCGCAAGCAGCGCCACGTTGGTCAGGGCCAGGCCGATATCCAGACCGGCGGCGTGAACTGACAGCATGACGACTTCCAGTGCGGTCAGGCCGGCGGCCGAGATCAGCAAGGGCCAGCGGCCGAGCTTCCAGGACACCAGTGGAGCCAGCATGCCGAGCGCCAGGACGATCTCGACGATGCCGACACCGCGCACCAGGTTTTCGCTGACCAGCGCCGGCCAGTTCATCAAGGCGACCAGATTGTCGAGCGGTTCGGTCAGCTTGGCGTAGCCGGCCGCGAAGAAGAACATCGCCGCCCATCCCTGGAGGGTCCAGAGCGCGAGATTGCGGTACCCGGCGACCGCGCGAGCGCGGGCGGCGGAAACGGGGGCGCGGCCGGTGGTGGGGGAGGGGGTGAAGGTCGTGGACATGGCGTTTTCGATTTCGTCGGGGAGGACGGGTGAATTGGTAACAGTGTCTAGATCAGATCGGGCATCGGCTTCCGCAAGAGGTCCCAAGCCACACCGTAACCGAAGGTAATGAAGAAGCTGTGCCGCAGCTACGGGGCCGTAGGGTGGCGGTATGCATACAAGTCGGTAATCCCGGAGGGCCGCCGCCTTGAGGACAGATATGGCAGAGCTGACCAAAAAGTCATCAGCCGTAGACATCAATTGATGACATCAACTGATGACTTAATGTTTCGCGTGGCCAAAATGCCGCTATGACGGGGTTCTGAGCCCGCTAAATCGCGTCGCCCCGGCGCGAAGAGCCAGAGCGATCCTGGTCACTCTTCGCCAGCCTCTGCGGTCGGTTGCGGGCCCGGCGTGTTGGCCAGCAACTGGCCCGGCTGACAGCCCAGTTCGCGGCACAGGGCGTCCAGGGTGGAGAAGCGGATGGCGCGCGCCTTGCCCGTCTTCAGGATGGACAGGTTGGCGATGGTGACCCCGACCCGGTCGCTGAGCTCCGTCAGCGACATGCGGCGTTCGACGAGCATCTGGTCGAGCAGAACAATGATGGCCATGGCGCCCTCAGACCGTCATCTGCTGATCGTCGCGCATGGCCGCGCCCTGGCGGAAGACCTCCGCGAGCATGAAGACGATCAGGATGCCCAGCCAGGCGCCGAGATCGACCGAATAGTCGAGGTTGTCGATGACCCCCTCCGGCACAGTCCAGGCCAGGATGAAGGCGCTGATCTGCACGCCGATCAGACCGAAGCCGACCCCCTGCAGGCGTCCGACATTGGCGCGTTCGAAGGCGTCGCCCTGGTTCACGGCCAGGAACATCCGGCGCAGGCGGTTGAGGACCCACCAGGTGCTCAGGGTGGCGACAAAGGCGGCGAGGAAGGTGGCGCGCTCGTTGAGCATCAAGGGGCGCCAGCCGGCCTCGTTGTCCGCGAGGCTATCGATGAAGCCGGCGCCGAAGTCCGGCACGACCAGGGACGCCGCAAGCATCAGGCCCGTAGCGATCACGGCAAAGGCCACGGCTATGTTCACGAGCCCCAGGACCCAGCGCAGGACGCCGGCGACGGAACGACGACCGATGAGCTTCACTTGACGACCTCCACGCCGCGACAGGTGCGGCCATGTTGATAGTCGATATGAGTTTATTGATTATCGATCAAGAATATTCTCGATAAACGATATGAAGCTTTCGTAAGATTTCAGGCGCGGGCGGCGCGGGTCGCTTCCAGCCGGGCCAGCTTGTCGTGCAGGGGCGACCAGTCGTCGGCGGTGTCGATCGCGGACCAGAGCGTTTCGACCTCGTCGATCAGCATCTCTTCAGGATCGGGGTTGGCGAAGATGGAGTGCTCCAGACGTTCGGGCCGGTCGGGCTCGTGCTCGAACAGGGCGAAGCGGAAGGCGTCGAAGGCCTCGCCCTGCCATTCGCTCGCGCGCGGACCGGCGAGGGCGCGGGCCGAGGAGGAGAAGCCGGCGAACCAGTCGTGGAACAGGGGCTCCCAACGGATCGCCTCCCCCTTTTCGCGCAGCAGGGCCAGGGTCGTATCGAGCAGGCGCTGATCCGCAGCCTCGCCGAGGCTCTTCACGCCGAGCCGGTCGAGGAAGGCGACGCGCAGCTCGCGGATATAGGCCGGACCGAAGCCGTTCAGGGCCTCGGTCAATGCCAGAACCTGGGGCTCGGCGTCGGCGACCAGCTTCAGACAGCCGGCCAGCTGGGTCAGGTTCCAGAACACCGCCTCCGGCTGGCGCGCGAAGGCGTAGAGGCCGGTGGAGTCGAAATAGGCGGCGGTGAAGCCGGGCTCGTAGGACGGCAGCAACCGCCACGGGCCGTAGTCGAAGCTCTCGCCCGTGACGTTAAGATTATCGGTGTTGAGCACGCCGTGGACGAAGCCGGCGGCGATCAAGCGGGCCGTCAACCGGGCCGAGGCGGCGACGATGGCGGCGAGCAGGCCGGGCGCGTCTCCGGGGGCGACGGCGGGGTGATAGAGGGCGCGGACATGCTCGACCAGGGTCTCGATCTGGTCGGCGCGGCCGAAGAAGGCGGCGCGCTGGAAGGTTCCGAAGCGGACGTGGCTATGTTGAAGACGGACGAGCACGGCCGAGCGGGTGGGGGAGGGTTCGTCGCCGCGTTCCAGATGTTCACCGGTCTCGATCAGCGACAGGGCGCGACTGGTCGGAACGCCTTGCGCTTCCAGCATGGCCGCGGCCAGAACCTCGCGGACGCCGCCCTTCAGCGTCAGCCGGCCGTCGCCGGAGCGGGACCAGGGGGTCGTGCCGGAGCCTTTTGTTCCCAGATCGAGAAGACGACCTGGAAGCGCGCTACCGCTCGCGACGCGGTCGTTCGCTGCTTGAGCGCGGATTGTTTCTCGCATCTGCGCCGCCAAGAAGCCGCGCCCGTCGCCAAGGTCGGGGTTGTAGGTGCGGAACTGGTGCCCGTGATAACGCATGGCGACCGGGCCGGGCTGGCCGGGCAGGGGCTGGAACCGTCCGAAATGGGCGATCCATTCGGCGTCAGTGAGACTATCGAGCCCCACGGTCGCTGCAGCCCGGTCGTTGCGGACGCGCAGGATCGTCTCGGGAAAGTCGGCGGGCCCAACGGCGTCGCCATACTCCTCGCCCAGATCGAAGAAACGGGGTTCGGGACGATAGGCGGGACCAGCGGGCATGGGCTGCAAATGGACGTCCGTCGTCTCGGCTGCAATGGCGGACGGCGTTGGCGGGGTTCGCGGTTCCGGCCTCGAAAGGTTTGCGGTTCGAGAACGTCGTGACGGCGCCGGGGCCCCGACCAGCCGAAGGTGGTCAATGCGGCCCGGAGCGATCGCTGGAAAGACAGCCCAGGACGACAATCGCCCTCTGGCGGCGAGATCGGATTGAACTCACGAGGCTTGACTGTATTCTAACATCAGAGATCAGGCCTGCACGGCCAGGCTGGCGTCGTCTCCGGATGACGAACCCGGTCCGGCGTCCGTCGATAACCGGACGCCACGGAACACACCCTTCCAGATCCGGAGGCCGCCGTGGCGCACAAACTGACACTCGATTTCCTCAAGACCGAGGCCGCCTCGGGCGCTGTGCTGGGGCTGGCGGCCATCGCCGCCCTCGTCGTCGCCAACTCGCCTCTGTCCGAGGCCTATTTCTACTGGCTCAAGAGCGAGCATCTGTTCCAGGCGGGGCCGCTGCAGCTTGAACTGTCCGTCTCGGAGTGGATCAAGGAGGGCCTGATGGCCGTCTTCTTCCTCGTGGTCGGGCTGGAGATCAAGTACGAGATCCTTAAAGGCGAGCTGAGCGACCCGAAGAAGCTGGTGACCCCCATCGTCGCAGCGCTGGGGGGGATGCTGGCACCCGCAGGCCTGTATCTGCTGGTTTCCGGCGTCCTCGGGGGGCCGCACGACGGCTGGCCCATTCCACTGGCCACCGACATCGCCTTCGCACTCGCCGTCTTCGCTCTGGTGGGCAAGGGACTGCCGTCGTCGTTGAGGGTTTTCCTGTTGACCCTGGCCATCGTCGACGACCTCGGCGCGATCGCCCTGATTGCCGTTCTGTTCAGCACCGGCGTGGACTGGATGCTTGTGGGCGCGGCTAGCTTGCTGCTGCTCGTCGGTTCGGTGATGTCGTTGCGCCGGATCATTGCGCCGGTCTGGGTGCTCGGTTTCGCCCTGGTCTGGTGGCTGAGTGTCAAGGCGGGGCTGAGCACCTCACTGGCCGCCGTCGCCTTCGCCGCCATCGTGCCGGTGTCCCCGCGAGCCGACGACAAGCAGAGTCCCCTGAAGGAAGCGATGCACGACCTGCATCCCTATGTCGCCTATCTGGTTCTGCCGCTGTTCGCCTTCGCCAAGGCCGGGGTGTCGTTCGCGGGCCTGTCGATCGACCAGATGTTCGCGCCGCTGGTTCTCGGCGTCGCCGCCGGCCTGTTCATAGGCAAGCAGATCGGCGTCATGGGCGCCGCCTGGCTGGTTTCGGCCCTGAAACTCGGAGCTCGCCCCAGTGGCGCCAGTTGGCTTCAAATCTACGGCGTTTCTCTTCTTTGCGGCGTCGGCTTCACCATGAGCCTGTTCATCGGCGCCCTGGCCTTTCCCGGAGCGGTGGACTCGCCGGAACAGGTCGAAGTCAAGCTGGGCGTGATCCTGGGATCGGTGCTTTCGGCGACTCTGGGCGGGATCGTTCTGTCGGTCGCGTCAAACCGGAAGCGAGCCTCGAGGGCTTCCTCGAAGCCGATTACTGAATCTTGAGGCGCGAATATTGACCTAAGGTCATCACGTTCTGTCGCTTTCGCGTCACACAGGGCGCTATCCCAAGGCTGAAACATGGCGTGAGCACAGCGTTGTCCTTGTCGCACTGTGCGGCTTGCACTACGAAAAACTCACGAGAATCCGACGCTCCGTAAGAAGAGCGCGGGTTGGGAATCAGGAAACGCCGCGATGCGCTCCGAGAGGAGGCGTCGGGCCATGAGCCGGGAGCCATCCATGCGTCTTACTCAAATTCTTCGTTGCACGGCATCCGCCGCCGTCGTCGGCGCGGTGGCCTTCGGCTTCGCCGGGGTCGCCTCGGCCCAGGACGGCCAGGCCTCATCGGTCGACGACATTATCGTCACCGCCCAGAAGCGCGAGCAGAGCCTGCAGGACGTGCCGATCGTGGTCACCTCCCTGTCGGCCGAGGCGCTCGAAGACGCCGGCGTCAAGGACATCAAGGATCTGCAGATCCTGACCCCCGGTCTGACCGTCACTTCGACGACGTCGGAAGCCTCGACCACAGCCCGCATCCGCGGCGTCGGCACCGTGGGTGACAACCCCGGTCTGGAAAGCTCGGTCGGCGTGGTGATCGACGGCGTCTATCGCTCGCGCAATGGCGTCGGCTTCGGCGACATCGGCGAACTGAGCCGCATCGAAGTGCTGAAGGGACCGCAAGGCACCCTGTTCGGCAAGAACACCTCGGCCGGCGTCATCAACATCATCACCGAAGCCCCGTCCTTCACGCCGGGCTACAGCGCCGAATTCACCGCCGGCAACTACGGCGACCTGGGCGCCTCCGGCTCGATCACCGGCCCGATCAGCGACCAGGTCGCGATGCGCCTGTACGCCGCCCGCCGTGTGCGCGACGGCTTCTACAACGTCGACACGGGCGATGGCCCGCGCACCGAGACCGACGACGCGAACCGCGATTTCTACACGGTGCGCGGCCAGCTGCTGATCCTGCCAAATGACTCGTCGTCGATCCGCCTCATCGGTGACTACACCAGCCGCGACGAATATTGCTGCACCGGCGTTCAGGTCCGCACCGGCCCGACCTATCCGTTCATCGACGGCGCATCGAACGGCACCGGCCAGCGTCCCCCGGCCGCCGGCTTCGGCTTCCTGCCCTTCTCGCGCGACGCCTTCACCAACCGGTCCACGGCGCAGCAGATCGAAGACAAGGGACTGTCGGCGGAAGCCAACATCGACATCGATCAGTGGAACGCCACCTTCACCTCGATCTCCTCGTTCCGCGACTGGAAGGTCCAGAACGGTCAAGACGCCGACTTCACCGGCGCCGACATCGCCTACCGCGTCAACGACGGCCAGTTCGGCGCCAGCGTCCGCAACATCACACAGGAATTCCGCCTGGCGGGCGCCACGGACAGCCTCGACTGGCTGGTCGGATTGTTCGCCACCCGTGAGCAGGTCAACCGTCACGACAGCTTCTACCTCGGCGCCGACTACGCTCCGGTCTTGTCGCTGCAGCTGACGGCGCCGTTCGCCGGCCTGGGCATTCCGACCAGCGGCAACTCGATCGGTTGCTTCACCCGCGCCGGTCAGACGGTGACCCAGATGACGCAGTGCCTCGGCACCGGCGGCGCCGTGTTCGGTACGGGCCCGACGCCCGTCGCCGGTCAGGCCCTGCGCGACGAATACCAGCAGCAGTCGGACTCGCTGGCCATCTTCACCAACAACAGCTGGCACGTCACCGACCAGTTCGATGTGACCCTGGGCCTGCGCTACACCTACGACAAGAAGACGCTGGAAGGCCTGCAGACCAACGTCGGCACGTCCTCGGCCACCTGCGCCGGCGCCCTGGGCAACTTCACCACCCTCGCCACCCTGGTCGGCGGCGGCAACCCGGCCGCTGGTCAGGCCAGCGCCGGCGCCATCACCGCACGCCTGTGCCTGCCCTGGACCAACCCGTTCTTCGCCAACCGCGGCATCCGTGAGAGCGCCAACGACGGCACCCTCAGCGGCACGGTCAAGGCGGCCTATCGCCTGAACGACTCGGTGCTGGTCTATGGTTCGTATGCCCGGGGTTACAAGAGCTTCGGCTACAACCAAGATCGCGTGCAGGGAACGGTTCCGCCGACCCCGCAGGCGTCGCTGTTCTTCCCTTCGGAAGACGTCAACAGCTACGAACTGGGCATCAAGACCACCCTGTTCGATCGCTCCATGCTGCTGAACGCCACCTACTTCGACCAGACGTTCGAGAACTTCCAGCTCAACACCTTCCTCGGCACCGCCTTCGTGGTTGAGTCGATCCCGGAGCTGACCTCGCGCGGCGTCGACGCCGACTTCCTGTGGTTCACCCCGGTGGAAGGCCTGAGCTTCAGCGGCGGCGTCACCTACACCAAGGCCGAGTACGCCAGCTTCACCGCTGCTGACCTGGCCAACCCGGCCAACTTCCCGGGCTTGTCGCTTCTGCCAGGCGCCACACCGTCGTTCGCGCCGGAATGGTCCTATGTCGCCGCCGTCAACTTCAACCGGTCGATCGGCAATGGCCTGACTGCAGGCTTCAGCCTGCAGGGCAAGTACATGACCGAGTACAACACCGGATCCGACCTGCTGCCCTTCAAGATGCAGGACGGCTTTGGGACCGTGAATGGCCGCATCACCATCGGTTCGGAAGACGAGCGCTGGACGCTGGAAGCCTGGGCCCAGAACCTGACGGACGAAGAGTATGTCCAGGTCGCCTATAACGGCTTCCTGCAAGGCAGCGGCTTCCAGACCACGGTCCAGCCGAACGGCACCTTCTACAACCCGGCCGGCGACACCCAGACCATCGACGCCTTCCTGGGAGCCCCGCGCACCTTCGGCGCGACCCTCCGCCTCAAGTACTGAGCCCGGCGAAAGCCGGAAAGACCGAGCCGGCCGGGGGCGACCCCGGCCGGCTTTTTCTTGTGCTCGATCCTACACACGCCATGAGGTGTTGAACGCGCTCCGCGACTGTGATCGCGGGGGGCGAGCGATCATCCACGCCGGCGGCCCTCTGGCCGAGCACTCGCCTCATCGATCGACGACCGGCTGAAGGTCGTGAAACGCAGGCCGGATGCGACCGATCAGTGGCGGGCCCGACAGATGCAGATCGCGGTCTAGGCCTCAGGGACCCGGGCCTTTGTACGGCCCCAGCCGTCGCGGGGCCTCCGCCTCGCTCCCGAACAGACGACCCGCCGGCTGTTCACCCTGTCGCAGGCGACGACGGAGATCGACATCCCCGAACACCGATGAGGCTTCGGAATCTCGATTCCACGCCCTGTTCGAACCGGGCTGACTCCGACCGCGCGCCCGTTCACTCGGCGGGCGCGGTCTCGCCTGCCTGGGTGTGGTGCTGGCCGGCGAACATCCCGCCCAGTCGACGCCGGATCCAGCCCGAGATGTCGTCCACGATGGTGAAGATCGGCGGGATGAACAGCAGCGACAGGAAGGTCGAGGAGATCAGTCCGCCCACGACCGCGATGGCCATCGGTTGACGGAACTCGACGTCGGCGCCCCAGCCCACGGCGACCGGGATCATGCCTGCTCCCATGGCGAAGGTGGTCATCAGGATCGGCCGCGCCCGCTTGTGCGCCGCGTCCATGATTGCGTCGATCCGCTTCATGCCCCCCTGCTCGGCGATGACGATGTAGTCGACCAGCAGGATGGAGTTCTTGGCCGCGATCCCCATCAGCATCAGCACCCCGATCAGGGACGAGATCGAGAAGCTGGACCCGCCGATCATCAGGGCCACGAAAGCCCCGCCGATGGCCAGCGGCAACGAAGCCATGATGGTGATCGGATAGGCGAAGCTGCGGAACAGCAGCACCAGGACGGCGTACATCAGCAGGATCCCGGTCAGGAAGGCGACCGCAAAACCGCTGATCATCTCCTGGATGAACTCCTGGTCGCCGGCCGGGACCTGACGGACGCCGTCCGGAAGGTTCTGGACCGAGGGCAGTTTCTGGACCAGCACGCCGGCTTCACCCGAACGGATGCCATCGAGTTCGGCCGTGATCGAGGCGATGCGCGACCGATCCTGACGCAGCACCTGTGAGGGACCGGCGCCGAACTGGATGTCCGCTACGGCGCTCAGCGGCACCGCGCCGCCATTTGCGGTCGGGACGCGCAGGTTCTCGATCACCGACAGGTCCTCGCGGGCGTCGCGGGTCAGGCGCAGACGGATCGGCACCTGACGGTCGCCGAGGTTGTATTTAGGCAGGTTCTGGTCGACGTCGCCGATGGTGGCGACGCGGACGGCCTGGGAGATGGCGCTTGTCGAGACGCCCATCAGGGCGGCCTGATCCGGACGCGGCGTGACCAGAATCTCGGGCCGCGCGATCGAGGCGGTGTTGACGACGTTGGCCAGGCCGGGGACCGTGCGCATCTCGGCCTCGACGGCACGAGCTGCGGCCACCAGGGCCTCGCCGCTATCCGACAGGATCGAGAAGGTATAGCTGGTGCCGTCCGAAGGGCCGCCGCCCTGGTTGGCGATGCCGGCGCCGATGCGGGCGCCCGGAATGTCCTTCCAGCTGTCGACCATGGTGCGGGCGAACTCTTGCTGGCTCAGGTCGCGATCACCTTTGGGCAGCAGGTCGGCATAGACGTTGGCCTGGTTGACCTCTTGTCCGCCGATGGCGGCGAAGACAGATGTGACCTCGTTTTGCGCGCGCAGGTCGCCGGTCAGGCGCTGAACGACCGCGTCGGTCTGGGCCAGGGTCGCGCCTGGCGGCAGTTCAACCGAGAAGCCGGCCCGAGCCACGTCACCCGAGGGCTGGAACTCGAACGGCACGCGAGGCGCGACCAGCAAGGACGTGGCGAGGAACAGCGCAGTGCCTATGGCGAAGACCTTCCAGCGGTTCCTGAGGCTCCAGCTCAGCGACTTCAGATAGCCCGCCATCCAGAACGGGTCCCTGTCCTCATGCTTCTGGTGCTTCAGCAGATAGGCCGCCATCAGCGGCGTCAGGGTTCGCGCCACGACCAGCGAGAACGCCACGGAGACGCAGGCCGCCAGGGCGAAGGCTTTGAAGAACTGGCCGATGATGCCCGGCATGAAGCCGACCGGCGCGAAGACGGCGATGATGGTTGCGGTGGTGGCGACGACGGCCAGGCCGATCTCGTCGGCGGCCTCCATCGAGGCGTTGTAGGGCGATTTTCCGTCCCGCATGTGCCGGACGATGTTCTCGATCTCAACGATGGCGTCATCGACGAGAATGCCGATGGTCAGGGACAGGGCCAGCAGGCTGACCACGTTCAAGGACTGACCCATCGGTCCCAGCACGGCGAAGGCGGGGATCAGCGACAACGGCATGGCCATGGCTGTGATGAAGGTGGCCCGCCAGTCGCGCAGGAAGATGAACACGACGATGACCGCCAGGACCGCGCCCAGAAGCAGGGCCTCCAGCGAGGCGATGTAACTTTCCTCGATCTGTTCGACGCTGGCCGTGACCTGCTGGATCTCCAGCTGGGGGTTGTCTTCGTCAATCTTCGCGACGGCCTCGCGGACCTTTTCGGCGATCTTGACTTCGGAGGCGGTGCGCGAGCGCAGGAAGTTGAAGGTAATGGCTTCCTGGCCGTTGTAGCGGGCCAGACGCCGCGGTTCGGACCAGTGGTCCTCCACCGTTCCGAGATCGCCCAGACGCACGGTGCGGCCGCCGCTCAGCGGGACCAGGGTTTCGCGCAGGCCTTCGATCGAGGTCGCGGCGCCCAAGGTGCGGATGGACCGTTCCGACCCCGAGATGGTGACCCGGCCGCCCGGCTGGTCGGAGTTGACCCCGGTCAGGGCCTGGCTGACCGCCGCCGCCGTCAAGCCATATGAGGCCAGGCGATCGGGATCCAGTTCGACGGCGATCTCGCGATCCACGCCGCCTGAGCGGTTGACCTCTCCCACGCCCTTGATGGCCAGAAGGGTACGGCTGATGTTGTTATCGACGAACCAGCTGATTTCTTCCGGCGTCATGGTCGAGGAGCGGACGACCCACGTGATCAGGGCGTCGCCGGTGATGTCGATGCGCTGAACACCGGGTTCCTGCATGTCCTGGGGCAGGTCGGCGCGCAGGCCGCTCATGGCGTTGCGCACGTCATTGGTGGCGCGTTCGGTGTCGGTGCCCAGTTCGAACTCGATCGTCGTCGAGGAGACACCGTCCATGACCTGGGAGTTGATGTGGCGCACGCCCGACAGGCCGGAGAGGGAGTCTTCGATCAGCCGGGTGACCTGGACCTCCATCTCACTGGGGGCCGCGCCCGGCCGCACGGCCGTGACCGCCACCAGCGGGAAGTCGATGTCCGGATTGTTGTTGATCCGCATGTTATTGAAGCTGAGCAGACCAGCGATGGTCAGCAGCGTGAACAGCAGGATGATCGGGATCGGGTTCTTGATTGACCAGGAGGAGATGTTCTTCATGGTCAGGCCCTAGCGCGCGGCCGGAGCGGCGGCAGGCACGGTCGCGGGAGCAGTAGAAGCACTCGCCGCAACGACGTTGACGCGGTCGCCGTCGCCGAGGAAGCCGGCGCCGTCGACCACGACCTGGGCCCCGGCGTTCAGACCGGTGACCGAGGTGCGCGCCTCGGAACGGGACAGGACCGTCACCGGCTGGAAGCGGACGTGGTTATTCGTCATCAGGACGTACACGCCCGAGCGGTTCTCGCGATACAGGACGGCGGCCGTGGGCACGGTGATGGTCGGCTGGGCGCCAACGTCGATCTCGGCCCTGGCGAACATTCCAGGGCGGAAGCCGCCGCCGGCCAGGGCGATGCGCGCGACTCCCAGGCGGCTCTGTGGGTTCACCTCCGGCGTGACGATGCGGACGCGGCCGGTGGTCTGGCCGACCTGATCAGAAGAGATGGTGGCGGTGTGGCCCGCGCGGATGAGGGCCAGTTCGGTCTCGGGCACCTGGGCATCGAGTTCCAGCCGGCCATCGCGGACCATGCGGAACATCTCGGCCCCGGCCTGGACGATCTGGCCCCGGGTGACGTTGCGGCTGATGATAAGGCCGGCGACCGGCGCACGCAGGGTCGCCTGCGAAAGCCGGGTCTGGGTCTCGGACAGCGACGCCCGCGCCGAGGCCAGGTTTGCGGTCGAGGCGCGCTGATTGGCCAGAGCCGTATCCAGCGACGCCTGACTGAGGAAGCCGCGTTCCTTCAGTTCCTGCGAACGGGCCAAGGCGGCCTCGTCGCGGGCCAGGTTGGCCTCGGCGGTCTGTACGCCCGCTTGCTGCTGGCGCAACTGGGCGCGCAGCAGGGCGTCGTTGAGCTGGACCAGGGGCTGGCCCTGGCGGACATAGGAGCCTTCGTCGACGTAGACGGCGGTTGCGACCAGACCGCCGGTCTCGGCGCCGACCGGCACCTCCTCCCAGGCCGTGACGCTGCCGGATGCGGTGATGATGCGCGGCTGGCTGGTCACCGCGGCGGACACCACCGTGACGGTCGGGCCGGAAGCCGCCGCAGCGCCGGACTTTTCACCCTTCTCCTCGCCGCCCCCGCCGCAGGCGGCGACGGTCAGGCCCAGGCCGAGGACAAGCACCAGTGTCGAGGCGCGGAGAAGGCGGGAGGGCGTGGGGGCCACGGAGCGATCCTGTTGTCTGGGCGGGCGAGGGAGCCGCAGGGGGAGGCGCTGGTCGGGAGAAGACGCGTCCGGCAAGCCGGGTCTCATACCGCGTTCGGGCCCCGCCCTCAAACCGCAAGCGTCGCCATTACGACGATGTAATCCGGACCGAATCCGCTCGCTGAAGGCGTTCATCAAGACCCGCGTTGGCGCTGTGGGCCCGGTCATGCTAACCGCCCGGCACAATGAAGACGCCGCCCATCGACCGAATCCGCAATTTCTCCGTCGTCGCCCACATCGATCACGGCAAATCCACCCTGTCCGACCGGCTGATTCAATTCACCGGGGGCCTGACCGCGCGCGAAATGTCGGCGCAAGTCCTTGATTCGATGGACATCGAGAAGGAGCGGGGGATCACGATCAAGGCGCAGACCGTGCGCCTGAACTATACGGCGAAGGACGGACTCGACTATGTCCTGAACCTGATGGACACGCCGGGGCATGTGGACTTCGCCTATGAGGTCAGCCGGTCGCTGGCGGCGTGCGAGGGTTCGCTGCTGGTCGTCGATGCGTCGCAGGGGGTCGAGGCCCAGACCCTGGCCAACGTCTATCAGGCCATTGATAACAATCACGAAATTGTTCCAGTTCTGAACAAGATCGACCTGCCGGCGGCGGAGCCGGAGCGGGTCAGGCAGCAGATCGAGGACGTCATCGGCATCGACGCCTCGGACGCCGTCCTGTGCAGCGCCAAGTCCGGCATCGGCATCGAGGACGTGCTGGAGGCCATCGTCACCCGGCTGCCGGCGCCGAAGGGCGACCCCGACGCCCCGCTGAAGGCCCTGCTGGTCGACGCCTGGTACGACCCCTATCTGGGCGTCGTCGTCCTGGTCCGTGTGTTCGACGGCGTGCTGAAGGCCGGGATGCGGGTCAAGATGATGCAGAACGGCTCGACCCACCTGATCGACCGGGTCGGCGTCTTCCTGCCCAAGAACACCCCCGTGGACCAGCTCGGCCCCGGCGAGGTCGGCTTCATCACCGCCCAGATCAAGGAGGTCGCCGACGCGGCCGTCGGCGACACCATCACCGACGAACGCAAACCCACCGCCGAGGCCCTGAAAGGCTTCAAGGACGTGCAGTCGGTGGTCTTCTGCGGCCTGTTCCCCGTCGACGCCGCCGATTTCGAGGACCTGCGCGCCGCCATCGGCCGGCTGCGGCTGAACGACGCCTCCTTCACCTTCGAGATGGAATCCAGCGCCGCCCTCGGCTTCGGCTTCCGCTGCGGCTTCCTCGGTCTGCTGCATCTGGAGATCATCCAGGAGCGCCTCTCCCGCGAGTTCAACCTCGACCTGATCGCGACGGCGCCCTCGGTGGTCTACAAGATCGGCCTGCGCGACGGGCGCGAGATCGACCTGCACAACCCGGCGGACCTGCCCGACGTGATGCAGATCGAGACCATCTCCGAGCCGTGGATCAAGGCCACCATCCTGACGCCCGACGAATACCTCGGCAGCGTCATCAAGCTGTGTCAGGACCGGCGCGGCTCACAGGTCGAACTGTCCTACGTCGGGTCCCGGGCGCTGGTGGTCTATGAGCTGCCGCTGAACGAGGTGGTGTTCGACTTCTACGACCGGCTGAAGTCGATCTCGAAGGGCTATGCCTCGTTCGACTACGAGATCACCGACTACAAGGTCGGCGACCTGGTCAAGATGAGCATCCTGGTCAATGCCGAGCCGGTCGACGCCCTGTCGATGCTGGTCCACCGCGCGAGGGCCGAGACGCGCGGCCGGGGCATGGTCGAGAAGATGAAGGAGCTGATCCCGCCCCATATGTTCGTCATCCCGATCCAGGCCGCCATCGGCGGCAAGATCATCGCGCGGGAAACCGTGCGGGCCCTGCGCAAGGACGTGACGTCGAAATGCTACGGCGGCGATGCGACCCGGAAGAAAAAGCTGCTCGAGAAGCAGAAGGCCGGCAAGAAGCGCATGCGCCAGTTCGGCAAGGTCGAAATCCCGCAGGAGGCGTTCATCGCGGCGCTGAAGATGGATGAGGATTGACCGCAGTTTGAGGGCGCTAGCGCTCGGCGCGCGGCGCCTCGCTGCTTGAGCGCGGATCGGGGCGTTAGGGCTTCAGCGCGCGAGCGAGGCCTCAGCGGCGGCGATCAGGGCCGGTAGATCGGCGATCGCGGTATAGCGGACGCGGGTCGGCGTGATCTGGTGATAGGCGTGGCGATAGGCGTTGCCGCTGTCCATGATCGCGCGCCACGGCAGGTCGGCCGATCGTTCATCTGGCGACAGCCGGCGGGCGGCCTCCGAAACGATCTCAAGACAGCGGACAGTCGCGTGGTAGCGCATGGGGTCGGCCGCGAAGACAGCGGCCTCGACTTCGGCGGCCCAGCGATGGGCCAGCGCCGCATGAGCGGCGATCTAGTCCCACGCCTGTCGATCCGCCTCAGAAGGCATGGACCGCGTCACGCTCGGCGCTGGGCCGGACGTGGGGCCTGAGCGCCTTGCGTTCCGAGACGTCGACCTTGATGGGGAACAGATCACTGATGAAATGCGTGATGCCCACATAGTCCCAAAGACCGACCTCGGCCGCCGGGTCGAGCTCGACCATGATGTCGATGTCGCTGTCGGGGCCGGCCTCGCCGCGGGAGAGGGATCCGAACAGCGCCGCGTGGGCCACGCCTTTCAGGCGCAGCGCCGCCTCATTGGCGCGCAGGACGGCGATGACAGCGTCGCGGGTCATGGGCCGAGGATAGTGCGGAATGGTCCGGGTGGCGAGCGGGCCGCTGTCTGCTGCAAGATCATCGCCCGCGAGACGGTGCATGCGTCGACGAAAGCGATCATATTCGCGTCTTGTCGGCCCACCCCGACCGAGACGCGAGACCGCCCGATGGCGATTGAAATCACCTATGATGCCGAAGCCGACGCGCTCTACATCAAGCTGTCCGACGAGCGCGCCGTTGAGGGCGCCGACGCCGGACCCTTGGTGCTCGACTATGCGGCAGGCGGCAAGGTGACCGGCATCGAGGTGCTGTCGGCCAGTACGGTCCTGGCGCCCGGAGACTGGATCAAGGCGCTGTCTCCCAAGCTCGGCAAGGACGGCCAGGCGTGCGCGGCCGAATAGACGCTGATCGTATTGACGGTCTAAGGATCACGCTCAGAAGGCATGAACAGCGTCGCGCTCGGCGGCGGGCCTGACATGAGCCTTCAGACTAGCGCCTCGAACGCTAAATGGCTGGCCGCGATCGAGGCGAACGGGTCGACCCTCCACCAGCGGCTGGAGGCCGGCGAGCGTCTGGTGGAGTTGCGGTCCTGAGACCCCTTCGGCGGCAGGATCATCGCCGCGCTGAAGATGGATGAGGATTGATCCGCCTGCGGATCTTCGGAACACCCGTGATCCGGTAACGTTGTCATTGGCTGGACGAGGAGTCTTCCGATGAAGCGACTGATCCCGCTGACAAGCGCCCTGGCCCTGACGCTGGTCGTATCCGGCGTTGCCATGGCGCAGGACGGAAAGGGCCACGACAGTGGAAACGGCAATGGCAATGGAAATAGCGGAGACGCCCACGGCCGACAGGAGCCGGGCGGCGACCATGAACGCGGCAACGGCCGTGGCGAGCGCGGCGGCAACGGCCGCAATGATCGTCAGGCCGAGGTGCGCGTTCCCGAGGTGGTGCGCGAGGTCTCCCGCGCCGAGAGGCGGAGCGTGGAGCGGGACGTCCGCCGCGAGGTTGAACAACGGGTCACGGTCGACAATGGCGTGGTGGTCCTGCGCCGGGACGTGAACCGGGGCATGCTGAACGGGTGCCCGCCGGGGCTGGCCAAAAAGGACAACGGCTGTCTGCCGCCGGGACAGGCGCGTCAGATCGAGCGGGCCCGGGATCCCTATAATCGCTACAACTATGTGTGGCGCACCCTGGGCGGCGACGGCGACTACCAGTATCGCGACGGCTATGTGTACCGCACGACGCCCCAGGGCGGCCTGATGGGATATCTGCCCGTGCTGGGCGGCATCCTGTCGCCGGGCAACACCTGGCCCAGTCAGTACGCCTATCAGCAGCCGCCGCAGTCGCGCTCGCAGTACTACGGCCTGACCGACGGGGCCCAGTATCGGTATGCCGACGGCGTGCTGTACCGCGTCGATCCGCAGACCTCGTCGATCGGCCAGGTCGCGGCCCTGCTGACGGGTCAGCAGTTCAACGTCGGCCAGCGTCTGCCGGCCGGCTACGATGTCTACAACGTGCCCTATGCCTATCGGAACCAGTACGCTGACAGCGCTCAGAGCCAGTACCGGTACAACGACGGCTCCGTGTATCAGGTCGACCCCACCACACAGCTGGTGCAGGCCGTCATCCAGCTTTTGACCTGAGGGACCGATGAGCAATCAAAGACTCTGGGCGCTCGCGCCCCTGATGGTCCTGTGCCTCGCGGGGTGCGGGCGGGACGCGGACAAGGCCGGGCCCGACGGCGTCGCGGCGCCCTCGAACCAGACGCTGGCGGCGGCCATCGCCGACGAGGGTGATCTCGACACCCTGGAGGGGGTCGTCAGCAACGGCGGCCTGTCCGAGGTGCTGGAAGGCAAGGGGCCCTATACCGTCTTCGCCCCCGTCAACGCCGCGCTCGGAACCGCGGGGTCCGAGCTGGCGGGCGAGGCCATGAAGGCCCAGAGCGCGGCCCTGTTGCGCGCCCACATCGTGCCCGGCGCCCTGACGCGGGCCGACATCGAGGCCGCGCTGGCGCGCGGCGGCGCCGACGGCGTGCAGATGCGCACCATGTCCGACGGCCTGCTGACCTTCTCGAAGGACGGCGACGTCATCGTGGTGACCGCAGCGGACGGCGCGACGGCCCGTCTGACCGGGGCGGAAACGGTGGTGTCGAACGGGGTGGTTCAGCCGGTGGACGGGGTGTTGGTGAAGGCGGAGTAGGGGCTTGCGGGGCGACTGAGGGGCGGCGAAGCGTTGCTTGACGCACTCTGGCCTTCGCCGACGAGACGGCGGGCTTGCCTCAATGCAAGCCCGCTGCTTGGCGCGGATGCCGAAATCGGCTCAATCTTGGACGCAGCGAGGGAACGCCATGAATAAGATGCGTTGGGTCCAGACCGTTGACCGCTTGATGATGAGAGATTGGTGCATCGACACAGCCGATGCGGGCTTAGACGATGCTGAGCTGTCGCGGTATTGGCAAGAAGGCGAAGAGCCTGAGGCATTCGTAGCGTGGTTTGCCGAGAAGTATGACCTCATCCGCTACGAGCGGCGGGCCGTCTAAGTAAGGCTTGGCTTTAGCTGTTCGCTGCGTTGGATAAGGCGACCTCTGAAGGTCTCAGCTGAGACACCCTCCGCCAAGCGAACTTCTTGCCCTGCAAAGACTCTGTAGGGGCCATGCTGGAGGCTTGTCGCCAAGACGATGCGTCGGCTGTCCGGGTCGATGTGAAGCATTTCTCGATCGAACAGGGTGTGCAGGTCGGCCCGGAGCAGGAGGGCGTTGTCCGCCTGGTCCGTCTGAGGTCCCCTGTAGGGTACTATGTGCGCAGCCTCTAAGACGGTTTCGACGTCCCATCCGGAAATGGCGCAGCGGCCGTTGAAGGTCTTCAAGGCTTGTTTGCGGAACTTAGCACCGCCTTGGCGGACGACAATTTGAGCCTCTATGCGCTTTCGCGCGTCTTCCGAGTTTAACGGCGGGCCCGGTTCGGCCACTCCGCCGTAGGCGGATGTGGGCGGTTCGTAGACGAGGTCAGGCTCATTGACGGGAGGACTTTGCGTCTCACCGGCGGCATCATAACCTCGCAAGGTGAAGTGGCCTTCGTGCCAGCCGACCACCTTGGCGAGGCCCCACACGCGATACTGGACCTTGGGTCGTCCCTTCTCCTGAATAAGCACGGCGACCGGAACATCATCGAGCGCGCACGCCATCAGGCCGCGATTGGTCGCATAGCTGTCCCGCTCGGCCGGATCCTGGCCCTCTTGAAAATACTGATAGGTCCAAACGCCATCCATCTGTCCGACGGGCGGTCGGTCGGCATAGGGGCCTGTGAGTGACTGCCGGACGCTGAGCGTGTGGGTCCAGCCCTTGGGCTTATGAATGCCCTTCGGGCGGTTGACCAAGAACAGGCCTTCAAGCGGTTTGGGCCAGCCAATCAGCTCGCCGCGCCGATCCCAGAACCACTGGAGCGCGCGGCGATGCTCTTCGGTGAGAGTCTGAAGCCGATCCTGAAGCGCGGTCACAGGCGATGCGTCTCGTGAGAGATCGATCCGGCGCGAGTTCCTAGCTGTGGTTGGTGCTGCACGCCTGATTCCTACTTAAGGTAGGAGTGCCAGTTGTACGGGTTTTAGGCTAGCGGCGACTGTGATCCGGCCCATACCCATCAACGGATCGTCCGATTTCGCCGTACGGATCAAGGTCCGGCATTATTTAGAGCCTTTATCCGCGCATGCCCTCCCGGCGGCCGCACACTGTCGGCATGGCCAAAGCTCCTCCCGAAGCCCCTGCGACCTATTTCCGGCTCTCGGACGAGACCTGGGCCCTGATCGTCGAGGAGTACGCCAACGGCGCCACGGCGAAACAACTGGGCGCGAAGTGGAAGGTGGCGCCCAACTCCGTCTATCGCCACGTCAGCGCGGCGAAGATGACCAAGCGGGACTGCGGCGACCAACGGGCGCGGGCGCACGCCAGGTCGGTCACGCTGGCGGCGAAGGCGCGGGACGCGAAGCTGGGGCCCCGGGGGGAGACGGTCGAGCCGGCCCTGACCACCCTGTTCGCCCCGCCGCCGGACGACGACCCCGATGCGACCAGCGCGATCGCCCTGGCGCGGCTGGCGACGCTGGCGTCCGGGCGGGCGATGAAGTCACGGCTGTGGATCGAGGCCAAGGCTCTGGCCGGGCTGGCGGAAGCCTATGCGAGGCTGGGCGCGGCGGGGGCCGATGACTGGGCCGGGAACAGGCCGTCGCCGCAGGACGAGGCGGCGCTGGCCTATGTGCTGGAGCGGCTGGAGGCGGAGGATCGCGACGCCGAACGCCTGCGCGAGATCGAACGGGGGGGGGTGGTCGGAGGCCGGATGACGGGGGTTGCGACCGCCGGCCGTGACGATGTCGGCAAGCGGCTTGCCCTTTGGCGCGGCCAGCGCCTAGTCTGGATTGTGGCCGAAACGTGCGGCGCGGGAGTGGTGTAGCGTGCGCGGCGAGTTTGGCATTCTTCTGGCGCTGGCGATCTCTCTGGCGGGAGCTCCGGCCTCCGCCCGGTCCGTGCCGGCCCAGTCGGCGCCAGCCCAGTCCGTGCCGATCTTCCAGCCGGGCGCGCCGGGACAGGCCTCGCGGATCGTCACGCCCGAGGCGGCGCGGGCCCTGGGGCGCACGACCTTCACTGCAGACGACGTCCGCTTCATGCAGCATATGATCGTCCACCACGCCCAGGCGGTGGAGATGGTCGAACTGCTGCAGACGCACGGGACTGATCCGACGGTGGGGCTGATGGGCCGCCGCATCGCCCTGAGCCAGGAGGCCGAGATCGCGCTGATGCGCGGCTGGCTGGCCGAGCGGGGGCAGGCCGAGGCCATGACCGACATGGCGGGGATGCACGCCGGTCACGGCGGCATGGATCACTCCGCCCACATGAACCCCGCGGCCGCCGCCCCGGATCCGGACGACGTCGCACCGATGGCCGGCATGCTGACGCCGCGCCAGATGCGGACCCTGGCCGGGGCGCGGAGGACCGCGTTCGACCGCCTGTTCCTGACCGGCATGATCCAGCACCATCAGGGCGCGCTCGACATGGTCGACGACCTGATGACCCGGCCCGACGCGGCGAACGATACGATGCTGTCCGACTTCGCCGCCGCCGTCGTCGCCGACCAGCAGGCGGAGATCCTGCGCATGCAGTCCCTGCTGTCCGACCTTTGAACCCCGAACTCCAGACCCGAGAGATGTCCATGATCCTGCGCAAGACACTGCTTTCCACCGTCGCCGCCCTGGGCGTTCTGCTGGGGGCCGCCGCCGCGGCGGCGCAGCAATCGTCGGGACCGGGCGAGCTTCAGGTCATCACCGCCGACGTGCGCTCGAGCCTGTCGGCCGGATACGACGACGCCGGACAGGCGGCGCTCGGCATGGCGCTGGAAAGCCACACGCCGCACGCGCCGGGCTTCGGCACATCGGAGACCATGTTCTCGCCGCCGAAGACCGACGAGGAGCGCGCCGCCATGCGGGCCGCGGCCGAGGGCAACAACGCCTTCAGCGTCCTGGGCATGGCGAACTCGGACATGGCGATGTCGAACGGCCGGCTGTTCGTCGGCAACTTCAACGGCTTCAACGCCTATGACGTGTCGAACGGCGCGCCCCGGCTGGTGATGTCGGTGGTCTGCCCCGGCGGCCAGGGCGATGTGTCGGTGCACGGCGACCTGCTGTTCATGTCGGTCGAGGAGAACCGCGGCCGTCTGGACTGCAGCGGCGGCGGCAACGAGGGCGAGGTCAGCGCCGAACGCTTCCGCGGCGTGCGCGTCTTCGACATCTCGGACCTCAACGCCCCGCGCCAGATTGCGGCGGTCCAGACCTGCCGCGGCTCGCACACCCACACCCTGTTGCCGCACCCGACGGATCCCAACGTGCTGTACGTCTACGGCCAGGGCACATCGAGCGTGCGCAAGGCGGGCGAGCTGGACATCTGCACGGACGGCCAGCCGGATACGAACCCCGAGACGGCCCTGTTCTCGATCGACGTGATCAAGGTGCCGTTGGACCATCCGGAGAACGCCGCCCTGGTGAACCGTCCGCGCATCTTCGCCGACAGCACGACGGGCCGGGTCGCGGGCCTGTGGCGCGGCGGGCGCGCCGGCATCGCCAGCCAGAACACCGCCCAGACCAACCAGTGCCACGACATTACCGTCTATCCGGAGATCGGCCTGGCGGGCGGCGCGTGCAGCGGCAACGGCATCCTGCTGGACATTTCGGACCCGGAGAACCCGGCGCGGACGTCGGACATGTTCGATCCCGACATGGCCTACTGGCACTCGGCGACCTTCAACAACGCCGGCGACAAGGTGGTCTTCACCGACGAGTGGGGCGGCGGCATCGGCGCGCGTTGCACGGCCGAGGATCCGGCGACCTGGGGCGCCAACATGATCGCCACGATCGCCGACCGGACCCTGACCGGCCGCAGCTTCCACAAGCTGCCGTCGGCGCAGGGCGCGACCGAGAACTGCGTGGCCCACAACGGCAACATCATTCCGGTCCCCGGCCGCGACCTGATGGTCCAGTCCTGGTACCAGGGCGGCATCTCGATCATGGACTTCACCGATGCGATGAAGCCGGTCGAGATCGCCTTCTTCGACCGCGGTCCGCTGAGCGCCGAACGGCTGTACGTCGGCGGGTCGTGGTCGGCCTACTGGCTCAACGGCCGGATCTATTCCAGCGAGATCGCGCGTGGTCTGGATGTGCTCAAACTGCTTCCCAGCGATGATCTGTCGGCGGCCGAGATCGCGGCGGCCGAGGCCATCATGAGCGTCGAGATCAACCCGCAGACCCAGACGAAGATCGAGTGGGTCGACAGCCCCGACGTTGCGGCCTCCTACGTCGATCAACTCGCGCGCACCGACGCGATCGAGGACGGCGTCGAGGCGCGGGTGCGTGCGGTGATTGCCGGCTGGCGCTCGGGCTCGGCCGACAAGGCTGCTGCGGGTGAGCTGGCGACCGCTCTCGCGACGGCCCCCGAAGACGCCAGCGCGGCGACCAAGGCGCGCATGACGGCGCTGTCGGGCTTGCTGCAGCGGCTCGCGGCGTAAGCGCTCGATCCTTGAAGGCGGAGGGCGGTGGGAGCGATCCCGCCGCCCTTTTTCGTGCCATAACCTCCATCGATCCTGACCATCAGTTTAATCGACTTAAGTTTTCGACCGAGGTCTGTTACTCATTCGCCCCCAACTCGGACCCGACCGGAGAAGAACCATGCCCATGGACGGAAGCGACCTCGTCGAGCCCACCACCAAATGCCCGCTGCGCCATGGCGTGCAGTTCCACACCAGCTTCGGCGGACGCTCGAACCGCGACTGGTGGCCGAACCAGTTGAACCTGAAAATCCTGTCCCAGCATTCGTCGCTGACCAGCCCGTTCGCGCCGACTTTCAAATACCGGGATGAGTTCGCGAAGCTGGACATCGAGGCGCTGAAGGCCGACCTGCGGGCCCTCCAGACCGACAGCCAGGACTGGTGGCCCGCGGACTATGGTCACTATGGGCCGTTCTTCGTGCGCATGGCCTGGCACTCGGCCGGGACCTATCGCACCGGCGACGGGCGCGGCGGATCGGGGTCCGGGACGCAACGGTTCGCGCCGCTGAACTCCTGGCCGGACAACGGCAACCTCGACAAGGCGCGCCGCCTGCTGTGGCCGACCAAGCAGAAATACGGCAACCGGGTCAGCTGGGCCGACCTGATGATCCTGTCAGCCGACGTCGGGATGGAGACGATGGGCTTCAAGACCTTCGGCTTCGGCTTCGGCCGCGAGGACGTGTGGGAGCCGTCGGAGGACATCCACTGGGGCGCCGAGGACACGTGGCTGGCCGACGACCGCTACCAGGGCGAGCGCGAGCTGGATAAGCCGCTGGCCGCCGTCCAGATGGGTCTGATCTACGTCAATCCGGAAGGTCCGAACGGCAAGCCGGATCCGCTGGCCTCGGCCAGGGACATCCGCGAGACCTTCGCCCGCATGGCCATGAACGACGAGGAGACGGTCGCGCTGATCGCCGGCGGCCACACCTTCGGCAAGGCGCACGGCGCCGGCGATGCCAAGCATGTCGGGGTCGAACCCGAGGGCGCCGGCATTCTGGAACAGGGCTTAGGCTGGAAGAACAGCTGGGAAAGCGGAAAGGGCAAGCACGCCATCACCTCTGGCCTCGAGGGCGCCTGGACGGCCCACCCGACGACCTGGGACAACGGCTATTTCGACCTGCTGTTCAAGTATGACTGGGAGCTGACCAAGAGCCCGGCCGGCGCCTATCAATGGACGCCGAAGGACATCGCCGACGCCGACCTGGCGCCCGACGCCCATGAAGCCGGCAAGCGGGTCAAGCCGATGATGCTGACCACCGACCTGGCCCTGATCAAGGACCCGATCTATGCGCCGATCTCCAGGCGTTTCCACGACAACCCGGCCCTGCTGACCGAGGCCTTCGCCCGCGCCTGGTTCAAACTGACCCACCGCGACATGGGGCCGAAGGACCGCTACCTCGGCCCGCTGGTGCCGCAAGAGGAACTGCTGTGGCAGGATCCCATCCCGGCGGTCGATGGGCCGCTGATCGATGCTACGAATGTCGGGGCGCTGAAGGCCCGGATCATGTCGTCGGGCCTCAGTGTGACGGAACTGGTGGCCACGGCCTGGGCCTCGGCCTCGACCTTCCGCGGATCGGACAAGCGGGGCGGCGCCAACGGCGCGCGCATCCGGCTGGAGCCGCAACGCAACTGGCCGGTCAACCAGCCGGCCCAGCTGTCGAAGGTCCTGGGCGTGCTGGAAGGAATTCAGCGCGACTTCAACGCCGGCGGCAAGACGGTGTCCCTGGCCGACCTGATCGTGCTGGCCGGCTCGGTCGGGGTGCAGCAGGCGGCCCGGGCAGCCGGCCATGATGTCGAGGTTCCCTTCATCCCCGGCCGCGCTGACGCCTCCCAGGCCCAGACCGACATCGAGTCCTTCTCGGTGCTGGAGCCGGAGGCTGACGCCTTCCGCAACTATCAGCGGGGCCAGTTCAGCCTGACGGCAGAGGAGATGATGATCGACCGGGCGCAGCTGCTGACCCTGACGGCGCCCGAGATGACGGTGCTGTGGGGTGGGCTTCGCGCGCTGAACGCCAACACCGACGGCGTCCAGCATGGGGTCTTCACCAACCGCCCCGGACAGCTGACCAACGACGTCTTCGTCAACCTGCTGGACATGGCCACGGTGTGGACCGCGACCTCGGACGAGGAGATCGAGTTCGAGGGCCGCGACCGTGCGACCGGCCAACCGAAGTGGACGGCGACCCGGGTCGATCTGGTGTTCGGGTCGAACTCCCAGCTGCGGGCCCTGGCCGAGGTCTATGCCCAGTCGGACAGCGCCGGGAAGTTGGTGGAAGACTTCGTGGCGGCCTGGACCAAGGTGATGAACGCGGACCGCTTCGACCTGGCTTGAGGTTAACGTGAGATGACCGGGCGCGGCCGGACACGGCCGCGCCCGGTTTCAATTCCGGCGCAAGTCCGGGCCACGGTGGTTCGTGAGCACCGGGGGCTGCGGATGACGGACACGGACGATCTCGACCACCAGCCCATGACCAAACGGTCGATGGCCATCGCGGCCTTTTCGACCGTGGTCGAGTGGTATGATTTCACCCTCTATCTCTATCTGGCCACCGTTCTCTCGCGGGTCTTCTTCGGCGGCGGGGAGGCGTCGCTGCTGATCACGCTCGGCGGGTTCGCCGTGGCCTATCTGATGCGGCCGATCGGCGCGGTGATGTTCGGCCATATCGGCGACCGGTTCGGGCGGCGTCATACGATGCTGCTCTCAGTCGCCCTGATGACGGCGGCGATGATCGTCACGGCCGCCCTGCCCACCTACAGCCTGATCGGACCGGCGGCCGGCGTCGCCCTTCTGCTGGTCCGCTGCGTCATGGGGTTCTCGGTCGGCGGGGAATACACGGGCGTGGTCGCCTATCTGCTGGAAGGCGCGCCGCGTCACCGGCGCGGGCTGATCGCATCCTCGGCCTCGGCGGCGAGCGAGATCGGGGCGCTGCTGGCGGTGGGGGTGTGCGCGGTCACCGCACACCTGCTGAGCCCGGCAGACCTGGACAGTTGGGGCTGGCGGATCCCGTTTGTGGTCGGGGCGCTGCTGGCCGGGAGCGTCTGGCTGGCCCGGTCGACGATGCAGGAATCGCCGGACCTCGAGCGGCAGAAGAAGGCAGGGACCGTGCCGGCCAGTCCCCTGCTGCACACCCTGAGGCATCACCGGAAGGGGATCGCGCGCGCCTTCGCCATCTCGGCACTGGGGTCGATCACCTACTATGTCGGCATCACCTATGTGCCGGTCTTCCTGACCTCGACGGGCGGGTTGGGGGAGACGGTGTCCTTGTGGCTGGCGACGATCGGGGCGGTGGTGGTCATCCTGATTACGCCCCTGACCGGGATGCTGTCGGACCGCTGGGGCAGGAAGCCGGTGCTGATCGCCCTGGCCCTGTGCGCCGCCGCCATGCCCGCCGCCATGTTCTCGCTGATGGCTGTGGGCGGACAGAACGGGGCGCTGCTGGGCGCGGTGGTTCTGGCCTGCGTCGCGGGCGGGGTGAGCGCGGTCGGGGCTGTGGCGACGGCGGAGCAGTTCCCGGGCGAGGGTCGTTTGACGGGGCTGGCGCTCGGGGCGACCTCGGCGACGGCTGTGTTTGGAGGCTTTACCCCTTGGCTGGCGCAGTGGCTGATCGAGGTGACGGGGGCGAACTGGGTCCCTGGGGCGATGATTGCGATCGTGGCCTTGGTGGTGCTGCCGGTGTTCTGGCAGGCGCCTGAGACCGCACCGCTCAGCGCGCGCCGGTGTGGTCCGACCAGCGCCACTGACCCTGACCCAGCGCCAGACGCGGCGCATCGGAGCCGTCGGCGAGGGTCAGCAGGACCAGACCGCTCATCGACTGGCGGCGACACTGCGCGGGGGCGAAGGCGATGGCGACGGCGATGGCCTGACGCAGGCCCGCGAGGCCGCGGCCTTCCTCGCCCGGATTCATCACCCAGTCTCCGTCCCAGACCAGCAGAGCGCGCCGGGAGGCGGGCAGGGCGTGATGGGCGCGGCCGGCGGCGGCGACCACGCCGGGGTTGTCTCGCAGGGCGTCCTGCACCCGCCGGATCATGTCGCAACGGCCCGCTCCGGTCCCCGAGCCGCCCCCGCCACCGGCCTCTCCAGATCCTCCGCCGCCCGAGCCGGACCCCGCCGTGGCCGCGCCGGCGAGCTGGGCCTGGGTGAGGCCGGCGGGAGGAGGGGCCGGCGCCGGGCCCGGCGGGGCGGGGGCGACAGACAGGGGCTCGACCTCGGGCGGGGCCGGGCGCGGGGGGCGCGGCGCGGGGGGCGGCCGGGGCCTCGGCGGGGTCGGGGCGAGGGCGGCCGGAGCGGGCGGTTCGGCCGCCTGTGAGGGCACGGCGGCGCCCGGCGGGGGGTCGGGTTCCGCGACGGCCAGGGGCGGTGGGGGAGGGGTCAGGGAGACGATGATCGGTTCGGGCGGCGGCTCCACGGAAAAAATCTTCGGGGTCGGGGCGACGGTCAGGAAGGCCAGCAGCACCGTCGCATGGGCGATCAGACTGACCGCCACCCCGGGCCCCCAGGCGCGGCGCGAGCGCCGCCTGGGGGCAGGGCCCGAAGGCCGTTTTCCCGTTTCGCTTTCGACGCTTGGCGGCACAGACAGGCCCGTGGAGGCGACGCATCACACGCCCGATCGCCTGTGAGAGACCACCCCCTCGCGTCAGGATCGTGACCGCCCTGAGGCCTGCCTTGGCCCCAATCCTTACGGCCAAGGTGCCGGAATCATGCCGCATGCCGGTCATGCCTGGGCCTTTCGGCGCCACCCTGATCACAACTGCGCGACGTTCGGAAGTGGCGCACCGGCCCCTCAGGAGATCCCCTTGATCCAGTCCCAGACCCTCGCATTCCCCCACGCCAACCTGCGCCCCGTCCTGATGACCGGCGTCGTCCTCGCCGCCGGCCTGATCCTCAGCGGCTGTGTCGCCACGCGCGGCTTCGTGCGTGAGGAGGTCGCCGTGGTCGACAGCCGCGTCAACGCCACCGACGCCCGGGTGACCGAGGTCGCGGGCACCGCCAACGACGCCCTGCAGCGCGCCACCGCGGCCCAGCAGCTGGCCGAGGGCAAATTCATGTACGAGGTCGTCCTGTCGGATGACTCCGTCAAATTCCCGTCGGACCGCGACGCCCTGTCGCCCGAGGCCGAGGCCCGTCTGACCGAGCTGGCGACCCGGCTGAAGGCCGAGAACGTCAACGTCTACCTGGAGATCCAGGGCCATACCGACGCCGCCGGACCCGAGGCCTACAACGACCAGCTGGGCGCCGCCCGGGCCGAGGCCGTGCGTCGCTCGCTGAGCCGCCAGGGCATCGCCCTGAACCGGATGGCGACCATCTCCTATGGCGAGGAGGCGCCGGTCGCCGACAACACCACCGCCGAGGGCCGCGCCCAGAACCGGCGCGTGGCCATCGTGGTGCTGAGCTAGGCCGAACCTTCTCCCTCCCCCTGCGGGGGAGGGTGGTCGCGCAGCGACCGGGTGGGGGCGGCAAGGCGAAACAACGCAGGATTTGCGCCACCTCGCCTGGTCGTCCCCACCCCGCCGATGCTCCGCATCGCCGACCCTCCCCCGAGGGGGAGGGAGAAGGATTATCGACCCGCCCGGAACGCCGCCACCGCGTCGACGGCGCCCCGGACCGAGGTCTCGATCCCGGCCCAGTCGCCCGCCTTGACCGCCGCGTCGGTGACGAGCTTTGAGCCCATGCCCGCCGCCACGATCCCGGCGCCGAACCATTTAGCGATGGAGGCGGCGTCGGGGTCGACGCCGCCGGTCGGCATGATCCTGGTCCACGGCATGGGCCCCATGACCGCCTTGACGAAGTCCGGCCCGCCGACGCTGGCGCCCGGGAAGAGCTTGATGATGTCGCAGCCCAAAGCGTGGGCCTCGGTGATGTCGCGCACCGAGCCGCAGCCGGGGAAATAGGCCACCATCCGGCGATTGCAGACCGTCGCCACCTCGGGCACGAGCGCCGGAGAGACCACGAACCGCGCCGCCCGGTTCAGATACATCGCCGCCGTCCCCGCATCGAGCACCGAGCCGATGCCCAGGACGATGTCCGGATCCGTCCGGGCCAGCTCCTTCGCGATCTCGGCGAACAGGTCGACGGCGAAGTCGCCCCGGTTGGTGAACTCGATCACCGGCGCCCCGCCGCGCGCACAGGCCCGGATCACGTTCAGCGCGACCTCGGGGTCGGGATTGTAGAAGACCGGGCAGACGCCCTGGGCTTCGAGGGCTTTCAGGACGGAAACGCGGTCGATGGGCATGATGGGGCTCCGGGCTCTGGCTTGGGGATCGCGGATCGAGGACCCCTGCGTCAAGTCAGTTCGGGTTTCAGAGGTCGTCGTCCTCAGGGCGCGACTCCAAAACAGACTCGACAGAGTCGACAGAGTCGCGCGCCTCCTGAGCCAGGGCCTCGGCCTCGTCCTCGGCCGCGAGCCGGGCGTCGCGGTCCGCCTCCCATTCGGCCCGGCGCTGGCGCAGGTCCTCCGTCTCGATCCAGCGACGCAGGTCGTCGTCGTCCTCCTGAACCAGGTGATGCACCCGGTGCCAGCGCAGGGCCCCGACCGCGTCGCCGCGCAGGATCGCCCGCGCCATCCGCGACGAGGCGACATGGGGCAGGTCGCCGAAGTCGATCATGTTCATGTCGCCGCCGATCTTGTCTTCGAGCTCCATCCCCTCGTCCCACGGGTCCAGGGTGTGGGGCGGCCGCCACGGCTGATCCGCCCGCCGCCATCCATGCCGCGACGCCCGCGCCCGCAGCGCCGCCAGCGTCACCCCGTGCCGTCGGCAACAGTCGGGCCCTGACATCCCGGCCAGATAGTCGTCCCGAACCGCATCCCACACGTCGGGCGGCGCCGCGCGCAGGCCTGTGGGGGTGGAGTGTTCGTCCTCGGTCATGGTTGTGGCTCCCGTTGAAGGGGCAACAGTGTGAGGCCGTTTTCAGGGGTGATGGGTAAAACGGCTCTCATTAGAGCCGGGCGTTGATTTCAAAGGCGGATTCAGACGATCCGTTGATGGGTATGGGGGGATTCCCTCTCCCGGCGGGAGAGGGCTTGAGGCTCGCGGAGCGTAGCGATGCGCCAGCCGAAAGGGTGAGGGGCTGGCGTTTGAAGTCGGCGTGAGCCGTGTCTTCGTCGGTGCGGCGGCTTGCGCCGACGGACAGGCCAACCCCTCATCCGTCCGCTACGCGGCCACCTTCTCCCGCCGGGAGAAGGGAAGGAACGTAGTTTCCGCTTCCCGTGCATCGAGAGAGCGTTGCAATCTCCGGTCATGTCGCGAGCCCCTGCTCTCCGCCAATCCGCCGGCCTGGCCGAACAGCGCGTCTGGTCGCGGCTGAGGGGCGGTGCGGTCGACGGGATCAAGGTCCGGCGCCAGCACGACATCGGCCGCTATACGGTGGACTTCGCCTGCGTGGCCTTGCGCCCGGTGATCGAGATCGACGGCGGCGTCCACGAGCGCGACGATGTCGTGTTGCGCGATTACGTCCGCCAGACCGAGATCGAGGCGCTGGGCTGGACGGTCGTGCGCTTCACGAATGAGACCGCCTTGGCCGAACCGTGGCGCATCGACGACGCGATCCGGGACAGGGCGAGGGTGTTGGGTTTGTTGTGACCCTCTCAATCCTTACCCCTCTCCCGGCGGGAGAGGGAGGATCAACGGCGACCCTCTCCCGGCGGGAGAGGGCTTGAGGCTCCCAGAGCGGAGCGATGCGCCAGCCGAAAGGGTGAGGGGCATCCGTTGAAGTCGGCGCAAGCAGTGCCCGTGCGACGGCTCACGCCGACTGACCCGCCAACCCCTCACCCTTTCGCGCAAGTCTGATCGCTGGCGCTCTCAGGCGCTCAAGCCCGTCGTCGGATCGCATGCGATCCTCCTCCACCCGCCGGGAGAGGGAGGATCAACGGCGACCCTCTCCCGGCGGGAGAGGGCTTGAGGCTGGGCAAGCGAAGCGCGCCGCAAGCCGAAAGGGTGAGGGGCTACTGCCTGAAGTTGGGTCGCCGTCCGTGCGACGGCTCACGCCGACGGACCCGCCAACCCCTCACCCTTTTGCGCAAGTCTGATCGCCTGACGGCTCTCAGGCGCTCAAGCCCTCTCCCGCCGGGAGAGGGAGACCGCGTCCGGGTTCACAGACCGGAACGCCTCCGCCCTCTGACCCAGGAAGCCGTTGATGAAGGGGGTCTTCCCGGCCACGTTCGGACTGGCGAGGAGGAGGAGAGTGGGCATAGGCTTCAGTGCTCTTCGTGCATGGATCGAAAATGACTATGGCGATGGAACGGTAACCTCCAGCTGGCGCACCCATTCTGCAATACCGGCGTGAAGGCTTGAGCCCTCACACCTTCACCTCCACCACACTCCCCCCCGCCCGGAACTTCGCCGACATCTCCGCCATCCCGGCCTCCGCCTCCGCCAGCGAACCCCCGGCGTCGTTCTGCGCCGCCGCGTCCCGGCGGATGTCCTGGCTGATCTTCATCGAGCAGAATTTCGGGCCGCACATGGAGCAGAAATGGGCAGTCTTGTGGGCCTCCTTGGGCAGGGTGGCGTCGTGGTATTTGCGGGCGGTTTCGGGGTCGAGGCCGAGGTTGAACTGGTCTTCCCAGCGGAACTCGAACCGGGCGCGCGACAGGGCGTCGTCGTGCAGCCGGGCGGCGGGGTGGCCCTTGGCGAGGTCGGCGGCGTGGGCGGCGATCTTGTAGGTGATGACGCCGTCCTTGACGTCCTGACGGTCGGGCAGGCCCAGATGCTCCTTGGGCGTGACGTAGCAGAGCATGGCCGTGCCGAACCAGCCGATCATGGCCGCACCGATGGCTGAGGTGATGTGGTCGTAGCCGGGGGCGATGTCGGTGGTCAGGGGCCCGAGCGTGTAGAAGGGCGCCTCGTGGCAGTGTTTCAGCTGCTCATCCATGTTCGCCTTGATCTTGTGCATCGGCACATGGCCGGGGCCCTCGATCATGACCTGGCAACCCTTGGCCCAGGCGATCTTGGTGAGCTCGCCGAGGGTGCGCAGCTCGGCGAACTGGGCCTCATCGTTCGCGTCGGCGATGGAGCCGGGGCGCAGGCCGTCGCCGAGGCTGAACGACACATCATAGGCCCGCATGATGTCGCAGATGTCCTCGAAATGCTCGTAGAGGAAGGACTCGCGGTGATGCGACAGGCACCATTTGGCCATGATGGAGCCGCCGCGTGAGACGATGCCGGTGACGCGTTTGGCGGTCATCGGCACGAAGGGCAGGCGGACGCCGGCGTGGATGGTGAAATAGTCGACGCCCTGTTCGGCCTGTTCGATCAGGGTGTCGCGGAACACCTCCCAGTTCAGGTCCTCGGCCACGCCGTTGACCTTCTCCAGGGCCTGATAGATCGGGACGGTGCCGATGGGGACGCTGGAGCTGCGGATGATCCAGTCGCGGATGTTGTGGATGTTGCGGCCCGTCGACAGGTCCATGACGTTGTCGGCGCCCCAGCGGGTGGCCCAGACCAACTTATCCACTTCATCGTCGACGGAGGACAGGACGGCCGAGTTGCCGATGTTGGCGTTGATCTTCACCAGGAAGTTGCGGCCGATGATCATCGGCTCGACCTCGGGGTGGTTGATGTTGTGCGGGATGATGGCGCGGCCGCGCGCGATCTCCTGACGCACGAACTCGGGCGTGACGAAGTCGGGGATGGAGGCGCCGAAATCCTCGCCATCGCGGATGCAGGGGGCGGACTGTTCGCGGCGCAGGTTCTCGCGGATGGCGACGTATTCCATCTCGGGGGTGATGATGCCGGCGTTGGCGTATTCGTACTGGGTGACCGGGCGGCCCTCGACGCCCTTGAAGACCTTGTGGTGGCTGGTGTCGAAGCGGGGGGCGAGGTGTTTGCCCTCGGCGTGGCCGTTGTCCTCGGGCTTGACCTCGCGCGGCTCGGCGACGGGGGCGATGTCGCCGCGGTCGAGCTGCCAGCTTGATTTGACGAGGGGCAGGCCGCGCTTGATGTCGATGGTCACCGTCGGGTCGGTGTAGGGGCCCGAGGAGTCATAGATGGTCAGCGGCGGCTCATTGGCCGAGGGGTGCAGGGCCACCTCGCGGAAGGGCACGCGGATGTCGGGGTAGAGCTCGCCCGAGGCATAGACCTTGTGCGACCCGGCGCGCTCGCCGGTCGGGATGGTCCCGGTCTCGCGCATGACCTCGTCGCGTGCGTCTTTAAGCGCCAGATCGATATTGGGCTCTTCGGGGAGCGACGGCGGTGTGACGAGAATGTTCATGGCGGCCTCTGTGCTTGCAGAGGGTCGCGCCGGCTCGGGCGAGATTGGTCCTGTGGCGTGTGGACCGAAGCGTACTCATCCCTTCGCCGGCATGACCCGGATCAGGTTCGGCCGGTCAGGCGCTTACGCCTATCTCAGCGGCTCGAGCGCCGCCCCCGGGAGAACGCGCGGACGATAGGCCTGCCATTGCGAGGTGTCCATTCCTCCCCCGACGGGGGAGGAATGCTATGGCTGGCGCCGCAGCCCGGAGAACCATTATGCGCACCGAACCCTTCGACTTCGACTGTGCCGACGGACGGCGCGTACGGGCGGTGCTGGACCGGCCGGACGGGCAGGCGCGGGCGTTCGCGCTGTTCGCCCACTGTTTCACCTGCGGGAAGGACAATCTGGCGGCGACGCGGATCAGCCGGGCACTGGCGGCCGAGGGGGTGGGGACGCTGCGGCTGGACTTCGCCGGGATCGGAGAACTGGGCATGGCGGCCATGCCGGCGGGTTTCACCGTCGACGTCGAGGATCTGGTCGCGGCGGGGGCCCATATGGTCGCGCATGGCTGCGCGCCGGGCCTGTTGATCGGCCACAGCCTCGGCGGGGCGGCGGCGATCGCTGCGGCGGGACGGATGGAGACGATCAAGGCCGTGGCGACCATCGGCGCGCCGTTCGACGTGGCCCATGTGCTGAAGCTGCTCGGCCCCGAGGCCGAGGGACTTAGGCACGGCGAGACCCATTGCGTGACCCTGGCCGGCAAGGCGATCACGGTCGGGCCGGGCTTCGCCGAGAGTCTGAAGACCCAGGACCAGGCGGCGCGGTTGAAGGCCCTGAAGCGGGCGCTGCTGATCCTGCATTCGCCGGTCGATCAGATCGTCGGCATCGACGAGTCGACGGGCCTCTATCTGGCGGCGAAACACCCCAAGAGCTTCGTCTCGCTGGACACGGCGGACCACCTTCTGTCGAAACCCAAGGATGCGGCCTATGCGGCCAGCGTGATCGCGGCCTGGGCGTCTCGCTACATCGACGGGATGACCACGCCCCTGCCGGTCCCGGCCGCCGACGGGGTGGTGCGGGTGTCCGAGACGGGGGCGGGAAAGTTCCAGGCGCGGGTCGAGGCGGGCGGCGCCATGCTGATGGCCGACGAGCCGGTCTCGGTCGGCGGACTGGCCTCGGGTTCGATGCCCTATGAGCTGGTGGCGGCGGGGCTGGGGGCCTGCACGGTGATGACGCTGCGGCTCTATGCCGACCTGAAGGGCATCCCGCTGGAGCGCGGCTCGGTCGAGGTGCGCCACGAGAAGCGGAGCGGCGAGACGCCGCCCGACGTGTTCGAACGGACCCTGATCCTGGACGGGGCGCTGAGCGAGGCGCAGCGCGGCAGGCTGTTCGCCATCGCCGACAAATGTCCGGTCCACCGCACGCTGGAGGCCGGCGCCCGGGTGATCACCCGCGCCACGCCGGCGATGGCGGCGCCGGAGGAGGAGGAGCATTTCGCCGAGCTGCAGGCCGTCTGCGAAACGGAGGCGCCATCCTAGACCCCTATGTCGGTTATTCGACATTACCCTTACGTTGCAACTGTTTACCGAACGGATACCGTTACGGGAGCAGAACGGACTCCTACCCTTTTGGAGCGCGACATGACCGGCCTTGAACGAATCCTCTATGCCAGTACGGCGACGGGGCGGACGGACAGTCTTCTGAACATGGCGACGATCCTCGGCGAATCGCAGCGGAACAATGACCGGGACGGACTGACCGGCGCGCTGGGCGCGCACGACGGCCGCTTTATCCAGGTCATCGAGGGACCGTCGGCCGTTCTGGACGGCCTGCTGCGCCGCCTCGCCGGGGATCCGCGCCACCGCGACATCGTCATCCTGGACCGCAGGCCGATCACGCAAAGGCAGTTCCCGGGCTGGAGCATGGCGAGCTCGCGCCTGGGGCCAGAGTCGGCGACCGCTCTGGATCGGCTCATGGCGACGCCCGACACCTCCGCCCTCGAGATCATCGCCCTGCTGCGCGAAACGCTCGAGGTTGAACCGGTGCGCGCCGCCTGAGGCTTCGCACACGACGCGGGGCGCTATAGGAGAGGCACAAACCGAAAGGCCGTCCCCATGCATCTCGCCCGTTTCCCTCGTGTGCGCCTCGCCCATCTGCCGACGCCGCTGGAGCCCGCGCCGGGCCTGTCGCAGGCGCTGGGCATCGACCTGTGGATCAAGCGGGACGACTGCACGGGGCTGGCCGGCGGGGGCAACAAGACGAGGAAGCTGGAGTTCCTGCTGGGCGATGCGTTCGAGCAGGACGCCGACACCCTGGTGACCCAGGGCGCGGTGCAGTCGAACCATGTGCGTCAGACGGCGGCGGCCGCAGCCGTCATGGGTCTGAAGTGCGAGGTCATCCTGGAGGAGCGGACCGGGTCGAAAGCCGTCGACTATGTCCATAACGGCAATGTCCTGATGGATCGGCTGTTCGGCGCGGTCATTCGCTCCGTGCCCGGAGGATCGGACATGCCGGCCGAGCTGGAGAAGACGGCGGCGGAGATCCGGGCCCGCGGCGGCAAGCCCTATGTCATTCCCGGCGGCGGCTCGAACGCGATCGGAGCGCTCGGCTATGTCGACTGTGCGCGCGAGATCGTGGTGCAGGCCGACGAGCTGGATCTGGCCATCGACCTGATCGTGACGGCGACCGGCAGCGCGGGGACTCACGCCGGTCTGGTCGCCGGTCTGGCGGTGCTGGGCGCCGACATTCCGGTGCTGGGCATCGGGGTGCGGGCGCCGAAGGACAGGCAGGAAGCCAATGTCCTGAAGCTGGCGAAGGAGACGGCGGCCCTGCTGGGGCATCCGGATCGGGTGAAGGACGAGATGGTAGTGGCCGACTGCGACTATGTCGGCGCGGGCTACGGCCTGATCGATCAGGCCGTCGTCGACGCCCTGGTACTGGCGGCGCGGACCGACGCGATCCTGCTGGACCCGGTCTATACCGGCAAGGCGATGAAGGGGCTGATCGCCCTGGCCAGGGCCGGGACGTTCGAGGGGCAGCGGGTGGTGTTCCTGCACACCGGCGGCGCGCAGGGCCTGGCCGGCTATCAGGGCGAACTGGACTCGATGCTCGGATGAGCAAGGTTCTGGGGGTTCTCGGCGGCATGGGGCCGGCGGCGACGGTGGCGTTCCTCGCACGGGTGCAGGCGCTGACGCCGGCGCAGGGCGACGCAGATCACATCCGGGTAGTGATGGACCTGAACCCCCAGGTGCCGGACCGGAACACGCGACCGGGGGATGCCGAGGCGGAACTGGGCCGGATGGCGGAACGGCTGAAGGCGGCAGGGGCGCAGGTTCTGGCCATGCCGTGCAACACGGCCCATGCGCAGAAGCCGGGCATCTTGGCGGCTGGACTGCCGTTCATCGACATGATCGCGGCGACGGTGGCGGAAGCGAAGGGATATGACGCCCGCTCCATCGGCATTCTGGCGACGCCGGGCGGCGAGGCTCTGTACGTCGCGGCGCTGATGGCGGCCGGGGTGAAGCCGGTGGTTCTGCAGGGCGACGACCGCGCCGCCTTCATGGCCTGCGTCTATGGGGTGAAGCGCGGCGACGTGGGTGTGGACAATCGTGCGGCCATGGTGCGGCTGGCCGAGGCGCTCAACGTCGCGGGCGCCGATGCGGTGATTGCGGGGTGTACGGAGGTTCCCCTGTTGCTCGACGCGTCCGATGTGTCTGTTCCGCTTGTCGATTCTGCAGAAGTCCTGGCCAAAGCCTGCGTCAGGGCCTGCGTCGACTGATCGGACGCATGATCCGGTCGCGGATCAACTGTAACTGTGTTGTATTGTCCGGCTTGTTCGTAATATAAAACGGAAATATTTCGGACACGAACTTCACAAACACGAACGCTACCGCTGGTCCCCAGACATTCCGGGGAGCAACCATGTCCGAAATCCACCTGACCGGCAGCCATGACGACGGCGACGTCGAACTGAACACCTCGTCCAACCCGACCTTCGGCTCGATCATCGAGGAGCGCCAGTCGCGCCGCACGATCATGGGCGGCATGGCCTCGGTCGCCGCCCTGTTCGGCCTGGCCGGCTGCAACGACGACAGCGAGCAGCCGAAGTCGGACGCCACGGTCTCGGCCGGCTCCAACGGCGCCACGACCTCGGGCAAGACGGTGACCCTGACGGGGACCTCGACCGGTTCGACCGGCGTGCTGTGGACCCAGGTCTCGGGTCCGACGGTCGTCCTGACGAACGCCAACGCCAGCAACGCCACCTTCACGGCGCCGAGCGTGACCGCAGCGACGCCGCTGGTCTTCTCGTTCAACGCCTCCGGCTCGAACAGCATCATCGCCTCGGCCAACACGACGGTGACGGTCAGCCCGGCGGTGCTGGGCTTCAACGCCGTCGCGAAGAACCTGCTGGACGTCGTCACCGTCCCGGCCGGCTACTCGGTCTCGGTCCTGTATCGCCTGGGCGACCCGATCAACGCCGCCACGCCTGCCTATGCCAACAACGGCACGGACACGAACTTCGCTTCGCGCGCCGGCGACCACCACGACGCCCTGTATTTCTTCGGCCTCGGCGCGACGACCGGCCTGCGCGACGACAACGCGTCGGCCCGCGGCCTGCTGGCCATGAACCACGAGAACATCTCGGCCGCCTATCTGCACCCGAACGGCCCCACCTCGGTCGGCGGCGTCCGCCCGGAAGCCGAGGCCATCAAGGAGATCGAGGCCCACGGCGTGGCCGTGATCGAGGTCCTGAAGGGCACGAGCGGCTGGAACTACGTCCAGAACTCCACCTTCAACCGCCGCATTACCCCGAACACGCCCATGGACATCCGCGGTCCGGCGCGCGGCGACGTCCAGGTTCGCACCGCCTTCTCGCCGACAGGCGTCGCCGGTCGCGGCACCGTCAACAACTGCGCCAACGGCTATACGCCCTGGGGCTCCTACCTGACCTGCGAAGAGAACTGGGCCGGCTATTTCCGCCGCTCGTCGACGGACAACGCCGCCCGCACGGCGAAGGAAGTCGTCGCCCTGAGCCGCTACGGCGTGAGCCAGGGCGCGGGCGGCGCCAATGGCTGGGCCTCGGTGGTTCCGACGGTTCCGGGTTCGACGATATTCGCCAAGTGGAACGCCTCCGCCACCGGCTCTGACGCGACCGCGGACTTCCGCAACGAGCCGAACCAGTACGGCTGGGTCGTCGAGATCGACCCCTATGACGCCGCCTCGATCCCGAGGAAGCGCACGGCGCTCGGTCGCATGGGCCACGAGGGCGCCTGGCCGGCCAACTTCGTCGCCGGCCGCCGTCCGGTCTTCTACATGGGCGACGATTCGCGCGGCGAGTATTTCTACAAGTTCGTCTCGGCCACCCCCTGGGTCGCCGCCGACGCCCAGAGCGCCGACCGCCTGTCGATCGGCGACAAATATCTGGACAGCGGCACCCTCTATGTCGCCCGCTATGACGCGACCGGAAACGGCGTGTGGCTGCCGCTGGTGTTCGGCACGGGTGCGGTCACGGCCGCCAACCCGGCCTATGCCTTCGCCAGCCAGGCCGATGTCCTGATCAACGCCCGTCTGGCCGCCGACGCCGTTGGCGCCACCAAGATGGACCGTCCGGAGTGGGCGGCGGTCAACCCGGTGACCGGCGAGGTCTATCTGACCCTGACCAACAACTCTGCGGCGCAGCGGCCGCTGACCGGGACCGATGCCGCCAACCCGCGCCACTACAACGACCCGCGCGGCGCGACGAACACGGCCCAGTTCGGCAACCCGAACGGCCACATCATCCGTCTGCGCGAGACGGGCGACAACCCCGAGGCGACCACCTTCCGCTGGGACATCTACGCCTTCGGCGCCGACTCGGACCTGAACGCGGCCAACATCAGCCTGTCGGGCCTGGACGCGACCAATGACTTCTCGTCGCCGGACGGCCTGTGGTTCGGCCGCCCGCAGAATGCCTCGGGCCTGGTCAATCCGCTGCTGTGGATCCAGACCGACGACGGCGCCTTCACCGACAAGACCAACTGCATGATGCTGGTGGCCCAGCCGGGCAATGTCGGCGACGGCGGTGCGCTCACCATCACCAACACCGACTCCACCGGCGCGACCCGCACCCAATCGACCTTCGTCGGCAAGGCGCCGGGCATGACCCTGCGCCGCTTCCTGGTCGGGCCGAAGGAGTGCGAAATTACCGGCATCGACTCGACGCCGGACGGCAAGACCATCTTCGTCAACATCCAGCACCCGGGCGAGAACGGCTCTGCCGCGACGCCGTCCTCGTTCTGGCCCGCCAGCCAGACGGGCGGCACGGGCGCTCGCCCGCGCTCGGCGACGATCGTGATCACCAAGGACGACGGCGGGGTGGTGGGCCTGTAGGACCCGCCTTCATCGCCTGAGACAGGGGGCGCGCCGGAGACGGCGCGCCCTTTTTCGTTGCGGCGACGGGCGACCCGCCGCATTCAGGGCGAGTGAGAAGACAGAGTTTGATCATCGACTGCGACCCGGGCGTGGACGACGCCGTGGGGTTGTTGCTGGCCTTCGCCTCGCCGGAGCTGGACCTCAGGGCGATCACCACGGTGGGCGGGAACGTGCCGGTCAGGACCACGACTCGGAATGCGCGGATCATCCGTCAGGTCGCCGGGCGGGAGGATGTGCCGGTGTTCGCCGGCGCGGCGCGGCCTTTGAGGCGCGAACCGGCCGGGGCGGGCGAGTTCCACGGGGCCGAGGGGCTGGGCGATCTCGAAGCCGTCGAGCCCGATGCTCCGGCGGCGGAGGGTTCGGCCGTGGAGGCCATGGTGCGGATCGTGATGGCGGCCGAGCCGAAATCGGTGGCGCTGGCGGTCATGGGGCCGATGACCAATGTGGCGCTGGCGCTGAGGGCCGAACCCCGACTGGCCGAACGGCTGGGGCCGGTGGTGGTCATGGGCGGGGCGCGGTCCGAGGGCGGCAACATCACCCCGTCCGCCGAGTTCAATATCTGGGCCGATCCGGACGCGGCGGCGGAGGTCTTCGCCAGTGCGTGCGAGATGGTGGTGTTCGGACTCGACGCGACGCATCAGGTGCGGGGGACCGAGGGCCGGATCCAGGCGCTGGAGGCGGTGGGCAAGGGGCCGGCCCTGACGGCGGCGATGATGGTTCGGTTCTCGCAACGAATCGAGCGGGACATCGTCGGCTGGCCCACTCCGGACTGGGGCGCGCCCCTGCATGATCCGTGTACGGTGGCCTGGCTGCTGAAGCCCGGGCTGTTCCGGCTGAAGCCCTGCCGGATCGAGGTCGAGACCGACAGCGATCTGACGCGCGGCCATACGGCGGTGGAGTTCCGCGTCGATCCGGCGAGCGCCCGGCATCTGTGGGCGGTCGAGGCGGACGGGCAGGGGGTGTTCGACCTGATCACCCAGCGGTTGGGGGCGGTCGGATGAACATCACCGTGGTCGGATCGATCAACCTGGACCTGGTGGCGTCTGCGCCGTCGCTGCCGGCGGCGGGGGAGACGGTGACGGGGGCGACCCTCGCGCGGCATCCGGGCGGCAAGGGCGCGAACCAGGCGCTGGCCGCCGAGAAGCTTGGAGCAGAAGCAAGCCTGATCGGCCGGGTCGGCGACGACGCCATGGCGCAGGAGGCGCTGGCGTTGATGGAGAGCTTCGGCGTCGATCTGTCGGGGGTGGCGGTCGATATCGCGGCCGCGACGGGGGTGGCCCTGATCGCGGTCGATCCGTCGGGCGAAAACCAGATCGTGGTGGCGGCGGGGGCGAACCATCTGGTGACGCCGGAACAGCTGCCGGCGCGGATCGAAAGCCCGCTGATCGTGCAGCTGGAGCTGCCGATCGAGACGGTCGAGGCGGCGGTGGGTCGGGCGGTCGGGTTCGTCTGCGCCAACCTGGCGCCTGCCGCGCCGGTGTCGGAGGCGCTGCTGAAACGCTGCGACCTGATCGTCGTCAACGAGGGGGAGGCGGCGTTCTACGCCGACCTGCTGCACCGGGGCGGGGGTCGGGTGGTGATCACCCAGGGGGCCCGGGGGGCCGAGATGTATCACCGGGGCGTCAAGATGGCCTGGGCCACGCCGCCCGAGGTCGTCGCCGTAGACGCCACGGGGGCGGGCGACGCCTTCGTGGGCGCGATCGTTGTGGCCCTGCTGGACGGGCTGGAGCCGACGGACGCGCTGACGTTCGCCTGCGCCGCCGGGGCCCTGGCCGCGACACGGCCGGGGGCTCAACCCTCGCTGCCGACGCGGGCCGAGGTCGAGGCCCTGCTGGGCCGCGTCTAGCGCTTCTTCAGGCCTCTGAAGAACCACGCCATATAGAGGCGGAACAGCCAGCCGCCCGGGCGTGACCGGTCGTTGACGCTGACTGTGGCGTGCCGGCCCCGACCCTTAGACTGTTTGACGACCACGCGACACCAACTCTTCCGCAAACTGACGGTGTCGAAAGAGCCGGTGACCGCAAAGGTTCCTTTGTACGCAAGCGGACGGATCAGGTCGGGGCGCCCATGTAGTCGCGCTTGCCGAGCGGGACGCCGGCGCCGCGCAGCAGGTCGTAGGCCGTGGTCAGGTGGAAGTAGAAGTTCGGCATGGCGAAGCCGGTGACATAGGGCTGGCCGAGGAATTTCATCTCGCCGCCGGGGAAGGTCAGGGTGACTTCCTTGCCTTCCTGGCCATCGACCTTGTCGCGCGGCACCGAGGCCAGATAGGCCAGGGTGTCGGCGATGCGCTGCTGCAGTTCGGCGATAGTGGTTTCGGAGTCGTCGTTAACCGGGGCGGCGACGCCGGACAGGCGGGCAAGGCAGAGCTTGGGGCTGTCGCAGGCGGTCTGGACCTGTTTCACCAGGGGGTTCATGTCGTCGATGATGCGCAGCGACAGCCAGGAGTCCGGATCGACGCCCGTTTCCTTCCCATGCGCAACGGCCTTGTCGAGCAGGCCGGACAGGGCGCGCAGACCGCGCGAGAATGGCGGAACGGTCAGGTCGTAGAGTTCGGTCGCCATTTGTGAGTTTCCTTTGAGAACTTTGTGTCGCTCAGCCCTGCCTTAGACGATTGTGACGCCCTTGGCGAAGCGCCCATCGCAGGACTAGGGTTGGATTGCCGTCGGGGGGACGGTGATCGAGAGAGGACCCTATGATCCGCATCGTTTCCGCCGCCGCCATCGCGCTCGCGCTCGCCGCCTGTCAGCCTGCCGGTCGCGGAGAAGGCGAGCCGACGGCCGGTCAGGTGACCCTGCCTTCGGGCGACGCCGTGCCGGCGACCTATGACTGGCATTTCGTGGCGCACGGCGGGTCGGGCGACCTGGACTTCGGCGACGGCGACTGGGCCGAGGGGGTCAGCGTCTTCGGCATGTCCTGCCTGCCGCAGTCGAAAACCGTCGCACTGACCTGGGGCTATGAGGAGGAGGCGGTGCTGACGTCGGGCACCGCGACGGGCACCTTCCAGCCAGGTGCGAGCGCGCCGACCGACCACCCGGTGATCACCGCCCTGAAGGCCAGCGGCGCCATCGACGTGGGCCTCAGCGGCGCGGACATGCGGCTGGTCGCCAAGGAGTCAGGCAAGGGCGCGATCGCCGCCTTCTTCGACTATTGCGACACGGGCAAGGACCCGACCTATTCCGTCGAGGAGGCCGAGGCCGAGGATGAGGCCAGGGCGGCGGCAGCAGCCACGGCGCCCGCCGCGGAAGCGGATCCTGCGGCCGAGGCTGCTGCGATCGAAGCGCCGAAGACCTAGAAGGTCACCACCAGCCGGACGACCTCGCCGGCGTGCAGCCGGTCGAAGCCCGCGTTGATGTCGTCGAGCGCGATGGTTCCGCTCATCAGCCGGTCCACGGGCAGGCGGCCCTGGCGGTAGAGGGCGACGTAGCGGGGGATGTCGCGGCCGGGCACGCAGGTCCCGATGTAGGAGCCTTTCAGCGTGCGCTCCTCCCCTACGAGTGAGACGACATTGACCGGCAGGGCGGCGTCGGGCGGGGGCAGGCCGGCGGTGATCGTGGTACCGCCGCGCCGGGTCATCTTCCAGGCGGCTTCGAGGGCGCGGACCGAACCGGCCATCTCGAACACGAAGTCGGCGCCGCCGTTGGTCAGGGCGCGGACCTGATCTACCGCGTCGGGATCGGCGGCATTGACGGTCTGGACCGGACCGAGGGTGCGGGCGAGGGTCAGCTTGTCCTCGGACAGGTCCACCGCGATCACGGGCGTGGCGCCTGAGGCCAGGGCGCCGAGCACGCTGGCGAGGCCGACGCCGCCGAGGCCGACGACGACCGCGCTCTGGCCCGCCCTGAGCCGGGCCGTGTTCACGACCGCGCCGACGCCGGTCAGGACCGCACAGCCGAACAGGGCCGCCTCGGCGAAGGAGAGGGCCGGGTCGATCTTCACCAGCGAGCGGCGCGAGACCACGGCGCGCTCGGCGAAGGCGGAACAGCCGAGGTGGTGGTTGAGGGTTTCGTCGTGGTGATGGATGCGTTTGCCGCCGGTCAGGAGCTCGCCCTTGCCATTGGCGGCGGCCCCGGGCTCGCAAAGGGCGGGGCGACCCTCTGCGCACGGATTGCAGTGACCGCACGACGGCATGAAGACCATGACGACGTGGTCGCCGACGACCAGGTCGGTGACGCCTTCGCCGAGCGCCTCGACCACGCCCGCCGCTTCGTGACCCAGGGCCATGGGCATGGGGCGGGGGCGGTCGCCGTTAATGACGGAAAGGTCGGAGTGGCACAGGCCCGCGGCCTTGATGGCGACGAGGACCTCCCCCGGGCCGGGCGGGTCGAGGGTCACGGTCTCGATCGAGAGCGGACGGCTGTCGGCATAGGGGCGAGCGGCGCCCATGGCGCGCAGGACGGCGGCGCGGGTGGTGGTCCGGGTCATGAGCAGCCTCGTCGGAAACGCGCGGTTCACCTTCGATAGGCGCTTGACGCGACGGAGGCCAAGCCCGAGCGTTGCACGAGGATCGGCGATCAAGCCGGCGCTGCGTGGGACGAAAACAGAATGCCGAAACGCGACGAGGGGCCGCTGGCCGACCGGGCGACCTACAAGGCCTATCATACGGTCTCGACGCGCTGGGCGGACAACGACCAGTACGGCCACATCAACAACGCCAAATTCTACGAGTTCGTGGACTCGGCGGTGAACGCCCACCTGATCATCGGCGGGGGGCTGAAGGAATCGATCGGCCTCGTGGTCGATTCGGGCTGCCGCTACACCTCGTCGCTGGCGTTCCCGGATGTCATCGAGGTCGGGATCAAGGTCGACCATATCGGCACGTCGAGCGTCAAATACGGCTTCGCCGTCTTCCGTCGTGGCGTGGCCGAGCCCGCCGCCATCGGCCATTTCGTGCACGTCTATGTCGACGCCGAAACGCGCCGGCCCAAGCCGCTGCCGGCGGTGCTGCGGAGCGTGGTCGAGAACCTGAGGGCGGGGTGAGGCCTTTACCCCCGCGTCGCGGTCCAGCTAGGTTGATCGTCCGGGCCTGATCGCGGGCGCCCGGATACAGGCGATGTCCGCTTAAGACCCGCTCCCGTCCGCCTGACCGGCGGCAAGGAGCGCCCATGGCCTCGTCCATCCCCGTTCCGCCCACGCCGGGGGATTCAGAGGCCAGGCCGCCGCGTCTGAGCCTGTTCGAGCTGTTCGCGAAATTCCTCGGCTTCGGCCTGCTGGCCTTCGGCGGGCCAGCGGCGCAGATCGCCATGCTGAAGCGCGAACTGGTGGAAGGCGAGGGCTGGATCTCGCCGCAGAGGTTCAATCGGTTGCTGGCGGTGATGCAGGTGTTGCCGGGACCGGAGGCGCACGAGCTCTGCGTGCATCTGGGCATGCGGGCGCGTGGCCGGTGGGGCGGACTGCTCGCCGGACTGGGGTTCATGCTGCCCGGTTTCGTGTTGATGATGGCGCTGGCCTGGCTCTATTTCCGCATCGATTTCGACCGGGGCTGGCTGGCGGCCGCCCTGTTCGGGGTGCAGGCGGCGGTGATCGCCCTGATCGTGCAGGCGGTCGAGAAGATCGGCCGGCACGCGTTGACGGACATCTGGTTGTGGGGGATCGGCGCGGCCTGCGCGGCGGCGGCCCTGTCGGGCGTTCCGTTCTGGATCACCTTGCCGGCGGCGGGGCTGGTCTATGCGGCGGCACGAGGCGGGCGGATCTGGTGGGCGGCAGGTAGCGCGGTGCTGGCGCTCGCTGCGGGCGTCTGGGCCGCTCAGGTCGCGGGCGGGACGCCGCCGCCGGCCTTCACCGGCGGCGCGCCGGACGCGCCGGGCGAGGTGGCCGTACTGTTGCTGTTTCTCAGCGGGCTGAAGGCCGGACTGCTGACCTTCGGCGGCGCCTATACGGCCATTCCGTTCCTGAGGACCGATATGGTGGGCCGCGGCTGGCTGGGCGACGGGGCCTTCCTGGACGGGCTCGCGCTGTCGGGGGTGCTGCCGGCGCCCCTGATAATCTTCTCGACCTTCGTTGGCTATGTCGCCGGGGGTCCGCTCGGCGCGCTGGCGATCACGGCCGGGATCTTCCTGCCCGCTTTCGCCTTCTCGATGATCTTCTACGACCGGCTGGAGACGGTGGTCGACGACGAGCGTCTCAAGTCGGCGCTCGAAGGCGTCGCGGCCGGGGTCACCGGCCTGATCGCCGTGACGGCGGCGCAACTGGGCTGGGGCCTGCTGTCGAGCGTGGATCCGACGTGGAGCGGTCGGGGGTTGGGGATCGCCATCGGCATGGCGAGCCTGGTCGTTTTCTTCCGCTGGAAGAGCCCGTTCGCCGCCCCGGTGGTGCTGGCGGCGGCCGGCGCGCTCGCGGTTCTGGCGACCTAGTTGTCGTCCATGTAGCCCATCAGGGCCAGGGCCCCGACGGCGGTGAGGACGCCGATGGCGAAGGCCGCGACGATGGAGCCTGTGGCGACGGCGGTCGACACCGTCACGGGACGGCCCTCGTACCATTCGACGATCTCGGCGTCGTCGAGATCGTCCTCGAGATAGGCGTCGGCGTCGTGCAGGGGATTGTCGGACATGGTCAAGCTCCGTCGGTGGCTGCCTTAATCCCCCGCAGGGTCGCCGGTTCCAGCGACCGATTGGTGACAGAACAGCGCGGGCGGGCTAGACGGCCCCAACCAACGCACGGAACGCGCTCAAGCAGCGAGATCCGGGCTCAAGTAGCAAGACGTAGCTTGTCCTCCGGCCGATCGCAGATCGGACCGGGGGGCGCGTCGAGCGATAGCGCACTGAAGAGATAACAATGGCCGGCCATTCCAAGTTCAAGAACATCATGCACCGCAAGGGACGCGCCGATGCGTCCCGCTCCAAACTGTTCTCCAAGCTGTCGCGCGACATCACCGTGGCGGCCAAATCGGGGATGCCCGACGTCGCCCTGAACCCGCGACTGCGCCTTGCGGTCAACAACGCCAAGGCCGAGAGCCTGCCCAAGGACGTGATCCAGCGGGCCATCAACAAGGCGTCCGGCGGCGACGTCGATACGATGGAGGAGGTCCGCTATGAGGGCCGGGGTCCCGGCGGGGTCGGCATCATCGTCGAGGCTCTGACTGACAACCGCAACCGCGCCAACTCCAACATCGGCACGGCGTTCAAGAAGAACGGCGGGGCGCTGGGCGAGATGAACTCGGTCGCCTTCATGTGGGACAAGGTCGGCAAGATCACCTACGCCGCCGAGGCCGGGAGCGAGGACGCCGTCATGGAGGCCGCCATCGAGGCAGGCGCCCAGGACGTCGAATCCGACCTGGTGAAGCCCGACATCTACGAGGACGCGCCGGGTCACACGATCTGGACCGCCTTCGAGGATCTGAACGAGGTCGCCGAGGCCATGTCCAAGATCCTGGGCGACGCAAAGTCCACCGCCATCGTCTGGAAGCCCCAGACCGAGGTGCCCGTGACCGGCGAGCATGTCGGGACGCTGATGCGGCTGCTCGACGCTCTGGACGCCGAGGACGATGTCTCGATGGTCTATTCCAACGAGGACATCTCCGACGAAGAGATGGCGAAGTTCGCGGGCTGACTGTCCACAGCCGTACAGGATCGCCGGTATCGACACTCCTGACGCTGACCGTTAATCATTCCTTAACGGGAGGGGGCGGCTCGATTCGAGACGCCTGCATCAGGCGTCATCCGCCCGTCAACGGGGGCGTTATGACGATGTTGTCCAGGATTGATCGCGTTCTGTCACGGACCGGCAAGAGCGCCCAGGGCGTCGCGCCGTCCATCGACGAGCGGGAGAGCGGCGGCGACGCCGCCGGCGTGATCGGCGAACGGTTCGAGACCATTCAGGACAGCCTCGACCAGTTGTCGGACATGGCGCGCCGGTTCGGGACCTTCGAGAGCCTGCTGGCGCAGCTGCGGGATCCGCTGGAGGCGGAGTTTCGGTCGCGGCGCGACGGCCACGTCGAACTGATCAACCTGCGCGCTGCCAGTATCGACAACGGAGCCCGCCTGGAGGCTGCGACCGTCGAGGTGCGCAAGCTGGCCGACGCCCTGGCCGAGAGCGAGGCGCGGGCGGAAGACCTGGCGGCGCGGCTCGGCGAACAGACCGCGGCTTCGCAGGAAGCCCGGGTCGAGGCCGATCGTCTGCGCAGCGAACTGTCGCTGGCGACCGGCAAGATCGAGGCGCTCGAGACGGGTGAACGCGTCTCCGGTCAGCGGATCAAGGAACTTGAACAGGACCAGGAGGCTCTGCGCACCCAGTTGAAGCAGGCCGAGACCCTGCGCACCGACTCCGAGGCCGGCCGGGCGCAGATCCAGCGCGATCATGCCCTGGCCTCCGAAGAGAACACCGTCCTTCGTCGTCGCGTGGACGAGGTCTCGGCCGAGATCGCCGCCCTGGCCCGATCGTCCGCCGCCAGCGAAGGCCAGCTGGCCACCGAACGCGCCCGCTCGGCCTCCGAGCAGAGCGAAGCCGCCCGCGCCCTGCGCACGCTGGAGAATCAGACCGAGGCCGCACGGGCCGAGATCGCCTCCCTGTCGTCGCGGCTCGATACGGCCACGGCCCGCGCCAACGGGCTGGAAGTCCTGAACACCGAACAGGCGTCGCGTCTGAGCGAGCTGCAGACCGGCTCGCACGGGACTGAACGCAAGGCCGAACAGCTGCAGGTCAGCCTGGACCGCGCCATGGAGCGCATCCGCGGCCTGGAGGCCGAGACCGAAGAGACCCGCCAGCGCCTGGCCGGGATGGAGGTGGCCCGCCTCGCCGCCGTCGACCGCGCCGAGACCCTGGCCAAGGCCGCGACCACCCACGAGAAGGCCATTGCCCGCGCCGAGGACCGGATGCTGAAGATCCAGGCCAAGCTTGCGGCGGCGCAGGACGAGCACCACGCCAAGGCTCAGGCCATGATCCAGCAGGCCGCCGCCCTGCGCGCGGAGCTGGAAGGCGCCCGGGCTGAGGCCGCGATGTCGTCGGCCGCGCTGGACGCCGCCCGTCGCGAACGCGGCGGCCGGCCCGCTCCGGTCGAAAGCGGATCAGTTCAGCCCATCGTGGCCTGAGTTTGGCGGCGGTCGGGGGTGGTGGTAATCTCCACGCCATGACCGTGCATGTGACCATCGAGATGGATGAGGCCGTGAAGGCCAAGCTGGATGCGTTCTCCAGCGCCAGAGGCCGAGCAGCCGGGGAACTGCTGGTGGAAGCGGCGGAGCTTATTGCTCGCGAGCATGATGCTCTGGAGGCCGCGATCGTCGAAGCGGAAGCCTCTCTGGCGGCGGGCAAAGGCATCCCGCATGAGGAGGTCGTTGCCCGGCTGCACGCACGGCGAGCCCGATGGACGCACGCCGCTTGAGGCTGATCTGGACGCCGGAAGCGGAAGCTGATCTGGAAGAGGGCGTCAACTACATCGCGCGAGACAATGTCTCGGCCGCCATCGCGACAGAAGATCGAGTTCTGGAAGCAGCGGATGGGCTGCGTGATTTCCCCAGCAAGGGGCGGGGTCGTCCCGACGGCAGACGGGAATTGGTGGTCGCCGCCACGCCCTTTCTGCTCGTCTACCGGACGGAGCTCGACTGTGTTCTTGTTCTGCGCGTCTGGCACACGAGCCGCGAACCGTTCAGCTGACCGGCGCGAGTCGTTCGCACGGAACCGGCGCCCTGCGGCGGGCGTATCGGGGCTTCACTGTTCGCGCCGGAGCCGCCCCATGGACATCACCCAGCTGATCCTCGACGACCACGCCGAGCAACGGCGGCTGTTCTCGATCCTCGAACAGATCGATCCGAAGGACATCGAGGCGCTGACGGCGGTCTGGTCGCGGCTGAAGGCGTTCCTGGATGTCCACGCCGAGGCCGAGGAGCGGTTCTTCTATCCCGAGCTGCTTAAACTGGGCGAGGGGGCGAACGACGCCGAGGACGGGACGGTCGAGGGCGAGACCGAGGACGCCATCGAGGACCACAACAAGCTGCGCGACGCGGTCAAGGCGGTCGAGACCTATCCCGTCGGCACCGGCGCCTGGATCGAGGCGGTGGGCAAGGCGAACGTCGTCAACTCCAAACATATGGGCGAGGAGGAGCGCCAAGGCCTGACAGATTTCCGCCGCCATGCCTCGATGCAGACGCGCCACGATCTGGCGGTACAGTTCGCTGCCTTCGAGGCGGATCACATCACGGGCGTGAAGGCGGTGAACAAGGACCCCGAGGCCTATATCGAGGCCAAAGGCTGAGCCGCCTCAGTCCTGCATGCCGTAGCGCTTCACGATCTCGAACAGGAAGTCGCGGCCCTCGTAGAGGGAGCGGACGCGGATTCGTTCGTTGAGGCCGTGGGCGCCGCCGCCGTCGGGATCGCCGAACATGCCGGTGACGCCATAGGTCGGGATGCCCGCCGCATTGGTGAAGCGGCCGTCGGTGGCCCCCGTCGCCATGGTCGGCAGGATCGGCACGTTGGGCCACATCTCACCCGCGACCTCGCGGATCGGACCCATGACGGCGTCGGACAGCGCCGGCGGCGGGGCGGTCGGGCTGGGGCGGCCGACGGGGGTGATGGAGATGGCGGCATTGTCCATCAGCCGGGTCAGTTCCGCCTGGGTCTCGGCCACCGTATGGCCGGGCAGGATGCGGCAGTTGATGTTGGCGGTGACCTTCTGTGGCTGGGCGTTCGGGGCGTGGCCGCCGTCGATCAGGGTCGGGATACAGGTGGTGCGCAGGGTCGCGTTCCAAGACGGATTGGCGGCCGAGACGCGGGCGGCGGCCTCCGCATCGGGACCGGCGGGGGCGCTGATGGCGCGCATGTCGGCGGCGTGTTGCGGCTGGGTCCCGGCCAGAGCCGCGAAATAGGCGCGGGTGACCGGGTTCAGCTCGAGCGGAAAATCAAAGCCGCCGACGCGGGCGAGACCCGCCGCCATGGCGACGATGGCGTTATCCTTCCTCGGGCGCGAGGAGTGGCCGCCGGGGTTGGTCAGCTCGAGCGTATAGTCCTGATAGATCTTTTCGCCCGCCTGGACGGCGAGGGCGAGGCGATTGCCCTGATCGTCGAGCAGACCGCCGGCGCCTTCGTTCAGGGCGAAACCGGCCTGAAGGGTCTCGGGGTGTTCGGCCAGCAGCCATTCGACGCCGTTGTGGACGTCGGCGGTCTCCTCGCCGCAGGTCAGGGCGATCCTGATGTCACGGGCGGGGGCGAACCCCTCCTGCCTGAGCCGCACCAGGGTATCGACCCAGACCGAGGCCTGGGCTTTGTCGTCCGAGGCGCCGCGCGCGTAGAAATAGCCGCCCTCCTCGACCAGGGTGAAGGGATCGCGGGTCCAGTCGGCGGGATTGGCCTCGACCGCGTCGATGTGGGCGAGCAGCAGGAGGGCGGGCGCGTCGGGGTTCGAGCCGTGCAGGGTGGCGACCAGATTGCCGTCCTTCGGCCGGTCCGCCGGGGCGAGGACGCGGACGTCGGCGGCCGGATAACCGGCGGCGGTCAGGCGGGCGCCCATCCGCTCGGCGGCCATGGTGCAGCTGCCTTCGGACAGGGTCGTGTTGGTCTCGACCAGTTCCTCGTAGAGGGCGCGGAAGGCGAGCTGGTCGGGGCGGGGCGCCGGCGCGGTCTGGGCCTTGCTGGAGGTGGCGATGGCGAGGGCCACGCCGAAGACGACGGCGATGACGCCCACGCCGATCAGCAGGCGCTGGCGGCTCTTGCGGACCGCCGCATAGACGGGCTCATCGAGGTAGTAGAGGCCGGCCCGGGCCTGACGGATGGCGTTCTGGCGCAGCAGGCCGCGCAGGGCGAGTCTGGCCAGGTTCCTGTCGGGCGCCAGGGGGATGGCCCTGTCGGGCGAGAAGGCCTCGGCGGCCCGCAGCGCCTCGATCATCCGGCGCTCTGCCCGCATCCTCTGGGCCGCGATGACGGCGCCGGCTGTGTTCGACATGATGGATCCCTCTCGTTCGGCGTCGAAGCTAGCGTGAAGCCGCGCCCTTGTCCCGCTCCGGATCACGGCGGACTTGCATGCGGCGACATCAGGGGACTAGCGTGAAGATTCGTCAGTTCCCGGAGCGTATTTGGTGTTCGATCTGAATCTTCTGTGGCCCGTCGCTGCGGCGATGACGGCGGGCGACCTTATCGGCGTGGAGCGGACCTATCACGGCCACCCGGCCGGGTTCCGGACCCATATCCTGGTCTGTCTGACCTCGTGCCTGCTGATGCTGGCGGCGATGCACCAGTCGACCTGGGCGTTTACGGCCTTGCCGGGCCAGACGGTCGTCATCGACCCGACCCGGATGTCGCACGGCCTGCTGACCGGCATCGGCTTCCTGTGCGCCGGGGTGATCTTCCGCGAGGGGTTTTCCGTGCACGGCCTGACCACGGCGGCGTCGCTGTGGGTGACCTCGGCCATCGGGGTGCTGTTCGGAGTGGGGATGCTGGACCTGGCCCTGCTGGGGTCGGGCGCCACCCTGGGCGTGCTGGGGATCCTGCGGGTGCTGGACGCGAAGCTGCCGCATGTCGGGGTGATGGACGTAACCCTGCGCTGGAAGCGTGGCGAAGCGCCCAACGGCGTGGCCGTGCGCGAGTTGCTGCGCTTCAGGGGGGTCAAGGTGGTGCGTCTGGGGCATGTGATGAGCCACGACGGAGCCATCCATGAGCATCATCTCAAGGTGAAGGGGCATGTGCCTATCGACATCGACGGCCTGGTGACCCAGCTCAGCGCCGAGGACGGCCTGGCCGGCTTCTCGATCCTGCCGCGCGAGGAGTGACGGCGGTCATTGTCCGTCAACCTTGTTTGGGGCATGACTGGAACGAATGACGAACAGCATGATTCATCAAGGCGGGGGGACTCGAATTCTGGGACTGGACCCCGGCCTGCGCCGCACCGGCTGGGGTGTGATCGTGGCCGAGGGCTCGCGGCTGCGCTGGATCGCGCACGGGGTGGTCGCCCCGCCGGAGGGGGCGCCGCTGTCGGAACGGTTGCTGTGGCTTCTCGAGAAAGTGGGTGAGGTCTGCGCCGCCTATTCCTGCGACGAGGCGGCGATCGAGGAGGTGTTCGTCAATGTGAACCCGTCCTCGACCCTGAAGCTGGGTCATGCGCGGGCGGCGGTGATGCTGGCCCCGGCGCAGGCCGGGCTGTCGGTGGCGGAGTATTCGCCCAATCTCATCAAGAAGGCGGTGGTCGGGGCCGGCCACGCCGACAAGAGCCAGATCGCCTTCATGGTGAAGCGGCTGTTGCCCCAGTCCTGCCAAGGGGCCGCCGGGGACGTGAAGGCAGACGCCGCCGATGCGCTGGCGGTGGCCATCACCCATGCGCAGCTGCGCAAGCGGGCCCTGCTGGAGGCCCTGGCATGATCGGCCGTATCGAACTGTCTCCTCCCCGTAGCGCAGCGATGGGGAGGTGGCTCGGAGCGCAGCGGAGAGACGGAGGGGTTCTTCGTCGGCGGCAAGACCCCCTCCGTCAGCTCGCGAGGGGCTCGCTGCCACCTCCCCACGCCTGGGGCGCAGGGAGGGGACGAGGATGATCGGGCGGCTGAGAGGGGTTCTGGCCGAAGTCGAGGAGGGGCATTGCCTGATCGACTGCGCGGGGGTGGGCTATGTGGTGACGTGCGGGGCGCGGACGCTGCAGCGACTGCCGGCGCCGGGCGACGAGGCGACCCTGCATATCGAATCAAGCTGGTCGGCGGAGAACGGGCCGCGCCTGTACGGCTTCCTGACGCGGGACGAGCGGCGGGCCTTCACGACCCTGACCGGGATTCAGGGGGTTGGGCCGAAGGCGGCGCTGTCGGTGCTGGACGTCCTGCCGCCGGGCGAACTGGCGAGCGCGGTCGCGCGGGACGACAAGGCGGCGATCGGGCGAGCGAACGGGGTGGGTCCGAAACTGGCGCTGAGAATCGTGACCGAGCTGAAAGGCAAGTCGCTGGGGGATGTGTCGTTCACGCCGAGCGCGGCGGGCATGCATGCCGAGATCGCGCCGCCGGTTCCGAGCGTGACGGGCGAGGCCGTGTCGGCCCTGCTGGGGCTGGGCGTGGCCGAGGTCAATGCACGCCGGGCCGTGGATCAGGCGCTGATCCGGCTGGGCGATGACGCCGAACTGTCGGCCGTGATCCGGGCCGCGTTACAGGAGCTGGGGCGGTGAGGGACATCAACATCCCTTCTCCCCTTGCGGGAGAAGGTGGCAGCCGAAGGCTGACGGATGAGGGGTCACGCGGGCGGCTGGAGTGGGCTCGGCCAATGCAGAGGGTTGAGGTCAGCGTGACCCCTCATCCGACCTCGCTTCGCTCGGCCACCTTCTCCCGCAAGGGGAGAAGGGCAGTATGACTGACGACCGCATTATCTCGCCCGAGCCCGCCCCCGGCGAGGCCTATGACCGCGCCCTGCGGCCCCAGACCCTGTCGGAGTTCGTGGGCCAGGAGCAGGCCAAGGGCAATCTGAAGATCTTCATCGACGCGGCGCGGGGGCGGGGCGAGGCGCTGGACCATGTGCTGCTGTTCGGGCCGCCGGGACTGGGCAAGACGACCCTGGCGCAGATCGTGTCGCGGGAGCTGGGCGTGGGGTTCCGGGCGACGAGCGGCCCGATCCTGGCCAAGGCGGGGGATCTGGCGGCCATACTGACCAATCTCGAACCGCGCGACGTCCTGTTCATCGACGAGATCCACCGGCTGGCCCCGACGGTGGAGGAGATCCTCTATCCGGCGATGGAGGACCATGTGCTGGATCTGATCATCGGCGAGGGACCGTCGGCGCGGTCGGTGCGGATCGATCTGGCGCCCTTCACCCTGGTGGGAGCCACGACGCGGGCGGGTCTTCTGGCGACGCCGCTGCGCGACCGGTTCGGGATTCCGCTGCGGCTCGAATTCTACACGCCCGAGGAACTGGTGAGGGTCATCACCGGGGCCGCCCGGAAGATGGGAACGGGGATCAATGACGAGGGCGCGCGCGAGATCGCTTCACGGGCGCGAGGCACGCCGCGCGTGGCGGGGCGGCTGCTGCGCCGGGTGCGGGACTTCGCCGAGGCGGAGGGGGCGGCGGTGATCGACAGCATCGTGGCGGCGCGGGCGCTGTCGCGGCTGGAGATCGACGAGGCGGGGCTCGATGCGAACGACCGTCGCTTCCTGAAGGCCCTGATCGAGAATTACGGCGGCGGACCGGTCGGGATGGACACGCTGGCGGCGGCGATCGCCGAGGCGCGCGACGCGGTCGAGGATGTGATCGAGCCCTATCTGCTGCAACAGGGCTTCATCCAGCGCACGCCGCGCGGACGGATGGCCTGCGCGAAAGCCTATGCGCATCTGGGCCTGACAGAGCCGCCGAAGCCTCCGACGGCGCAGGGCGTGGGGCAGGGCGGCCTGTTCGAGTGAGCATCGACTTTGATCCGGCCAAGGACGCCCGCCGAAGAGGGCGACGACTGGCGTGAGCGCATGGCCGAAGCCCTGAACGAAGCAGCCCGTAAGAAACACGCCGCCTGACGGATCAGGGCGCGTTCGGGATCAGGCGGTAGTTCAGGGCCTGGATCGACCACGGCGTGGTTGTGGCCAGCAGGACCCGGCCCGAGATACGGCCGTTGGCGCAGGTCCAGTCGAAGACACCGGACACGGCGTCCTCGTCGCGTAGCTTCGGGAGGGCCAGGGCGGCGACGGTGGCGGTCAGGCTGCGATGCATGGCGTTTCCCTCCAACGGCGCACAGCTAACGCTTCGCTCGCATGGCGCGCCAGATAACTTTTGCGAGCGGCTTGCCAAGCGCCGGGCGCGGGACTTTGGTGTCGGCGAACCGGAGACAGCCCATGATCCTTCGCGCGCTTGCCGCCTTGTCCGTCATCCTCGGCGCAGGCCTGACGGCCGAACCCGCCCTCGCCGCCGATCCGGTGTTCACCGACACCGCCTGCCCGGCCGAGTGGCCGACCGGGGTGCGCGAGGTTCGCTGCGGCACGCTGACGGTCGACGAGGCGCGTGACGGGTCGAGCGAGCGGCGGATCGACGTCGCGGTGGTGATCGTCAAGGCGTCGACGCCGTATCGCGACGCGTCGGGGCATCGGCTGCCGCCGGTGGTGAATTTCCACGGCGGGCCGGGCGGGGCCTCGACGCCGGGGGTCGGGCGGATGCTGCAGGCCGCGCAGCAGAACCCGGACGCCCTGGCGGTCGATCAGGACATGATCTTCTTCGACCAGAGGGGCGGCGGGCGGGGCAAGCCATCGATGGACTGTCCGGGCGTCGAACTGACCGACGCCGGGCCGCCCTCGGACGAGGATCGCGACGGGCTGATCGCCTGTCTGCGCGACTATCAGGCTCAGGGGATCGATCTGAACTGGTACAACGCCGCCGCCATCGCCGACGATGTGCGCGACCTGGTCCAGGTGCTGGGGCTGGAGAAGATCGACCTGCGCGGCGGATCCTACGGGCCCCGGATCGAGGCCGCCGTCATCACCCATCAGCCGCAGATGGTGCGCGCCGTGGTGATGGACAGCCCGTGGCCGCCCGAGGGCAACTGGGCCGTGGGCACGCCGGAGCAGGTGTCCACGGCCGTGCGGATCATCCTCGCGAAGTGCGCGGCCCAGGCGGAATGCAGCGCCCGCTATCCCGACATGCAGGCCCGGTTCGAGACCGAGGCGCGACGCTGGCTGAGCGGGCCGGTGACCGGCAAGGACGGGCGGACCTTCAATGTCGACGATCTGTCCGCCTTCCTGATGGACACGACCTACAGCCGTGTCGGCGTGCGTCGCCTGCCGGCCGATCTGGACAGGATCATCGCCGGCGACCTGACACCCGTCGCCGAGAGCGCCGGGAACCGGACCTATTATTTCGAAGGCCAGCACATGGCCCACCTGTGCAAGGAGGAGCTGCCGTTCGAGTCGAGGGCGCGGCTGGCGGCCGGAGCGGCGGGGGATCCGGTTGCGGAGGTTCTCGTTCCATCCCTGTCGCGGCTGTTCGACGTTTGCGACGCCATCGGCGAGCGGCCGGCCGACCCGATCGAGAATGCGCCGGTCGTGACCGACATCGCGACCCTGTTCGTCGCCGCCGAGATCGATCCCGGCTGCCCGCCGGCCCTGACCGAGGCCGCCGCACGCGGCTACGCCAACAGCCAGGTCGTCATCGTGACCAACGCCACCCACGGGGTGATCAACGCCAGCCCCTGTACGCGCAGGATGGCGCGGGACTTCCTGCGCGACCCGTCGGCGCCGGTGGACCGCAGCTGTCTGCCGGCCGCCGACACGCCGCTGGACTTCACCCTGGGCCTGCCGGCCGCATGACCGACCTTCCCACCGCCGGCCGCTTCGAGGGCCGCGCGCACCTGTTGCCGCTGCGGGTCTATTACGAGGACACCGACTTCACCGGGGTGGTCTATCACGCCAACTATGTGCGGTATTTCGAGCGCGGGCGGTCGGATTTCCTGAGGCTGGCGGGCATCGGCCATGCGCAGCTGCTGGAGATCGATCCGCCGCTGGCCTTCGTGATCGCAGAGATGAAACTGCAGTTCGTCAAATCGGCGCGGATCGACGACGCCCTGGTGGTGCGCACCACCTATGACGCGATCAAGGGCGTGCGGCTGATGATCTCCCAGGTGGTCGAGCGGGACGGGCAGGCGCTGTGCCGGGCCGATGTCACCGCCGTCTGCATCCACCTGAACGGTCGGCCGCGACGTCCGACCAGGGCGCTGGTCGAGGCGGTGACGCCCTGGCTGGCGCAACCGGGCGACGCTGGCTAGACTCCGTCGGCGCCCGTTTCCGTGGCTGTCCAGCCGCAGACCGGCGGTCGTCAGGAATCGACGGCCACTCCATCGGCCCTTCGGCCATAGAACCGCCACGCCACGTGGCTCGATAGAATCCGACCGTTCTCCCCAGGATCCGCCCATGACTGTCGCCGCCACTGTCGCCTCCGAGGCCTCGATGCTTAACCCGGTGACCCTGTTCCTGACCGCCGACTGGGTGGTGAAGAGCGTCATGGTCGGGCTGGCCGTCGCCTCGGTGTGGTCGTGGACGGTCATCATCGACAAGGCGTTCCGCTTCACCGCCCTGAACACCCAGGCGAACGCCTTCGAAAAGGCTATCGCCTCGGGCCGGTCGCTGGAAGATGTGGCGGCCCAGGCGGGACCGGAGCCCGCCCACGCCCTGCCGCGCATGCTGGTGATCGCCCTGTCGGACTGGCGCGAGACGCGTCGCAAGGGTCCGATGACAGATACAGAGGGCAATCTCCTGATCTCGCGCATCGACCGCAGCCTCGATTCCCTGATCGCGCGCGAGGGCCAGCGGATCGAGGAAGGCCTGGGCGTACTGTCAGTGGTCGCCACGGCCTCGCCCTTCATCGGCCTGTTCGGCACGGTCTGGGGCATCATGAACGCCTTCGGGCGGATCGCGGCGGCGGGAAACACCAATTTGACGACGGTCGCACCGGCCATCGCCGAGGCCCTGTTCGCTACGGCCGTGGGTCTGGCGGCGGCCATCCCGGCCTATATCGCCTACAACAAGTTCTCGATCGACGCGGGCAAGTTCACCGGCCGGCTTGAGAGCTTCGCCGACGACCTGCAGGCCGCCGTGGCGCGCCGTCTGGGCGGAGGCTCGGCCCCGGTCGCTCCGCCGCCCCCGCCGCCGTCCGCTCCCGACCTGTCCTTCCGCCGGAGCGTCTGAGCCATGGCGATGGGTGGAGGCGGCGGCGGCGGCCACGTTCGGGGCCGACGCCGCGCCCGCAAGCGGCCGCTGAGCGAGATCAATGTCACGCCGCTGGTGGATGTGATGCTGGTGCTGCTGATCATCTTCATGATCTCGGCGCCGCTGCTGACCGTCGGCGTTCCGGTGGAGCTGCCCAAGACCGAGGCCAGCGCGGTCGAGACCGACAAGCCGCCGGTGACGGTGTCGATCGACCGGGAGGGCGCGATCTTCGTCCAGCGCGACGAGACGGCCTATGACGCCCTGACCGACCGGGTCGCGGATGCGGCCGATGGCGTGGACCGCAAGGAGCTGTCGATCTTCGTCCGGGCCGACGGACGCGCGCCTTACCAGGCCGTGGCGCGGGTCATGGCGCGGCTGTCGGCGGCCGGCTTCACCAAGCTGAACCTGATCACCGACACGGCGGAACCGGCTCCGGGCGGGGGAGGCTGAGCCATGGCGGCCTCGCGTCCGTCACCGGCGATCCTGGGCGCCATCCTGCTGCACGCGGGCGTGGCGGCGATGTTCCTGATCCGCTGGCCCGAGAGCGAGACCGAGATCCTGCCGACGGTGTCGTCGGTGCCGGTGTCGATCGTCTCGTCTGAAGTGATCGAGGCCGCGGCCCCCGACAATCCATCCGAGGAGCTGGTCACGGACGACGCGGCGACGGCCCCGGTCGAGGCTCCGCCCGAACCGACGCCACCCGCGCCCACGCCGCCGGCCCCGAGCCGGCCCGCGCCGCGCCCGACGCCCGCGCCGACACCGCGTCCGACGCCGCCCCGGCCCACGCCGACCCCCACGCCGCCGCGTCCGGCGCCGCCTCGTCCGACCCCGCCTCGCACGGCGCCGACCCCGCCGCGGCCAGCGCCGCCGAGTCGCACCGAGCCGTCGCTGGATCTGGATTCCCTCGCGGGTCCGCGCCGTCCCGCGCCGACTCCGGGACCCCGCGCGCCCACGGGCCAACAGGGCGCCGGCCGCGCGCCCCAGGCCACCGGGCCTCAGCTGACCGCCATCTTCAACCAAGTCTATCCGAACTGGACCCTGCCCTGCGACATCCCGGGCGCGAACCAGTTGCGGATCGAGATGGACCTGACCCTGTCGGCCGACGGGCGGATCACGGCGGGGCCGACGTTGCGCAATCCGCGCTCCGATTCCGTCTATCGCGCCGCCGCCGACGGCGCCCTGCGCGCCATTCGTCAGACCGCGCCCTTCGACGTGCCCGCAGGTTTCCCCGGCGGCGCCTATCGCCCGGTGTTCGTCACCGAACGGGCGTGCCGGAACCGCTGATTGCGATCCTGACCATCCCTGACGCTTCGCCCGGCAAAGGTTGCCGTCCCGAAAGTCGCCCCATTCGCCGCCATGCTGGCGTTTGTCACACGGTCTGGCGATAAGGACCGGGACATTCCCGCTGCGCCTGGAGACATCGATGCGTCTGAACCTGCTTCTGAGCACCGTCGCGGCTATCGGCATCGCGGCGACCTCTTTCGCGCAGGCCCAGTCCGCCCGTGACCTAAACGGTCCGTCGCGCCAGCAGACCCAGGCCCAGCCGGCCCAGACCGGGGAACCGATCGAGGTCGAGATCGACCAGGGGGTGCTGCGTCCGTTCCAGATCGCGGTCGCGCCGTTCAGCGGCCAGAACGGCACGTCGATCGCCGACGTCCTGTCGGGAGACCTGCGGCGCTCGGGCTTCTTCGAGCCGATCAACCCGGCCAGCTTCATCGAGACCGGCCTGACCCTGGCCAATGCGCCGAACTTCCAGCAGTGGACCCAGATCGGCGCCCAGGCGGTGCTTTACGGCTCGGTCACGCCGCGCCCGGACGGCCGCAACGACTTCGGCTTCCGCCTCTACGACCCCTACCGTCAGTGCCAACTGGTCAGCTACAACTTCACCGCCACGCCGGAGCAGTGGCGCCGGATCGCGCACAAGATCGCCGATGTCGTCTATGCCCGGATGACCGGCGAGACCGGCATTTTCGACACCCGAATCATCTATGTCGCCGAGAGCGGCACCGAGCTGAACCGCCTGTCGCGCCTCGCGATCGTGGACCAGGATGGGTACAACCCCGTCTTCCTGACCGATGGCTCGGAGATCATCCTGACGCCGCGCTTTTCGTCCAACCCGGACGAGATCACCTATATGGCGCTGGGCGAGGACTACAGCCGCATCTACCTCTACAACCTGACCACGGGCCGTCGTGAAAGCCTCGGCGAGTTCGACGGTCAGGCCTTCGCGCCGCGCTATTCGCCCGATGGGTCGAAGGTCGCGTTCTCGATCATCCGTGGCGGCAATACCGATGTCTATGTGATGAACCTGCGGACGCGCCAGCTGTCGCGCCTGACCAATGATCCCGGCATCGACACCTCGCCGTCGTTTTCGCCCGACGCCTCGCGCATCGTGTTCAACTCCGACCGGACGGGGACTCCGCGGCTCTATGTCATGAACGCCGACGGGTCGAACCAGCGTCCGATCTCGCGCGGCGGCGGCAGCTATACGGCCCCGGCCTGGAGCCCGCGCGGCGACCTGATCGCCTTCACCAAGTCCGGCGGCGGCCAGTTCGGCATCGGGGTAATGGGCGTCGACGGCTCCGGCGAGCGGATGCTGAGCCGGTCCTATTTCGAGGAAGGCCCGTCCTGGGCCCCCAACGGCCGCTATCTGATGTTCTCGCGCCAGACGCGCGGCGGGAACACCAACCTGTGGATGGTTGATCTGTCCGGCCGCGTCATCGCCCAGTCTGGCTACCAGGGGCGGGGGTCCGATCCCGCCTGGTCGCCTTTGCTGGACGACAGCCCCAACAACCTCGGCGTCGGTCAGGGGGCCGACAGCTGCTCTTCGTAAAAGCCGTTCGGGGGACCCGCCCGAACAACAGTGCGTTATCGCCGGAGACGGCACAGACAAAAGTCACGGTTCGCGACCTATGCTCAAGCTTCGCAGGACCGCCAATGAGGAGATGACCCGATGATGACCGCATCCAACTTGACCAGGTTCGCATTGGTCGGTCTGGTCGCCCTTTCGATGGCCGCCTGCGCGCCCCGTCGCCCGGTGACCGGCGTGGCTGACGGCACGGGCGCACCGGCGATCGACAACCCCGCCTACCCGGGTCCCGGCAACGGCGGCATCGACGGCGGCAATATCGGTTCGGGCGCGCCCGGCTCGGAACAGGACTTTGTCGTCAACGTAGGCGACCGGATCTATTTCGACCTCGATTCCTATTCGGTCAGCCCCGAGGCCTATCCGCGCCTGGACGCCCAGGCGTCCTGGCTGGCCCGCTATCCGCAGATCACGGTCCGCATCGAGGGCAACGCCGACGAACGCGGCACGCGCGAATACAATCTGGCCCTGGGCGCCCGCCGCGCCGAATCGGTCCGCAACTATCTGATAGGTCGCGGCGTTTCGGCCGGCCGGATCGACACGATCAGCTTCGGCAAGGAGCGCCCGATCGCGGAAGGGGCCAGCGAGGACTCGTGGGCCCGCAACCGTAACGGCCACACGGCGATCGTTTCAGGCGCTCAGTAAGAAGCCTGTCTCCTCCCCGTGCGCCCGTGCGCATGGGGAGGTGTCGGCGAGCCCCTTTGCGAGCTGAAGGAGGGGTTCTGAGGAGCGGCAAGAACCCCTCCGTCTCCTTCGCTTCGCTACGGATCCACCTCCCCATGGTTCGCACGGGGAGGAGACAGATCCGCCCTTGCTCGCTCCTCCGCTGCACTGCACATAGGGTGCAGCGTGCGTGGAGGGGGCGATGGTGGATATCGATGCGGCGGGCGGTCTGGCGACCGGCGCCCTGATCGCGGGGGCGGTCGAGAAGCCGGGCGGCGTCGCAGGCGACGAGCACGCCGGGACCTGCAGCGACTGCGGCGAGCCGACCACGGCCAATTTCTGCGCCAACTGCGGCCAGCCGACCCATGTGCACCGGACCCTGCTGCACCTCGGCGAAGAGCTGTTGCACGGGGTCATGCATTTTGACGCTCGCATCTGGCGCACCCTGCCGCTGCTGGTCGCCAATCCCGGTCGGCTGACGCGCGAGTGGATCGAGGGCAAGCGGACCCGCTACGTCTCGCCCCTGGCCATCTTCCTGTTCACCGTCTTCCTGATGTTCTTCGCCCTGAGCTTCGGCGGGGCCGCCCTCATGCCGACCGAGACGCGCAGCGTGGACGAGCGGATCGCCGGCACGGAGACTGCGATCACCAACCTGCGGGCCCAGATCGCCGAGGCTGAAACCAGAAACGCAGCGGACAGCCCGGGCGCAGAGGGGGCACGGGCCGGTCTGCAGGCCGGCTTGGCGGGGGCGGAAGCCGAGCTTCAGGCGCTCAAGGAGGCGAAGGCGAGCGGCCCGCGCGCCGATGGCCTGACCGTCGGCAGCTGGCAGGCGAGCATGGCCGACATGGCCCACAACGGGAACATCCGCATCGGGCTCGGCGACAAGACAATGCAGGAGAAGATCCTGCACAAGCTCGCGAACCCCGACCTGGCCGTCTACAAATTCCAGCAGACCACCTACAAGTTCGCCTTTCTGCTGGTGCCGATGTCGATCCCGTTCCTCTGGCTGTTGTTCGCCTGGAAACGGGGGTTCACCTGGTACGACCACGGGGTGTTCGTGCTGTATTCCCTGACCTTTATGTCCATCCTGTTCATGCTGCTGGGCGTTCTGGGGCGGATGAACGGCTGGTTGGCCGGGTTTCTGGGCCTTGTCGGCGCCTTGGCGGTTCCGGCGCATATGTTCGCCCAGTTGAAGGGGACCTATGGGCTGTCGATCTGGTCGGCGCTGTGGCGGACATGCTTCCTGCTGGTCTTCTGCCTGCTGGTCTCGACCCTGTTCCTCGTGGCCATTGTCGCGCTAGGCCTCGGGGCCTGACGCCTTGCGGGCGCCGCAAAACGATGAAAGCTGTAGCGTCATGAACAGCCCATTCTCCTTCCGGAACATCGCCCTCGCGACCGTGGCCCTCGGGCTTGTCGGCGGCGCGGTCATCGCCCAGACCCAGCCCCTGCCGGCCATCCAGTGGGATGTGCGCCGCCTCGACACTCTGGACCGCAACGTCCGCCGGCTCGAGCGCGCCCTGACGCAGCGCAACAGTCAGGGCGAGCCCCTGCTGGTCGAGTCCGATCCCGAACTGATCGCCCTGCAGGGACGCGTGTCCCAGATGGATCGCCGACTGCAGGACATGGAGGCGACCGTCCAGCGCGTGAACGGCGACATCGAGCGACTGACCTTCCAGCTCGACGAGAGCGACCGTGACAATGCCGCCCTGCGCGGCCGGCTGAACGATGCGGACGCCCGCGTCGAACGGATCGAGAGCGCTGCCGAGGACGCCGCCCGAGCCGCCGCCGCCGCCGCCGAGGAGGCCGCGCGCGGGCCGCGATCGCCGACCGGGGACGCGGTTTCCGACCTGGCCGCCGCCCGCGCCGTGACCGACCCGGCCGCCTCGCGCGCCGCTCTGGAGGCCGTGGCGACCAACTGGCCGGATACGCCGTCGGGCAAGGAAGCCGTCTGGCGCATCGGCGACATCATCCGCGCCACGGGAGACCAGGCCGGCGCGGTGCAGCAGTACGCCACCGCCCTCTCGGGCTGGCCGACCCTGCCGTGGGCCGGAGAAGTGACGTTGAAGCTCGCGCGCGGGCTGGAAGCGACGAACCGGGACGCGCAGGCCTGTGCGGCCCTGGGCGAATACGTCCGGCGCTATCAGGCGACCTCGACGCCGGCCCTGCGCGCCATAGCCACCGATACCCGCACGCGGGCAGGCTGCCGCTGAACCCGACCGAACCGACCGGGCTGGAAGGGCGGGTCGCGGCGCGGCTGGAGGCGCGGCTTCAGAAGGACGTCGATCATCCCGTGGCCCTGGCCCTGTCCGGCGGCGGGGACTCCATGGCGCTGCTGCGGATCGCGGCGGCCTGGGCCCGGGCGTCAGGCCGACGGCTGCTGGCGATCACTGTCGATCATCGGCTGAACCCCGACAGCTGCGACTGGAGCCGGCGCTGCGAGGCCGTGGCCCGGGCGTCGGGGGCGGACTGGATCGAGCGTCGCTGGGAGGGGGCGAAGCCGTCGACCGGCCTGCCCGCCGCCGCCCGCCGGGCCCGGCATGCCCTGATTGCGGAGGCCGCGCGCGAGGCGGGGGCGAAGGTCCTGCTGTTCGCCCACACCGCCGATGACATCGCCGAGGGCGACTGGATGCGGGAACGGGGCACGCCCCTGGGCCGGTTGCGGGAATGGTCGCCATCGCCAGCCTGGCCGGAGGGGCGGGGGCTGATGCTGCTGCGTCCGATGCTGGAGGAGGGGCGCGAGGCGCTGCGTGCCATTCTGCGCGAGGCCGGGGAGGACTGGATCGAGGACCCGGGGAATGCGGCGTTCGGGCGAGGGCAGGCGCGTGCAGCATTGAACCCTCTCCCGGGGGGAGAGGGCTTGAGGCTCGCAGAGCGTAGCGATGCGTCTTCAGCCGAAAGGGTGAGGGGCAGCCTTCGGCGGTTAGCGCCAACCCCTCACCCTTTCGCGCAAGAACGACGACCAGCCGTCGTGCGCTCAAGCCCTCTCCCTCTGGGAGAGGGAATTGAGATCGATCGATCGATTGATGCAGCAGAGCTCGCAGCGGTGTTGCTGTGCGCATCCGGTGGCGAGGTGCCCCCGCGCGGGGATCGGCTCGAGAGGCTGGCGGAACGGTTGAATGCAGGCGAAGACTTCATCGCCACCCTCGCCGGCGCGCGGGTCGAGGCGCTGGGGGAGACGGTTATCGTCGGCCGCGAGGCGGGCGAGATGCGCCGTCGGCCAGTCGCCGAGCTCGCCCTGCACCCGGGGGTGTCCGTTGTCTGGGACGGTCGCTATGAGATCACCGGACGCGAACCCGGCTGGATCGCTGCTGCCGCGCTGGGTCGTCTGAACGCCCTGTCGAAAGCGGATCGCTCTGTCGTGGCCGCCGTCCCCGCCTGGGCGCGGGCCGCCCTGCCGGTCCTGATCCGGGACGGCGGGGGTGCGCCGGTTCTTGCATGGAGAAAGGCCGAGGTTCGCACCCTGGGACCGCGCCGTCTGAGCCTCGCCCAGTGGGCGTCCTCGGGCGAAACGACGCAGGAAAGCGACCTTGCAGGAACCATCCATGGCGAAACGCCGCCGCCTGACCTATTTTGACGACAATGACGTAACATCTGCCGGCTCACGAGGTCGGCGACGAGGATTTCAGACGAATGAACCTGCGTAACCTGGCGATCTGGGGCGTGATCATACTGGGCCTGCTGGCCGTCTATGCCGCCATCAGCCAGAATGGCGGCGCGACGATGCCCGGCCAGGCCCCCGGCGCCCAGGCGCGGGGCCGGCCCGATGCGATCACCTATTCGGAACTGGTCACTGCGGTCGAAGGCCGTCAGATCAAGGACGTTTCGGTTCGCGGCGATCAGGTCACCGGGACCTATCGCAATGACACCCGCTTCGTGACCACCACCCCCTATCCGAACGAGGGTCTGGTCGAGGCCATCCGCGCCTCGGGCGCCGAGGTGGATGTGAAGACCACGCGCCAGTCGTGGTGGCAGGGGCTGCTGATCGGCCTGCTGCCGATCCTGCTGCTGGTCGGCGTCTGGATCTTCTTCATGCGCCAGATGCAGGGCGGCGCGCGGGGGGCCATGGGCTTCGGCAAGTCCAAGGCCAAGCTGCTGACCGAGCACAAGGGTCGCAAGACCTTTGACGACGTCGCCGGCGTGGACGAGGCCAAGGAGGAGCTGCAGGAGGTCGTCGACTTCCTCAAGGACCCGGCCAAGTTCCAGAAACTTGGCGGCAAGATCCCCAAGGGCGCCCTGCTGGTGGGCCCTCCGGGTACGGGTAAGACGCTTCTGGCCCGCGCCGTCGCGGGTGAGGCGGGCGTGCCCTTCTTCTCGATCTCGGGTTCGGACTTCGTGGAGATGTTCGTCGGCGTCGGCGCCAGCCGCGTGCGCGACATGTTTGAACAGGCCAAGAAGAACGCGCCCTGCATCATCTTCATCGACGAGATCGACGCTGTCGGTCGTCACCGGGGCGCGGGTCTCGGCGGCGGCAACGACGAGCGCGAGCAGACGCTGAACCAGCTGCTGGTCGAGATGGACGGGTTCGAGGCCAACGAAGGCATCATCCTGATCGCCGCCACCAACCGTCCCGACGTGCTGGACCCGGCCCTGCTGCGTCCCGGCCGCTTCGACCGTCAGGTCGTGGTGCCGAACCCGGACGTCGCCGGTCGCGAGCGAATTCTCCGCGTGCACATGAAGGACGTGCCCCTGGCCGCCGACGTGAACACCAAGACCATCGCGCGCGGCACGCCCGGCTTCTCCGGCGCCGACCTGGCCAATCTGGTCAATGAGGCGGCCCTGATGGCGGCCCGCAAGGACCGGCGCATGGTCACCCAGCGAGACTTCGAGGACGCCAAGGACAAGGTCATGATGGGCGCCGAGCGCAAATCCATGGCCATGAACGAGGAAGAGCGCCGCCTGACCGCCTATCACGAGGGCGGCCACGCCCTGGTGGCGATGAGCGTCAAGATGGCCGACCCGGTGCACAAGGCGACCATCGTCCCGCGCGGGCAGGCGCTGGGCATGGTGATGCAGCTGCCGGAAGGCGACCGCTATTCCATGAAATACCAGCAGATGATCGATCGCATCGCCATCCTGGCCGGCGGCCGCGTCGCCGAGGAGATCATCTTCGGCAAGGACAACATCACCTCCGGCGCCTCTTCGGACATCCAGCAGGCCACCAAGCTGGCGCGCCGGATGGTGACCCAATGGGGCTTCTCCGACGTCCTGGGCACCGTGGCCTACGGCGAGAACGAGCAGGAGGTCTTCCTGGGGCACTCGGTCGCCCGCAGCCAGAACATCAGTGAAGAGACCGCGCGCACCATCGACGCCGAGGTCCGCAAACTGGTCACCTCGGGCTGGGACGAGGCGCGCCAGATCCTGACGGACCGGGCTGCCGACCTGGAGACCCTGGCCCAGGCCCTGCTGGAGTACGAGACCCTGTCGGGCGAGGAGATCAAGGATCTGCTGGAGAAGGGCGCCGCGCCGAACCGCGACGAGAACAATTTCCCCAACGCCGGTCCCTCGGTCTCCGTGCCGGTTACCCCTGTGTCGGACGGCGTCAGTGTCGTGGCCTCGGAACAGCACCCGACCGTCCACTAGGCCTCCGGAACCCCGCCTTGAGAGATCAAGGCGGGGTTCTTTCTGATGAACTAGTTTGCGATCCAAACAAGTCTGTGAGAAACGGTTTCCCAACCCGAGGGGAGATCCATCATGACCACCGACATCGACCGGCCCGAGCGGCTGCACGGCCTGGACGCCCTGAGGGCGGGCGCGCTGCTTCTGGGTGTCGTCCTGCACGCCAGCCTGGCCTTCTTTCCGCAGCAGATCTGGATCGTCGCCGACGACAGCCGGTCCATCGCCGCGGCGGGGCTGTTCTTCGCCATCCACCTGTTCCGGATGACCGCCTTATTCCTGATCGCTGGCCTGTTCGCCCACATGATGCTGGCGCGTCGGGGGTGGCTGAGCTTTGCGAAGGACCGGGTGCTGCGGATCACGGGACCGCTGACTGCCTTCTGGTTCCCGGTCATGGTCGGCATCGTCGGAGCCCTGATCTGGACGTCCTACGTCAACGGCCTGGTCGTGCCGGGCGCTCCGCCGCCTCCGCCGCCGACCTACGACTGGACCAACGTCCCGCTGACCCATCTCTGGTTCCTATACGTGTTGACGCTGTTCTACGCGGCGGTCCTGATCCTGCGCGCGCCGTTCGCGATCCTGGACAAGGACGGCGGCTGGGGGCGGGTCGTGGACGGGGTCACCGGAGCCTTGATCGGCCCATGGACCCCGGCCGTTCTGGCCGCGCCGCTGGCCCTGGCCCTGTATCTGGACCCGAAATGGATCGCCTTCTTCGCCGTGCCGACGCCGGATGCGGGACTGGTTCCCCATACGGCGTCGCTGGTCGGGTTCGGCATGGCGTTCGGCCTGGGCTTCCTGCTGGACCGTCGGCGCGACCTGCTGAACCGGATCGCCGCCTGGACGCCGCTGTTCCTGGCCATCGCCGTGGTGTCGGGCGCCGCCGCCTACAGTCTGGCCGGCGGGCCGAAGATCACCCCCATGGTCGAGCTGACGGACGAGAAGGCGATCGCGGCAGCGGTGACGGCCCTGGCGGTCTATGCCTCGGCCTTCGCGGCCATGGGGCTGTGCCTTCGCTTCCTGTCGGGGCAAAGCGCGATCCGGCGCTATCTCGCCGACGCCTCCTACTGGGTCTACATCCTGCACCTGCCGCTGGTCATGCTGGCCCAGGTCTGGGTGCAGGACTGGGCGGGGCCGTGGTGGCTCAAGCTGGGCGGCGTGTCGCTGGGCGTCTTCGCCGTCTGCCTGATCACCTATGAGCTGCTGATCCGCCACAGCTTCATGGGCCGGTGGCTGAACGGGCGGCGCGTGCCGTGGCGCAAGGCTCGGCCCGTCGCGGCCGTTCCCGCCGAATAGCTTGCCAAGACGGACCGGCTCGTCCACCCCGGGCGCGCCGGTCGCAGATGAGAATCGCCCATGCCCTCCAAGCCCGCCAGCTCCACGAAGCCGTCCGCCGAGGCCGACCTCGCCTTCCTGCGCTCGATCGTCGAGGGCGGCGGCAAGCCGTCGATCACCATGGCCATCTGCTATCTGGCAGGGGGCTTGCTCTACGGGATCCAGTGTCTGTTCCACATCGGCCAGATCTTCGGCGTGATCCGCTGGCCGGACCTGGCCAACCTGGCCTTCGTTATCGGCATCACCATCGCGGTCTGCGCCACGATCGCCTGGGCCTCGATCCGTGACATGCGCAAGGGCGGCGGCAATCGCGGGCCGCTCGCGACGCGGACGCTGAACGCGGGCTTCTCCAGCGCGGGCATGGTCAATCTGGCCATGATCATCATCTTCGGCGTCGGGGCGTGGCGGGACAACGACTTCGCCCTCTGGCTCTACTATCCGGCCGTGGTGTTCGGGCTGCAGGCTGCGGCGTGGTCGGTCGCCTGGGTGCTGAAGAAGAAGGCGTGGATGCTGGCGACGGCGGCGGGCGGTTGGCTGACGGCGGTGGCGCTGGGGCTGCTGGTGCGCCAGCCGGACCAGTATCTCTATGTCTGCACAGCCGCCCTGTTCCTGCTGTTCGCCCTGCCGGGCTGGATCATGATGCGGGAAGCCCAGAGCAAGGCCGCCTGACTCCATGGCCCTGACCGATCTTGGCCGGATCGACGAGGTCATCCACGGCCGCATGCGGCTGGGGATCATGGTCTATCTGGCCGACGTAGAGACCGCCGACTTCACCGAGCTGAAGACGGTGCTGGAGGCGACCCAGGGCAATCTGTCGGTCCATCTGAAGAAGCTGGATGAGGCCGGCTATGTCGCGATTGACAAGAGCTTCCAGAACAACAAGCCCTTGACCCGCGTCACCCTGACCCCCTCTGGCCGAAAGGCTTTCGCCGCCTATCTTGAAGCCCTGGGCGGACTGATCGGAAAGAGGGACTGATGGCACCGCAGAAAAGGGCCGGGAACAGCGCATGAGTTCGATCCGGCCCCGTGTCATGGGCATCCTGAACGTCACTCCGGACAGTTTCTCCGACGGGGGCCTGCACGCCTCGGTCGAAGGCGGCCTGGCCCAGGCGATGCGGCTGATCGGCGACGGGGCGGACATCCTCGACATCGGCGGAGAATCCACGCGGCCGGGGGCCGAACCGGTCGCTGTGCACGAGGAGATCGCGCGGACGGCGCCGGTGATCGCGGCGGTGCACGCGCGCTGGCACGGGCCGATCTCGATCGACACGATGAAGCCCGAGGCGGCCCGGGCGGCGGTCGCGGCGGGGGCGACGATCTGGAACGACGTGACGGCGCTGACGTATTCCCCTGATGCGCCGGAGGTCGCGGCGGAACTGGGCTGCGACGTCGTCCTGATGCACATGCTGGGCGAACCGCGCAGCATGCAGGTCGAGCCGCGCTATGCCGACGTAGTCGCCGAGGTGCGCGACTATCTGGCCGGCCGGGCCGAGGCGGCGATGGCGGCGGGGGTGGGGCGCGAGAAGATCACGCTCGATCCCGGCATCGGCTTCGGCAAGACGATCGAGCACAATCTGGCGCTGATCGCCGGATTGGGAACGCTGGCGGAGCTGGGGTTCCCGGTGCTGCTGGGGGCCAGTCGCAAGCGCATGATCCGGAACATCGACCCGTCGGCGACGGAGGCGGGCGACCGGCTGGGCGGCTCGATCGCCCTCGCGCTGGAAGGCGCCCGTCGCGGTGCGTCGGTGATCCGAGTCCACGATGTGCGTGAAACGGTGCAGGCCCTGGCGGTTCAGGCAGCGGTGGCGGCCGCCGCCTGGTAGAGGGCGGGCCTTGCCGATTCCGCGCCGGTGACGCATCCAGCCGCCATGTCACAATCATCTTCCTTCCTCGGCCGCGTCCTGATCATCGCAGGTTCGGATTCCGGCGGCGGGGCGGGAATTCAGGCCGACATCAAGGCCGTGACCGCCATGGGCGGCTATGCGGCGACATCGATCACCGCAATCACGGTGCAGAACACGCTCGGCGTACACGGCGTGCACCCCTTGCCGCTGGATCTGATCGAAGCGCAGGCGCGGGCGGTGCTGGACGACATCGGGGCCGACGCGATCAAGACCGGCATGCTGGGCTCGGTGGCGGTGGTCGAGCGGGTCGCAGCCATTCTCGATACGTCGCGTGCGCCGGTCGTGGTCGATCCGGTCATGGTGGCCAAGGGCGGCGCGGCCCTGCTGGACAACGACGCGGTGCAGGCGGTGCGAAGCCTGATGATCCCGCGCGCGACCCTGCTGACCCCCAATGCGCCGGAGGCCGAGGCCCTGACCGGGATCGCGGTTGAGGACCTGGAGGGGCAGCGTCGGGCAGGGGCGGCGCTGCTGGAGCTCGGAGCCCGGGCGGTGCTGATGAAGGGGGGCCATGTGCCGGGGGAGACCGTCGTCGATCTGCTGGTCACGCCATCGGGTGAGACCCTGCTGGAGGGGCCCCGCCTCGAAACGACCTCGACCCACGGCACCGGCTGCAGCCTGGCCAGCGCGATCGCGGCGGGTCTGGCTCAGGGCCGGCCGCTGGAGGTCGCGGTGGCCGAGGCCTGGGCCTATGTCTCCGAGGCGATCCGGCGCGCCCCCGGCCTGGGCCATGGCCACGGCCCGCTGGATCATGGCTGGCCCCTGAGGGACGCGCGATGAGCGATCTTGAGACGCGGCTGGTCGAGATCGTCCGGGCGGACGCCGACCTGATGCATGTGCTGACGACTGTGCGCGGGCTGGACCTGCCTGACTGGCGTGTCTTTTCCGGCGCGGTCTATCAGTCGGTGTGGAACGCACTGACGGGCCGGCCCGTGGGGTATGGCCGCAAGGATTTCGACCTCGGCTATTTCGATCCAAACACATCGTGGGACGCGGAGGACGGGGTCATAAAGCGGGTCGCGGCGGCCTTCGACGAGCCCTTCCGCAGTGATGTCGAGGTGCGGAACCAGGCGCGGGTGCATCTGTGGTTCCATGACCGGTTCGGCGAGGACTATGAGCCGCTGCCGAATACCGACGCGGCCCTGGAGCGGTTCGTGGCGCCGGCCTTCGGGATCGGGGTGCGGCTGGAGGACGACGATACGATCAGCGTCGCCGCGCCGTTCGGGCTTCAGGACGTGTTCGACATGGTCATCCGGCCCAATCCGAACCGGCCGCTGGCCCGGGGTTGGGGCAAGGTCGTCGCCAGCGCCCGCTCGCGCTGGCCCGAGCTTCAGGTCGCCGGCGACAACACCGGATAGATATCCCGGTCGACGCGCTCCATATGCCGCAGAGGGTCCGCGGCTTCGAAGCCGTATTGCGAATAGAGGCCGTGGGCGTCAGCGGTGGCGAGGCCCCAGCGACGCAGATCCTGCAGTCGGGAATCGCCGAGAATCTCCTGCATCAGCTGCTTGCCCAGACCCCGGCCGCGCGCCCGCTCGTCGACGAATACGTCGCACAGCCAGGCGAAGGTGGCCTGATCCGTGATGACGCGGGCGAAGGCGAGCAGGTCTCCGTCCTCGACCAGACCAAAGCAGAGCGAACCGACAGGCCCGCTCGAACGTGGTCCACGGAATGCGGGCGCCCCAGTAGCTTTCCTCGGCGATCCAACGCCAGGCCGTGCGCAGGCGGGCCTCGTTGAAATCAGTGGTCAGGGCGGCGGTCATGGGCGGGTCCGTCTGGTCTCACCTCGCGTCCTAGCTTAAGCCCGGCGGTATGCGCCAGTGGACCGTCGACGCCTTCGCCGAACGCCCGTTCATGGGCAACCCTGCCGCCGTGCTTCAGCCGCTGGACACCTGGCCTGACACCGGGTGGATGCAGTCGCTGGCGGCGGAGAACAATCACTCGGAGACCGCCTTTCTGCGCAGCACGGCCGATCGGGCGCGTTTCGACCTGCGCTGGTTCACTCCGACAGTGGAGGTGTCCCTGTGCGGTCACGCCACCCTGGCGGCGGCGCATGTGCTGTGGCGCGAGCTGGGTGTGGAGGCGCGTCAACTGACCTTCGACACCGCGTCGGGCCCGCTGACTGTGGGGCGGTTCGGCGAGGGTTACGAAATGAACTTTCCGGCTGATCCGCTGACCCGGGTAGAGACGCCGGTGGGGCTGGCCAAGGCCCTCGGCGCCGCGCCGGTCGAGGTCTGGGCCAGTCGATACCTGATCGCGGTCATGGCGGATGCGGCGACGGTGCGCGGCCTGACCCCGGACATTCCGGCCCTGCTGACGTTCGGCGACGGGGCGATGGAGCGGGGACAGGTGATCGCTGCGGCCCTGTCGGATGACGGGGTCGATGTCGTGGATCGGTTTTTCGGACCCGGCTGCGGAATCGACGAGGATCCGGCGACCGGCTCTGCCCGGTGCGGCCTGGCGCCCCTGTTCGCGATGAAGCTCGATCGGAGCAACGTCACCTTCGAACAGGCCTATCCCGGGCGGGGCGCGCGGTTCGAGACCGAGCTTGCGGGCGACCGGGTGCTGATCCGCGGGCATGCCGTGACCGTCATGGGGTCGGTGTTGCGATTCTGATCCACGTACGGAAAGGGGGCGCGACCCTTTCGGACCACGCCCCCCGCCTTGCGAGCGACCGTGTCTTCGGCACAGCCGCCCGAAGCTCACGAACCGTTAGTGGCGACGATTGTCGCGGTCGCGGCGTTGCTCGCGGATCGAGGCCGACAGACGGTCAAAACGACGATCAAGGTCGGTCCGTTCCCAGGCCGTCAGGCCGCCGCGACGGTAATTGGCCTCCAGGCGCAGCAGGGCGTTGAACTCGCTGCGGACGCGGGTCGCCTCGCGGCGGCTCAACTGGCCGTTGCGGACGCCCTGATCGATGCGGCGGTCCAGATTGGCCTGACGCACGTTGATCGACTGCCAGCCGCCGTAGGCGCCGCGATTGTCGTTCTGGTGCTGGCCGGGACGATTGTAGTTCTGGGCCGCAGCCGGCAGGGCGGCGGCCGAGACCGCGGCGAGGACGAGGGCGGGAACAAGCATCTTCTTCATCATCGGATCTCTCCATCTCAGATCGCCACAACCGCGATCGGCTGCGTTGACCTGATGAAAGCTGATCGCCACTGAGCCGATCCTGAACGGACCGGGTCAGGTTCCGTTCATCCCCTGCGAGAGGCCCGTTTCCCCGGAAGTTAAACGTCCCTAAGCTTCGTGTTCAGCCGCCGTTCAGAGCGCCGGCCTCATAAGACGCCCCATGACCCGCCTGTCCGTCCTCCTTCTGTCCGTCCTGATCGCCGCAGCGCCGCTGAGCGCCGCGAACGCGCAGGACCGTGGCAACCGTGGCGATCGCGATCGCGGTGGGGACAGGAGCGGGCAGGAGTTCCAGCGTGAGCCGCGTCGCATCAGCGAGGCGGAGGCCCAGGGGATTGCCCAGTCGCGCGCCAGAGGCGCCCGCTTCGTCGGCTCGCTGGGCCTGCGCGGCAACAGCTACGTCTTCCGCTTCGAGCGCGACGGTCAGATCATCGACATCTCAGTCGACTCGCGCGGCTGACGGACACGAGGGACCAACACGATGCGAGTTCTCCTGGTCGAAGACGACGCCGACCTGTCGCGCCAGCTGAAGCAGGCGCTGGGCGACGCCGGCTATGCGGTCGATCACGCCGCCGACGGCGAGGAAGCCCATTTCCTGGGCGACACTGAACCCTATGACGTGGTGGTACTGGACCTGGGCCTGCCGAAGATCGACGGCGTGTCGGTGCTGGAACGCTGGCGTCGCGACGGCAAGGCGACGCCGGTCCTGATCCTGACCGCGCGCGGCGCCTGGTCGGACAAGGTTGCGGGCTTCGACGCCGGGGCCGACGACTATCTGACCAAGCCCTTCCATACCGAGGAACTGCTGGCGCGCCTGAGGGCCCTGCTGCGGCGGTCTGCAGGAATCGCCTCGGCGACCCTGGCCTGCGGCGGGCTGCGGCTGGATCCGCGCGCGGCGCGTGCGACAGTCAACGGCGAGCCCTTGCGGCTGACGTCGCTTGAGTACCGGCTGCTTCACTACATGATGATGCACCAGGGTCGGGTGATCAGCCGCACCGAACTGGTGGAGCACCTTTACGACCAGGACTTTGACCGGGATTCCAACACCATAGAGGTCTTCATCGGCCGGCTGCGCAAGAAGGTCGGGGCGGACCGGATCGAGACCGTGCGCGGCCTCGGCTATCGCCTGACGCCGCTCGCCGGGGAGTCCGAGGCGGCGTGACAGAGACGCCGGCGGTTCCAAAACCGTCCTGGGGACGCTGGTTCGGCCGGCCGGGCCGCAGCCTCACGCGCCGTCTGATCTGGCTCGCCTCGGCCTGGATCATCGTCGCCCTGATGTTAACCGGCTGGATGCTGACCAGCCAGTATCGCGAGAGCGCCCTTCGCCGTCTGGACAATCAGCTGAGCGCCGTGATCGACGACGTGGTCATCGCCAGCGTCATGACGCCCGACGGCCTGAGAGTCGCCGAAATCAAGGACGCCCCGACGCTGCGCGGCCTGTCCGGAAAATACTGGATGGTCGGAGAGGTGGACGCCGAGGGCGGCTTCGCCGTGCTGGCGAAGTCTCCGTCCCTGGCGGGTGAGAGCCTGTACGTCGATCCGGAATTGCCCGAGCGGCTGCGGGCGGCGATGGGGGCGACCCTCAGCTACAACGATCCCGGCATCCTGGCGGACGGGACCCAGCCATTGCAGATCGCGTCCAGCATGAAGTCGCTGAACGGACGGCCGTTCGTTTTCATGGCGGGTCTCGACCGGTCCGAGATCGATGTCGATACCCGCCAGTTCGCGACCTTCACCTGGACTGCGCTGCTGATCCTGGGGATCGGCCTGGTCATCGCCGTCTTCCTGCAGGTCCAGATCGGGCTGAGGCCGCTGTTCGATCTGCGCGTCGAGATCGCCAATGTACGCAAGGGCAAGGCCGCCCGGATCGAGAAGGACTATCCGACCGAGATCCAGCCCCTGGCCGAACAGGTCAACCGCCTGCTGGACCACAATCAGGAAGTCGTCGAGCGCCAGCGCACCCACGTCGGCAACCTGGCCCATGCGCTGAAGACGCCGCTATCGGTCATGCTGGCCGAGGCCGGGACCGACGCAGGGCCATTGGCCGATATAGTCCGGCGTCAGTCCGAGGTGATGAAGGGCCAGGTCGACCACCACCTGCGCCGCGCCCGCGCCGCCGCCCGCGCCGCCCACGGCCTGGGCGAAAAGACGCCGGTGGGCGAGGTGATCGACGAACTGGCGGTCATGCTGGAGCGGGTGTTCCAGTCGAAGGACGTGGAGATCGACTGGCGCGCACCCGACGACCTGGCCTTCCTCGGTGAGCGTCAGGACCTGCAGGAGATCCTCGGCAATCTGATGGAGAATGCCTGCAAATGGTCGACGCGCCGGGTGCGGGTCTCCGCCGGCGCCAGCGGCCTGGGCCAGATGATCGCCGTGGTCGAGGACGATGGACCGGGTGTCCCGGCCGATCAGCGCGACGGCATGCTGAAGCGGGGCGCCCGTCTGGACGAGGATGCGCCGGGGTCGGGTCTGGGACTGGCCATCGTCGACGACCTTACCCGCGCCTATGGCGGCCGGCTGACGCTGGCGGCCAGCGATCTGGGCGGGCTCAAGGCCGTGCTTGAACTGCCCGCAGCCGAGTCCTGAGACTGCGGGGCCGGAATCTCCGCTTCCGGAATCTTAACCTCGCGCCTTCACCGTGTTTCCTGGCCGCCGTTTCGCGGTTGACGGAGTGTGGCATGGCCGAGCTTTCGGTCGCGCAGCGTGCAGTGCTCGCCCAGATGCTGGAGCGTGTGCCCGACCGCGTGTTGACGATCCTTTCGGGCGCCGTCGCCCAGATGCCCGGAGAGCGTGCCGCCGCGCTCAGCATCATGCTGGCTGACGAAAGCATCGACCGCCGCCGCCGCGCCATCGCCTTCGCCCCCCTGTTGCCGATGTTTCAGCGGCGCCCCGACGGTGTCGAATCTCTGACCTTCCCGGCCGGCGTGCTGCCTCGCCTGTGGAAGGCGGCCTCGAGCGTGGAGCCAGAGCTGCTGCTGGCGCTCGACGACTATCGTCCGATCGAGGAAAATCCGAAGATGTGCGCGGTCGCCGACCGCATCTGCGTGGCCGCCGCTGCCGCCGTGCGCGACAAGCCGGAGGTCGTCTGGCCGTCGAACGGCAGCGACGATGCGGCCCGCATCAAGGGGCTGGACGAACTGGCCCTGTGCTTTGACCTGGCGGCCATGGCCCGGCGCGGCCTGCTGAACCTGCCCGACCTGATCCTGAGACCGACGGGCGACCAACTGGCGGAGCTGCGGCTGTTGATCCGGGACTGCGCCGAGATCACCGTCGATGGCGGGCCGCGCATGCTGGAGATCATGTTCGCCCACCTGGGCGACGCCTCCCTGATCCTGCGGCTGGTGGTGCATTCGTCTCATGCGGCGGCCAAGGAAGGCTTCCTTTCGGAATCGGAAATGGCCGGTTTCGTCAATCGCCTGATCGCCGAGGTCGAGGCTCGCATCACCCGCATCGCCTCCTACAAGCCGGGCGCCAAGGCAGACCCCGGCCCCGGGGTGCGCACCGACATCGCCTGGTGCGCCGAGACCCTGGGCGAGCTGGACGCCACGCTGAAACTGGATCCCGAGGGGGACTGGGGCAAGCAGGCGCGGGAGGCCCGTGACCGGATCAACGGCGCCCTGTCCAAGTCGCTCCGATCTCTGGACAAGGCGCTGGACCGGCTGATGCCGTCCAAGGCGGTCAAGACCACGGGCCGCATGACCCGTCAGGCACCCGATCTGGAGGCCGAGGCGCCGCCGCTGGAGGCCGTTCAGGCCGCGATCGTCCTGCTGACCCTGCTGGGCGCTATCCGCACGGCGGCCCAGGTCTTCGGCTGCGAATCCTTGCGCTATCAGCTGGTGCAGTCGGTGACCGAGCGGGTCACCGTCTATGTCGATCAGGTCGTCGAGGCGGTGAACGCCGGCGATGCGCCGGATCAGCGGAAGTCGCTCGCCCTGGTCGAGACCCTGGCCAAATGCCTGTTGCTGATCGAGGCGACCGACGCGGCCCGCACCGCCCGCCGCCGTGCCGCCGCCGCCGGCGCCCGCCCGTCGTCCGCTGCGACGCAGGAGCGCTCGCCCCGGGCCGCCTGATCCGCTAATCAGGGCGGATGATCGTTTTCTGGACCCTGGCCGGACTCGCCACGGCGCTGGCCGGGCTGCTGGTGTTGAGCGTGGCCCGGCGCCGCGCGGACCATGAGCCGCCCCTGTCTGACACCGGCGCGGCCGAGCTGGCCGAGCTGGATCGCCTCAAATCGCGAGGTGTGCTGGACGAGGACGCCTGGGCCGCCGCACGGGCCGAGGCGGGACGACGGCTGCTGACGAGCGCGTCGCCGGGCGCCGCGCCTCGCGTTGGCGGGCGGGACCGGACGATCGTTCTGGTCGGGCTGGTCGGGGCGGTCGCGGCGACTCTGGGCCTGTATCTCGTCTTCGGCGACCCGGGACTGCCGGACCAGCCCTATGAGCGCCGGATCGACGAATGGGCCTCCAGCCCGGAGACCCTCGACGCGCCCCGGATCGCCGCCGTGCTCGGCCGGGCGGTCGAACGCGAGCCGGACAACCGCACCGCCCTGATCATGCTGGGCGCGGCCCGGTTCGAGGCCGGTGATCCCATCGGCGCGTCCTCGGCCTTCCGTCGGGCTCTGGCGCTGGATGCGAACGACGCCACCAGCTGGTCCCGTCTGGGCGAAAGTCTGGTGCGGGCGCAGGACGGGGAGGTCGGTGTGGACGCCGAGGCGGCCTTCACCCGCGCGCTTTCCCTCGACCCGGACCAGTTGGGCGCGCGCTATTTCGTCGGTGAAGCGGCTCTAGCCCGGGGCGATGTGGCGAAGGCGCGGGAGGTCTGGGCGCCCCTGATCGCCGTGCTGGATCCGGCCGATCCGCGCCGGACCGATCTGGTCAGTCGCCTGGACGCGGCCGCATGACCCGTTGGAGCCCGACTGTACAGGCGCTATACGGCGCAACCTCTCCGTTTCCGGAACCCGTCGTCCGCCCATGAGCTGGCTTCCCAAATCACCGAAAGCGCGTCGTCGCCTGTGGGTCGTGGCCGCCGCCGCACCGGTGTTGGCGCTCGCCGTCGGCCTGTCGCTTTGGGCCATGCAGGACAGCGTGACCTATTTCTTCTCGCCGTCGGAGGCGACGGCGGACGCCGCGCCGGCCGGTCGGGTCATCCGCCTTGGGGGACTGGTCGAGGCCGGCAGCGTCGAGCAACACGGTACGATCGTCGCCTTCTCCGTCACCGACAATGCCGCGACCAGCCAGGTGATCTTTGAGGGCGACCTGCCGGACCTGTTCCGCGAGGGGCAGGGGATCGTTGCGCAAGGCCGGTTCGGCCCCGACCGCGTGTTCCACGCCGATACCGTTCTGGCGAAGCACGACGAGAACTACATGCCGCGCGAGGTTGCCGACCGGCTGAAGGAAAAGGGCGAATGGCGGCCTGAGGGCGGCGCATCGACGGCACGGCCTGTGCAGAGCCAAGCCCTGTGATCGTCGAATTCGGCGGCTTCGCGCTGATCCTCGCCCTGATGCTGTCGGTGCTGCAGACCGGTCTGGCGGCGACCGGCCGTTGGCGTCGCAGTCCCCTGCTGGCCGGCGGAGCAGAAGGCGCGGCGATGGGCGCAGCCCTGGCCACGGCCCTGGCGTTCGGAGCCCTGATCTTCGCCTTTGCGACGTCGGACTTCTCCGTCGCCAACGTCGCCAGCAACAGCCACACCGACAAGCCGATGCTCTACAAGGTGGCCGCCGCCTGGGGCAGCCACGAGGGGTCGCTGGTCCTGTGGTGCCTGGTCATGACCGGGTTCGGCGCGGCCCTGACGCGTGCCAGGGGGCTTCCGTTCGGGCTGAAGACCTCGGCGGTCGGGGTGCAGGGCGGGCTGGGAGCCCTGTTCCTGGCCTTTGCGGTTTTCACCTCCAACCCGTTCGCGCGGATCGACCCGGCGCCGTTCCAGGGCATGTCGCTGAATCCTCTGCTGCAGGATCCGGCGCTCGCCATCCATCCGCCCCTGCTCTACGCGGGCTATGTCGGTTTCTCGGTGACCTTCTCCCTGGCCGTCGCCGCCCTGATCGAGGGCAAGGCCTTTTCCGGCTTCTGGCCCGCATGGGGACGCTGGGTGCGGCCCTGGGCCCTGGCGAGCTGGGTCTTCCTGACGGCCGGGATCACCCTGGGCGCCTTCTGGGCCTACTATGAGCTCGGCTGGGGCGGCTGGTGGTTCTGGGACCCGGTCGAGAACGCCAGCTTCATGCCGTGGCTGGCGGGCACGGCGCTTCTTCATAGTGCGGTGGTGACCGAGCGGCGCGGGGCGCTGGCGGGCTGGACCGTGTTCCTGGCGCTTCTGGCCTTCACCTTCTCCATGCTGGGCGCCTTCCTCGTGCGATCGGGCGTCCTGACCTCCGTGCACGCCTTCGCGGTCGATCCGGAGCGGGGGCTGATGCTGCTGGGCATCCTGGGCTTCACAGCCGGGTCGGCCTTCGCCCTGTTCGCCTGGCGCGCGCCCCAGCTGAAGGGCGGCGGGCTGTTCGCCCCGGTCAGCCGCGAGGGCGCCCTGGTGCTGAACAACCTGTTCCTGACGGTCGCCGCCGTGACGGTCCTGCTGGGCACCCTCTATCCGCTGATCCTGGAGGCGGCGACGGGCGCCACCATCTCGGTCGGCCCGCCCTATTTCGCCCTGACCTTCACGCCGTTGATGGCCGTGGCCTTCCTGATCCTGCCGGCCGGGCCGCTTCTGGCCTGGAAGCGCGGCGACCTGAAGGGGGCAATGCAGAGACTGGCTCTCGCCGCGGCGCTTGCTATCGCCTGCGGCTTCGTTGGCTGGCTGGCGTTCGAGCCGAGGAAGGCCTTCGCGGCCGCGGGTCTGGCCGTCGGGGCCTGGCTGATCCTCGGGGCGCTGGCCGAGGTGGTCGAACGGGTGCGCCTGTTCCGGGCTCCGCTGGCGGAGGTCGGCCGTCGGGCCAGGGGCCTGCCGCTCGGCGCCTGGGGCATGACGCTCGCTCATGCCGGTCTGGGCCTGTTCGTGCTCGGCGCCGTGGTCGAGACCGGCTTCAAGGTCGAGGCCGCCGCCCCCCTGCCCATCGGCGGGGAGGTCCATGCGGGACGCTGGGTGGTGACGCTCGACAAGGTCGAGATCGTCGAGGGCCCCAACTATCTGGCCGAACGCGGCACGCTGACGGTGGCCTCGACCGATGGCCGCGCCGTCCCGAGCACCGTCACGGCAGAGCGCCGTTTCTTCCCCGCCGGGGGGCAGACGACGACCGAGGTCGGGCTCGATTTCCGGGGCCTGGACGACGTCTATGTCGTCATGGGCGAGCGACGTAGCACCCCTGAGGCGGCCCAGGCCTGGACCGTTCGGGTCTACTACAACCCGTGGGCGCGGCTGATTTTCCTCGGGCCGTTCGTCATGGCGCTGGGAGGGGTGCTGTCGCTGTTCGATCGACGGCTGAGGCTGGCGGTGGGCGGGCGCAGGCGGGTGGCTGCATGAGCTCCCATTCTTCCGTGCATCCCCTCGAAGGCGGGGACCCAGGTTTTAGCCAAGACTGCGGCGTCTCGGTTCACGGGCAACGCGCGCTCGGCGCCGCTGATCGCCCAAAGCACTGGATCCCCGCCTTCGCGGGGATGCTCGGATTTGTATTGGTCATATTGCTGGCAGCCCTGACCCTGTCCGGCCCCGCCCTCGCCCAGGAACCCGCCGCCCCGCCGGACCGGCCGCTGGCCTCGCCGGGTCAGGAAGCCCGCGCCCAGGCGATTTTCGAGGTCGTGCGCTGCGTCGTCTGCCAGCACGAATCCATCGCCGACAGCCCGGCCGGGATCGCCGGTGACATGCGCCGTCTGATCCGTGAGCAGATCGCCACGGGCGCCACGGACCAGGCGGTCAGGGACGATCTCGTGCGCCGCTACGGCGACTATGTCCTGTTCACCCCGCCGGTGCGGACCGGGACCTGGCTGCTGTGGTTCGGACCCGCCCTGCTGGCGCTGATCGGCGGTCTCGCCCTGTTCGTTTTCGCGCGTCGCAAGGCCGTCGAAACCGCGCTGCTTTCGCCCGATGAGGAACGTCGGCTGGCCGATCTTCTCCAAAGGGAAACGGTTCGCCCCGATCCTGACGCATCCGCGCCTCACGACGGGCGTTGAGGCGGACCAAGGGTCATGGCGCAATGGTTGGCGAAAGTCGCCATAGCCCTATATCACAAGGCGAAACGGGCGCCTGTCAGTCTTCTGGCCGGGCCCATTGAAGGATCGAAAACACACCGATGATGAAGCGTAAGGAATTCATCCTGGGGGCCGCCGTCGGCCTCGTGTTCGCCGCCGCCGCGACTGCCGGAGGCGTGATCGACTGGCCGGGCGCCAATGCCGCAGAGGCGAGCGGCCGACTGATCCCCTCCGCGGGAGCCTCGGGCCTCGCCTTCGCCCCGCCCCAGGGCGCCCCGCTGAGCTTCGCCGACATCTTCGACCAGGTGGCGCCCGCCGTGGTCCAGATCGACGTCGAGACCCCGATCGAACGCCCGCGCGGCGGAATGATCCCCATTCCCGGCCTGCCCGGCTTCGGCTTCCAGGCACCGGAGACCCAGGAGCCCGGCGAGGAGGAGGAAGCGCCCACCGCCCAGGGCGCCGGCTCCGGCTTCTTTATCTCGGGCGACGGTTTCATTGTCACCAACAACCACGTCGTGGCCAATGCGACGAAGATCACGGTGCGGATGTCCGACGGCCGTGAACTGCCTGCCCGGCTGGTCGGTCGCGACGCCGACACCGACCTGGCGGTGGTCAAGGTCGAGGGCTCGGGCTTCAACTTCGTCAGCTTCGAGGAGGCCGCGGAGCCGCGCGTCGGCGACTGGGTGCTTGCCGTCGGCAACCCCTTCAGCCTGGGCGGAACGGCCACGGCCGGCATCGTCTCGGCCCGCGCCCGCGAGATCGGCGACAGTTCGACGCCCTACACCGACTATCTGCAGATCGACGCCGCCATCAACCGCGGCAACTCGGGCGGCCCGACCTTCGACATCTATGGACGGGTGATCGGCGTGAACTCGGCGATCTTCTCTCCGACGGGCGGCTCGGTCGGCATCGGCTTCGCCATCCCGGCCTCCATCGCCAAGACGGTCACGGATCGTCTGATGAGCGGTCGCGCCATCGAGCGGGGCTATCTGGGCGCTACGATCAGCACCATCACTGATGATGAGCGCACCGCCTACGGATTCCCCGCCGATTTCGAGGCGGCCTACATCGTCGACGTCACCGCCGGAGCCCCGGCCGATCGCGCCGGCCTGCAGATCGGCGACATCGTCACCTCGCTTAACGGGCGCAAGATCACCTCATCGACCGAGCTGACCCGTGCGGTCGGTCAGGCCGCTCCGGGCGACAACCTGCGCCTGGAGATCATTCGCGAGGGCCGGAATCAGGTTATCAACGTCCGCTCAGGGACGCGCCCGGCCGATATCCAGGCGGCACAGAATGGTGCGAACTCGGGCGAGCCCGAAAGCGCCCCCGATCGCCCCGCCCCGAGCGCTGGCGAGGTGGTCGAAGGCATGACCGTCACGCCGGTAAGCGAGGCCCTGCGCAGCCGCTTCAGCCTGCCTGATACGCTGAACGGTCTGGTGATCACCGCCGCCGCTCCGACGTCACGTGCGGGTCGGATGGGCTTCGAGCCGGGCATGGTCATCGTTCTGGCGGACCAGCGGCCGGTTCGGACCGCCGCCGATCTGCGTGCCGCCATCGCGCGCGTCAGGGAAGCGGGTCGCGAGGGCATCGTGTTGCTGGTCCGCACGTCGAACGGCAACCGCCCGGTCGTTCTGCCGCTGACGACGCCCGCCGCCGCCGCAGAGTAGTCCGCAGCCTGAACAAGCCTTAACTCCCTAAGTCGCCGCCGATGGGTTACCGTCGGCGGCGATTGTGATTCCGGAGGGGCTGGCCTGTGAAAATTCTTGTGGTCGAGGACGACGCCGAGGCGGCCCAGGCGATGGTGCGCGGTCTGGCCGAGGCGGGTCACGTGGCCAGTCACGCCATCGACGGCGCCTATGGGCTGCTGGAGGCGCAGAAGGGCGACTACGACGTCTATGTGGTCGACCGGATGATGCCCCGCCTGGACGGCATCGGCATGGTCGAGACTTTGCGCAAGGACGGCGACCAGACGCCGGTCCTGTTCCTGTCCGCCATGGGCGAGGTCGAGGATCGCGTCATGGGCCTGAAGGCCGGCGGCGACGACTATCTGGTCAAGCCCTACGCCTTCGCCGAACTGATCGCCCGGGTCGAGGCCCTGTCGCGCCGGCGCGAGACCGGCGGGGTCCAGACCGTCCTCAAGGTCGGCGACCTGGAGATGAACCTGATCGCCCGCACCGTGCATCGCGGGGCCTCGGAGATCGACCTGCAGCCGCGCGAGTTCCAGCTGCTGGAGTTCCTGATGCGCCACGCCGGCCAGTCGGTGACCCGCACCATGCTGCTGGAGAAGGTGTGGGAATACCATTTCGACCCCCAGACCAATGTCATCGACGTCCACATCAGCCGCCTGCGCTCCAAGATCGACAAGGGCTTCGACAAGCCGATGCTGCAGACGGTGCGCGGGGCGGGGTATCGGCTGGAGGCTTAAGCCGAAATGCTTTCTCCCTCCCCCTCGGGGGAGGGTGGCCGCGAAGCGGCCGGGTGGGGAGGGCCAGGCGACATGGCGATCATCGCTCGGGCGCGCGAGATGCGGAAGGCCCTGACACCGGCGGAAGCTCGTCTGTGGGTCGCCCTTCGTTCGCTTCGAGCCGAAGGTCTGCATTTTCGACGGCAGTGTCCGATGCGGGGCTACTATCTCGATTTCTTTTGCTGGGCGCGGGGGGTGATCGTCGAGGTGGATGGGAGCTCACATCACAACGAGGATCGTCAGCGTCAGGATCGTGTTCGAGACGCTGTTTTCGCCAGAGAAGGCCTGCTGACTTTGCGCTACGATAATCTGATGGTGCGAGATCGGCTCAACGATGTGATCGACGAGGTGCGTGCGGCCTGCCTTGCCGCCCCCACCCGGTCTCCGCTTCGCTCCGACCACCCTCCCCCGCAGGGGGAGGGAGAATAGTTCCCTGATGCGTCTCCCCTCCCTCTTCCGCCGCACGCCCTTCCGGCTGACGCTGCTGTTCCTCGCGCTGTTCGCGGCGGCGGCCAGCGCCATCCTGGCCTATGTCTATGTCGCCTCGGCTTCGGAGGCCCAGGCGCGGGCAGAGGCCGACGTGCGGGGCGAGTTGCAGACCCTGCGTGGCGTCTATGACAGCCGCGGTCTCGATGCGCTGAATGTCGCGCTGATCGACAGGACTCTGACTCGTAGCGCCTATGTCTACCAGCTGATCGACAAGGACGGGACCCGCGGCACCGGCAGTCTCAACGTGTCACCGTTCGACGCGGCTCCGGGTGCGGAGGAATGGACCACCTTCACCATCACCGACACCGATCCGGACGGTCGGGTGATCCGGCCCCAGGTGAGGGCCGTCCAGGTGCGGCTGGCGGGCGGCGAGGGGCTGATCGTCGGGGAATCCCTGGGCGATACCGAGGCCTATCTGGGCCGGCTGACCCAGGCGCTGTGGATGGCCATGGGTATGGTCCTGCTGCTCGGCCTCGGCGGAGGTCTGCTGATCAGCCGCAATCTGGAACGCTCCATGGGTCGGCTGAACGCCGTCGTCGGCTCCGTGCAGGACGGCGACCTGAAAGCGCGGGTGGCGGTGCGGGGGTCCGGCGACGAACTGGACGAGCTGGGCCAGGGGCTGAACGGAATGCTGGACCGGCTGGAGGCCTCCATGGCCTCGATCCGTCACGCCGGCGACGCCATCGCCCACGATTTGAGGTCGCCGCTGACGCGCATGCGAGCCAGGCTGGAGGTCGCCCTGATCGACGCCGAGAGCGGGCGGGTCGACGGCGTCGACGCGCTTCAGGTCGCGCTGGACGAGGCCGACACCCTGCTCAAGACCTTCAACACCGTGCTCGCCATCGCCCGACTTCAGGCCGCGGCCGGGCGCGTACCCGATGCTGCGGTGTTCGACGCCGCCGAACTGGCCGCCGACATGGCCGAGCTGTACGAGCCGGCGGCCGAGGACAAGGGGCTCGACTTCTCGGCCGAGATCGAGCGCGGCCTGATGATCGAGGGCGCCCGGCCGTTCCTGGCCCAGGCCCTGGCCAATGTCATTGACAACGCCATCAAATACACGCCTGTCGGCGGGGCGGTCATGCTGCGCGCGCGCCGGCGGTCCTCGGGCGAGATTGAATTCTCGGTCACCGACACCGGGCCGGGGGTGCCGGAAGAGGATCGCGGCCGGGTCATCGAGCGGTTCGTCCGCCTCGACAACAGTCGCACCGAGGCGGGCTCCGGCCTGGGCCTGTCTCTGGTGGGCGCAGTCATGGAGGCGCACATGGGCCGCATCCAGCTGGATGAGGGCCCCGGCGCCTATGGCGAGTCCGGGCCGGGCCTGCGCGTCGCCTTGGTCCTGCCGCCCGCGAGCGAGGAATGAGTTCGGCTCCCCTTGGCGAACGACTGGCGGCCTGCGGGCCGGTGGCCGATGCGGAGGCGGCCGCCCGTGCCCACGAACGGTTGTCCGGCAGCGCGGCGGAGGGCGGCTGGGGCACGCTGCTGGACACTGTCTGGCCGGCGTTACAGCCCGTGTTCGCCGCCTCGCCCTATCTGTTCGGTCTGGCGCGACGGTGGCCGGAGATGCTGCACGCGATCCTGACCGATGCGCCCGAGGTTCGGCTTGACGATATCGCCGCGCGCACCATCGCCTTGACCGGCGGAGCGGACGACATGCGCTCGCCGTTGCGGGGGTTGAAGGCGGAACTGCATCTTCTGACGGCCCTGGCCGATCTCGGCGGGGTCTGGGATCTGGATCAGGTCACCGGCGCGCTGAGCAAGTTCGCCGATGTCGCCTCGCGGGCGGCCCTGTCCGGCGTGGCCGAGGATCTGCGTCGACGCGGCAAGCTCCTGACCGCAGCCGACGACACACGCGGCCCCATTCCCGGCCTGTTCGGCCTCGCCATGGGCAAGCACGGCGCGTTCGAGCTGAACTATTCCTCCGACATCGACCTCAGCCTGTTCTTCGATCCCGAACGTCTGGCCCCGGTGCTGGCCGAGGGCACAGAGGCGCAAGGCCTGATGAACCGGGTGGCGCAGGGGGTGGCGTCCCTGCTGTCCGAGCGCACCGCCGACGGCTATGTCTTCCGCGTCGATCTGCGGCTGCGTCCAGATCCCTCCTCGACCCCGCCGGTCGTCACCGTGCCCATGGCGCTGGATTACTACGAGAGCGTCGGTCAGAATTGGGAGCGGGCGGCCTTCATCAAGGCCCGCGCCATCTGCGGCGATTTCGGTGCGGCGACCGAGTTCCTCAAGGCGCTGGTCCCCTTCGTCTGGCGTCGCAGCCTCGACTATCAGGCCGTGCTCGACATCCAGTCGATCAAACGCCAGATCCACGTCCACAAGACCGGCGAGGCGATGGAGGCGGCGGGCGCCAATCTGAAGCTGGGGCGCGGCGGCATTCGCGAGATCGAGTTCTACGCCCAGACCCAGCAGCTAATCCTCGGCGGCCGCGATTCGTCGCTGCGCAGTTCACGGACGGTCGATGCGCTCGCCGCCCTGGTCGCGAAAGGGCACCTGCCCGCCGAGGTCGCCGCCGAGATGACCGGGGCCTATGTCGAACTGCGGGGCCTCGAGCATCGGGTGCAGATGCTCGAAGACGAGCAGACCCATATCCTGCCTGCCGATCCGGCGCGCCGCGCGGCCGTCGCGGCCCTGGCGGGGCAGGGCGACCTGGCTGCGTTCGATGCCGGGGTCGAGGCCGTGCTGATCGGCGTGAACCGTCGCTACGGCGCCCTGTTCGAGGGCGAGGAAGAGCTGTCGTCACTGTTCGGCAGTCTCGTCTTCACCGGCGTCGACAACGACCCGGAGACCCTGGCGACCCTGGAACGGATGGGCTTTTCCGATCCGGGTGCGGTCGCCGATACCATCCGCTCCTGGCACCACGGCCGCATCCCGGCGACGCGTTCGGTGCGGGGACGCGAGCTGTTCACCCGACTGGCCCCCCGCCTGCTGACCGCCCTCGCCCGCACCGGCGCGGCCGATGCCGCCTTCAAGCGGTTCTCGGTCTTCTTCGCGGGCTTGTCGGCGGGGGTTCAGGTCCAGGCCCTGTTCCTGAACCAGCCCGAGTTGTTCAAGCGGATCGTCGGCGTCATGGCCTTCGCCCCTCGACTGGCGCGGACCCTCGGCCGCTATCCGGCGGCGCTGGACTCGATGCTCGACGCACGGTTCGACACCGAACTCGGCGTCAACACCGGCCTCTTCGATCAGATGGCGGAGGAGGCGACCGCCGCCGGGGATTTCGAAGGGGCGATGAACGCCGTGCGTCGCCTGCATCGCGAACAGGCCTTCCGCATCGGCATGCAGACCCTCAGTGGTCGGGTGGGGCCGCAAGCGGCGGGCATGGGATTCACCAACCTCGCCGACGCAGTGATGCGCACCCTGTCATCGGCGGCCCTGACGGAAACCGAGCGGCTGGGCGGAGCGATGCCGGGCGCGGTGGCTGTCATCGCCCTGGGCAAGGCCGGGTCCGGGGAGATGACCGCGGGATCGGACCTCGACCTGATGACCGTATACGGCGCGCCGTCGGACGCCGTGTCCGCCACCAAGGGTTGGTCGCCTGACGTCTTCTACGTCCGCTTCACCCAGAGACTGATCTCGGCCCTGTCGGCGCATACGGCCGAGGGGGGGCTCTACGAGGTCGATATGCGGCTCAGGCCCTCAGGGTCGAAGGGGCCCGTGGCGGTGCCGCTGTCGGGGTTCCAGACCTATTATTCAGACGAGGCTGCGACCTGGGAATTCATGGCCCTGACCCGGGCTCGCGTCGCCTGGGCCAGCGAGCCGGGGTTCGGCGCCGAGGTGACGGCGGCCATCGAGGCGGCGCTGTGCCGTCCGCGACCCGGAGTGGACACGGCCGGCGACGTGCGGGCCATGCGCGACCTGATGGACCGGGAGCGGCCGGCCAGGGGCTTCTGGGACCTGAAGCTGGTGCCCGGCGGGCTGGTCGACGCCGAGTTCGTTGGCCAGTTCCGCCAGTTGCAGACGGCCGCCGAGGGTGGACGTCTGAGCGTCTCGATCCTGGATCAGCTGGAAAGGGATCCGCCGCTGAAGGACGCCTGGGTCCTGCACCAGGCTCTTGCGCAGCTCCTCGCCTGCGCCTTTGACGACAAGGGCGATCCGGAGGCCGAGTCGGAAACCTTCCGGACCCGCCTCGCCGAGGCGGCGGGGGAGGCGGACTTCCCGGCCCTGCGCCTCCGGCTGGAGCGCGTGCGCAAGGCCGCGCGGGGGGCGTTCGAGACGGTGCTGCCCTCCCGGAGCGACGGATAGTCCGGACTGGCCCGTTACAGTTTCAAACGGGGGTCTTGCGGACGCTTGCGCGGCCGTCCTTTTCGGAGACGAACAGATGAGGAAATCCACCCTGGCCGCCGGCGCCGCCGCTCTGGCCGTCCTGACTGCCGGCGCTGCTATGGCCCAGCAGGCGCAGACGCGGGGCGCCGGTGGCGACGCCGACGGCGACGGCCGGATCAGCCGTGCCGAGTTCGTCGACGGCCGGATCGCCGGCCTGACCGCCATCGACGCCAACCGCGACGGTTCGATCAGCGCCGAGGAGCGCCGGTCGGGCATGGACACGCGCCGAAACCAGCGCGTCTCCGCCCGCTTCGAGACGCTCGACACGGACGGCAATGGCGCCGTCAGCCGCGAGGAGTTCACCGCTGCCCGCCAGATGCGCGGCGACCGCGCAGAGGGTGGGGCCCGTCACGGCATGCGCGGCCATCGCGGCGGTCGGGGGCACGGCGGCGCACGGGGTAGTGGCTCCGAGGCGCGCGGTCCCTTGGCCATCGCCGATGTCCAGACCCGTCTGACGGCCCGGTTCGACCGGGTCGACGCCAACCATGACGGCTTCATCACGGCCGAGGAACGCACGGCGGCCCGCCAGGCCATGCGCGAGCAGCGCCACGAGCGTCGCGCCGCGCGCCGGGCGTCGCCTTCGGCGCCCGCTTCGGAGTAAGAGGGTGGGGACGGTCGCACTTCCCTGGCCGTCCCGCCCCTTCGCCCGCCTGTCTGCTCGCCCGGAAAGGGACCGTTTGGCCTCTGTCGCCGACCCCGACGAGGAACTGGTGCGCCGCGTGGGTCAGGGCGACCCGGCGGCCATTCAGGCCATGGTGGCGCGGAAACTCCCGCGCATGCTGGCCTTGGCGCAGCGGATTCTGGGCGACCCTGCCGAGGCCGAGGACGTGGCGCAGGAAGCCCTGCTTAGAGCCTGGAAACAGGCGCCGCGCTGGACGCCGGGCAAGGCGAAGTTCGACACCTGGCTGCACCGGGTGGCGCTTAACCTCTGCTACGATCGGCTGCGTCGGCGACGCGAGGTTCCGACCGGGATTTCTCCGGATCGGCCCGACGAGGGGCCAGCCCCGGATCGCGGGATCATGACGGCCCAGCTGGGCGCGCAGGTGGATCGGGCCCTGATCGCCCTGCCGCAGCGCCAGCGCGAGGCCATTGTGCTGTGTCATTATCAGGAACTGACCAATATCGAGGCCGCCGGCCTGATGTCGGTCAGTATCGAGGCGCTGGAAAGCCTGCTGTCGCGGGGTCGCAGGACCCTGAGGCAGACGCTGGCGCATCTGGCCCCCGGCGCGGAGCCGGCGGTCGAAGGAGCACTACGATGACCCGCGAGGGCATGGACGAGACGCGCATCGGCGAACTGGCCGCAGCCTATGGGGGCGATGTCCGTCGCTGGCCCGAGAGCGTGCGCGACGCCGCGCGCGCATGGATCGAAACCCATCCGCTCGAGGCCGGACGTGCGCTGTTCGACGCGCGCCAGACCGACGCCGCCCTTTTCGCATCCCCCAATCCGGCCGTGTCCATGGATCTGCGGGATCGTGTCCTTGCCTCGGCCGTAGCGGCGAACCTGAAGGCGCGCGCCGGTTGGCCTTCGCTACGCAAGCTGCTTTGGATCGGGGGGGCGAGCTGGGCCGCCGCGGCCTGCGCAGGCGTGGTCTACGGCGCCAATCTGGGCGGCCATCTGGCGGCGCAGAGCCAGGCCGACGCCGTGCTCGACCAGGCCATGTTGAGCTTCGACGAGACCGAGGTGCTGGGATGAACATGCGCACCCTCGCCATCGTTCTCGGCGTCGCCCTGGCCGCCTCGGTCGCGGTGAACCTGTTTGCCGCGACCGCCGCCTACACGGCCCTGACGGGACAGGATCGAATCGAACGCCGTATGGACGGCAAGGCGGGGGACGAGTATCGCGCCTCGCCGCGCGAGCTGGTCGCTGCGCTCGATCCCGAGGTTCGCGGCCGTGTGCGTCAGGCGTTGCGGGACGCCGGCCTCGCCGCCCGGCCCGACTTCCAGCAGGCCCGCGCGGCGCGTCGGCAGGCGATCGCCGCCGCCGCCGCCGAGCCCTATGATCCGGTGCTCGTGGAACGACTGCTGGACCAGTCCCGCGCGGCCGAGATTCGCGGTCGCCGGCGTCTGGAAGCCGACACATTGACCATCCTCGGCACGCTGGAGCCGGCCGAACGCGCCGCCTTCGCCCAGATCCTCCGTCGCGGCAAGGGCGGCGGAGACGGCGGTCACGGCGAGGGTCGTGAGGGGACCAAGCCCGCGCCGCGCTAGAGTCCAATGAGCAGTCTCAGGCGGCTTGAGCCCGGATATGTTCGACCGGCGCGCCGGGGCGTTTGATCGGGATGTCGAAGCTGACCGTGGTGCCGACGCCGGGCTCGCTTTCCATCAGCATCTGCCCCTGGTGGAGCTCGATCAGGGCCTTGGTCAGGGACAGGCCGAGGCCGGTCCCTTGTGTCGTCTTGGAATGCTGCCCCTCGACCTGTTCGAAGGGATGGGCCAGGCGTTTCAGGTCCTCGGCCGCGATGCCGATGCCGGTGTCTGTCACCGAGATCCGCACCCGGTCCGCGTTCAGGGTGTCCAGCGACACGGTGATCTCGCCGCCCTCCGGCGTGAACTTCACCGCATTGGAGATCAGGTTGAGCATCACCTGTTTCAGTCCGCGATAGTCGGCGTCGATCTCGGGCAGATCATGCGCCTGCAGCGACAGGATCAGGCCCGAGTCCTGCGCCTTCCCGCGCATCAGCCTTATGGCGTCCTCGCAGATTTCGGTCAGGGACACGGGCTCGTAGTGCAGGGTCATCTTGCCCGCCTCGATCTTGGCCATGTCGAGGATATCGTTGATCAGGCTGAGCAGGTGCTGGCCGGACTTCAGGATGTCGGCGGCGTAGCCCTTGTATCTGGCGTCCCCCAGCGGCCCGAACATCTCGCCGGCCATGATCTCCGAGAAGCCGTTGATCGCGTTCAGCGGCGTGCGCAGTTCGTGGGACATGTTGGCCAGGAACTCGGACTTGGCCTGGTTGGCGGCCTCGGCCCGCGTCATGGCGATCTCGTATTTTCGCGCCAGGAGGCTGAGTTTCTCCTGGCTGGACTCCAACTGGTCGACGGTGATCCGCAGACTGTCGGCGGCGCGCTGGCGCTCCAGTTCCTGGCGTCGGATGGCGGTCACGTCGGCGGCGGTGACGACCGTGCCGCCGTCGCCGGTGAACCGCTCGGACAGCTGCAGCACCCGGCCGTCATGCAGTTCGACCTCGCGAGCGCCGGCGCGACCCTCGGCGGAGGGGCGTTCCTCCTTGATGGCGAGGGCGGCGATACGGTTCAGCTCGTCCTTCATGGCGCCCTTGCGCACCGCCTCGTCGGCGAAGCCGAATGCGTCCTTGAAGGCCTGATTCCACAGGATCAGCCGGCCGTGCTTGTCGAACAGGACGAAGGCGTCAGAGACGCTCTCGATGCCGTCGCGCAGCCGGTTCTCGGCGGCCTGGGCCTGGGCCTTGGCGCGGCGAGCCTCGGTGATGTCCAGGGCGACGCCCAGGATGATGCTGAAGCCGTCCTCGCCGCGCGACCCGCGCGCCTGGCCGCGCGCGTCGATCCAGCGGGCTCCGCCGGTCGCCAGCGGTACGGGGAAGGTCACCTCGAAGGCGCCGAAGGTCGCGGCCTGACGCAGGGCGTGTTCGACCAGATCGCGATAGCGAGGGTGAATTCGCTCCATCACGTCCTCGGCCTTGACCGCGCCGCCGGCGGGAAGGCCCAGCAACTCCGCCATGAAGTCCGACACCACGAGTTCGCCGGCGTTCAGATCCCATTCCCAGACGCCGCAACGCGCCGCCTCGACGGCGACGCGGAAACGATGTTCCGTCTCTGCCCAGGCCTTGGACGCGCGCGCCTGTCGCCAGCGCTGAAGCAAGGCGAGGCCCAGCACCAGGACCCCCAGGCCGAGCGGCGCGATCAACAGCCACAGGTCGCTGATGATGGCGGCGGCCCCGGTCGAGTCCGGCCGCCAGGCGACGACGCTGAGGCCGGTGTCGCCCACAGGGGATGCCGTGGCCCGTACCGCTTCGTTCGGTCTGGGCGAACCGTGAACGACGGTCTGCGAGGCGGTCAGGGCCGACAGCTCGAGGCCCAGTCGCTCTTTCAGTGAGGTGCCGGCAGCGCCCGCGATGAGCCCCTCCGTCGGCGAGACGACGAGGGTGCGCTCGCCGGTCGCGCCGGCGACGGGCGTGCGGGCCACCAGACCCCCGGTCCCTGGGGCGAACGACAGAAGGGCGAAGCGATCGAGGGTCGCCCGAGGCCCAGTGGACCCGGAGGCCGCCAGCGGGCGAAACTCGGCCGGGCTCGCGCCGACGGCCGCGGTGGCGACACCGCCGGCGTCGATCACGGCGAAGGCACTGGCCGGGGCGGCGGCCCGGGCGGCTTCCAGAGCATCCAGCGGACGTTTCGGATTCGTTCTCAGGGCCTCGGCGGCAACGTTTAACCCGAGGTGGGCCCTGGCCAGTTTGGCGTCCAGCAGTGCGGCTCCCAGGTCGGAGTCGCGATGCAGCACCTCGGCCTTCAGCACCGCCGCCTCGCGCGCGGGGCGCGTACTCTCCCGCGCGAACAGGACGACATAGATGGCGAGGCCGAGCGTGAGGGCGAGAACCAGCACCCGGCCCCAGGTCGGCAAGCCTTCGGGACGGTCCTGCGACCGTCGCCCCGGCTGCTGAATGCGGCGCTCTGTGCCCCGCAAGGCGCTCTCCCGGACATGATCGCTGCGGTCCCCGCCGGGGCGGCAGGGTCAGGCGCTGGGCGATTCGACGACGGCTCGGAATCTAGGCTGCGTCGCTGAATCCTGTCGAGGTTTGGTTAACGAAAGTATTCTAGGCGGCGTGCGCGCGAACAGCGGGCGCGGTGGCCTCGGGCGCGGGGGCCAGGGCCTCGGTCACGGACTTGAGGACCTCGCGCGCCTGACGGGCCAGGGCCAGGGTCTCCGGCGGGGCGTCCTCAGGACTTTCGGCGACCGTGTCGACCAGCTTTTGCGCCAGATCCATCAGGCGCGGCGCGGCGGCGATCAGGCGGGCCTGGAATTCGATCCGCTGCGGATCGCGGTCGTACTCGGCGCCCGGCACGCGCCAGCCGCCCCAGTCCGCCGGATCGGTGACCACGACGGGATAGGTGCCGGGATAGGGGTGGTGCGGCACGTCTTCGGCCAGCTGCCACTTGTTGCGCGCCCGCAGCATGCGCCATGCGCCCAGGGCGCCGCCGGCCTCGTCCTCGGCCGGCAGCATCAGTTCGGAGGCCTGGAACTCGCGGCCGAGGCCGACGTCGTAAGTGACCTTGACCGGTTCTTCGAAGCCTTTGGCCCAGACGGGCTGGACCTTTTCGATCTGGGCCCACGCGCCCACGCACTCGACCCAGACCTTCTGGCCCTTCTGGAATTGCGCACGCGCCATGGTCGTCCTCACCCGTTCCGCTCCACCCTGCGGGATCAGCCCTTGACGCCCGGTTTCGCAAGAGGGTGAAGCAGGGATGAAGATGCGACGGAATTCAGTCCGCCGCGCGCTGAACCTACCAGACCGACGCGTTCAGCGCGGGCATCAAGCGTGGCCGTTCATCAACCTGTCTGTTACACAACAGCCGGCTCAGATGCGTGTCAGCTTTAGAGTGGTTTTCTTCACCTCGCAGCCCACCCCGGGCCAGATGAAGGAAGAAGATCATGACGACCGCCCTGACGAAGAAAGCCCTGCTTTCGCTTCTGGCGGCGTCGGCGGTCGCGATCGCGACCCCGACGCTGGCCCAGGACTACGGCCGAGGCCACGGTGACCGTGGCGGCGGCCACGGCCAGAACCACGGCGGCGGCTACAATGGCGGCTGGAACGGCGGCGGCCTGAACGGCGACCAGGCCCGTCTCGCCCAGCGTATTGATCGCGCCGCCTACAACGGCCGCATCAGCCGTCGCGAGGCCCAGAACCTGCGCTGGCAGCTGGACGAGTACCAGCGGCTGGCGTGGCGCTACGGCCGTGACGGCCTGAGCCGCTGGGAGCGCCGCGATCTCCAGGACCGCCTCGACCGGATCGAGCGTAACCTGCGCGACGAACGCCGCGACCGCGACGGCCGCCGCTGGTAAGCTGATCGCAAGCTGATCGAGGGGCCGCTTCCGAAAGGAGGCGGCCCTTTCGCTTTTCCGGTCGTGCGGCTAAGCCGCCGACATGACCGCAGCCCAGAACGCCCACGCCATCCTGACCCGCCTCAGCGTTTCCGAGGCGACCTTCGATCCCTCCGGCCTGCCCACCCGCTCGCCCATCGACGGCTCGACCGGAGCGCCCGTTCGCGTCGCCGACGCCGCCGCGCTCGAGGCCGCCCTGGCCGCCGCCACCGCCGCTTTTGACGCCTGGCGTCGCATCCCCGCGCCCCGTCGCGGCGAGCTGGTCCGGCTGCTGGGCGAGGAACTGCGCGCGTCGAAGGACGACCTCGCCATGCTGGTCACGCTCGAGGCCGGCAAGGTCACGTCCGAGGGTCTGGGCGAGGTGCAGGAGATGATCGACATCTGCGACTTCGCCGTCGGTCTCTCGCGCCAACTCTACGGCCTGACCCTGCCCAGCGAACGTCCCGGCCACCACATGCGCGAGACCTGGCAGCCTGCAGGCCCGGTCGTCGTGATTTCGGCCTTCAACTTCCCGGTCGCTGTCTGGGCCTGGAACGCGGCGCTGGCGCTGGTCTGCGGCGACCCGGTGATCTGGAAGCCGTCTGAGAAGACGCCCCTGACCGCCATCGCCACCCATGCGGTGATGCAGCGCGCCCTGGCCCGATTCGGCGATGCGCCCGTCGGTCTGGTCCAGCTGCTGGTCGGCGGTCGCGAGGTCGGCGAGGCTCTGGCCGCCGATCCGCGCGTGGCGCTCGTTTCAGCCACCGGTTCCACCCGGATGGGCAAGGCCGTCGCCACGACGGTGGCCGGACGGCTCGGGCGGTCGCTGCTGGAACTGGGCGGCAACAACGCCATGATCGTCACGCCGTCCGCCGATATGGACATGGCGGTCCGCGCTATCGCCTTCTCCGCCGTCGGCACCTGCGGTCAGCGCTGCACGACCCTGCGTCGCCTGCTCGTGCATGAGGATATCGCCGACGCCCTGATCGAACGCCTGGCCAGAGCCTACGCCACCCTGCCGATCGGCGATCCGCGCGAGGACGGGGTGCTCGTCGGACCGCTGATCGACGATGACGCGGCGAAGGGCTTCGACGCCGCGCTGAAACAAGCCTTGGAGCAGGGCGGTCAGATCGTCGTCGGCGGAACCCGCGATGGCGCCTATGTCCGCCCCGCCATCGTCCGCATGCCGGCCCAGAGCGCGGTGGTGCAGCATGAGACCTTCGCCCCCATCCTCTACGTCCTGACCTGGCGTGAGTTCGACGAGGCCGTGGCGATGCAGAATGCGGTGCCGCAAGGGTTGTCGAGCTGCGTCTTCACCGACAGCGTGCGCGAGGCCGAGGCCTTCCTCTCCGCCTGGGGCTCGGACTGCGGCATAGCCAACGTCAACATCGGCCCTTCGGGCGCCGAGATCGGCGGGGCCTTCGGCGGCGAGAAGGAGACCGGCGGCGGCCGTGAGTCCGGCTCCGACGCCTGGAAGGCCTATATGCGCCGCCAGACCCAGACCGTGAATTTCTCCGCCGCCCTGCCGCTGGCCCAGGGCGTGCGGTTCGAGGTGTGAGGAAGGGGCCTGCTTCCCTCTCCCGGCGGGAGAGGGCTTGAGCGTCCAGGAGCGCAGCGATTGGAAACGCGAAAGGGTGAGGGGCTGGCGCTAACCGGTGGGGGCACGCCCCTCACCCTTTCGGCCAAGATGCATCGCCAACGCTCTGCGAGCCTCAAGCCCACTCCCACCGGGAGAGGGAAAACAGCCCATACCCATCAACGGATCGTCGGAATCGGCCCTTGAAATCAATACCCGCGTCTAACGAGAGCCCTTTTACCCATCACCCCCTGAAACGGCCCCATACTGATCCCTTTCGCGCGGAGAGGAACATCGTGGGCGAACGCTTCGAACGCTTCGAACGCATCGGACGCTTCGGACGGGGTTTTCAAGACCGGGCCGGCTGGACTCTAGGGACGATCTGGACTCTGAATTCCCGAGTCGGCCGGGCACCGTCCTCCGGCGACGCTGAAGGAGAATTGCGACGCCGTCGCGCCTCGACAGCGCCGCAACCCGTCCCCACTGTCAAGGAATGAATCGCCGCGCCCTCCTGACCCGCGCCGTGCTCGTCGCCGCCGGTCTCGGCGGGGCGTGGTGGCTGAGGGACCATGTGCTGTGGCGCGATCCCGGCGTCGCCTTCGGACCGGAGGGAAACAGCGGCTGGCTGCCCTATGACGAACGGCGCGCCTCGGTGCCTACCGTACGGGTGACCGTCGCGGGCCAGCCGGTCCGCGCCCTGGTTGATTCCGGGGCCCAGTATTCCGTCATCGACCGCAGCCTGTTCCAGCGGCTGGGCCTGACCCAGGCCTTCGATATTCCACTGGTCGCCTATGGAGTCGGCGGCGGCGCCCAGATGGGGCGGGGGGTGACACTGGACGTGGCGGTCGGTGCGATGCGGATCGAGGCGCTCCGCACCGCCATCCTGTCGTTGGGGCCGCTGGCGGTCGGCGAAGGCCTCTCGGCTCCGCTGATCCTCGGTCAGGACCTGCTGGGCGAGACGGTGCTGGAATTGGACACCGAGGAACGCCGCATGCGGTTCCTGCCGCGTGAGGGCCACGTCCTGCCGACCAACGTCGCCGCCATCCCGGTGTCGAAGGCGAGCGGCGCCCTGACGACCGAGGTGACCGTCGAGGGCGCGACGATCCAGGCCGTGGTCGATACCGGCGCCTCGGCCCTGCTGGCCCTGTCGCGAGAGGCGGCGGAGGGCGCGGGCCTGCTGGACGGTCGGCCGTCGCAGCGTGGGAGCAGTATTGTCCTCGGCGGGTCGATCGACTCGCAGATCGTCCGGTCACGGACCATCACCGTCGGCGACCAGATCTATCGCGACGCCGACACGCCCATCTATGCCGACGTGCCCCTGCCCGGCTTCCCCGCCGCCCTGGTCGGGATGGAGGCCTTCGCGGGGCGTCGGATGGTGCTCGATCTCGGCGGGGGTCGTCTGCACGCCTCGCGACCGCTGGACCTGACCATCGGCTAGGGTCGGGTCTGGCCGGTCCCGCGCACAACGTATTTGTAGCTGGTCAGCTGTTCGGCGCCGACCGGCCCGCGCGCATGCAGGCGCGAGGTCGAGATGCCGATCTCTCCGCCGAAGCCGAACTCGCCCCCGTCCGCGAACTGGGTCGAGGCGTTCCACAGCACGATGGCGCTGTCGACGCGGTTCAGGAATTCGGCCGCCGCCGCCTCGTCCCCGGCCACGATCGCGTCGGTATGGCCAGAGCCATGGGTGTGGATATGCTCGATCGCCGCGTCCGTCCCCTCGACGATCCTGACCGCCAGGATCGGCGCCAGGAATTCATGCCCCCAGTCGTCGTCGGTCGCAGAGCGCATCTGCGGCACAAGCGCCCTGGCCTCCGCATCGCCTCGCAGCTCGCAACCGGCTGCGATCAGCGCCTCGGCCACCGGCGGCAACAGCCGCGCCGCGCCCGCCCGATCAACCAGCAGGGTTTCCGTCGATCCGCACACGGACACCCGCCGCATCTTGGCGTTGACCACGACGTCGCGCGCCATCCCCACCTCCGCCGAAACGTGCAGATAGGTGTGGTTGATCCCCTCCAGATGGCCCAGCACCGGAACCCGCGCCTCGGCTTGCACCCGGGCGACCAGGCTCTTGCCGCCGCGCGGAATCAGGAGGTCGATGGCGCCTTCCAGCCCCGTCAGGAGCGCGCCCACCGCCGCCCGGTCTGGCGTATCGACCAACTGAACCGCGTCCGCGGGCAATCCCGCCGCCGCGAGCCCCGCGACAACCGCTGCATGGATGGCCAGCGAACTGTTGAGACAGTCAGACCCGCAGCGCAGGATGGCGACATTGCCCGAACGGATGCACAGGGCCGCCGCATCGGCCGTCACATTGGGCCGGCTCTCGTAGATGATGGCCAGCACCCCGATCGGCGTCCGCACCCGGGCGAAGTCGAGACCGTTCGGCCGGGTCCAGCGTACGGTCTCGACGCCCAGCGGATCGGGAAAGGTCGCGACCTCGGCGACCGCCGTCGCCATGGCCTCGATGCGCGCGGGATTCAGGGCCAGCCGGTCGATCTGCGCCTCGGCCATGCCATTCGTCCGGGCCCGGTCGATATCGCGGGCGTTGGCCGTCAGGATGTCGTCGGCTCGCGCCCTCAGTGCCATCGATATGGCCCTCAGGGCCGCCGACCGCGTGTCGGCCGGGGCCAGTCGCACAGCGTCCGCCGCCGCCCGTGCGCGCCGTCCACGCACGCGCATCGCCATGTCCAGATCGCTCATCTGTGCAGCACCAGGTCGTCGCGGTGGATGGCCACGCCCGGTCCCTTGTAGCCGACCAGATCCTCGATCTCGCCGGAGTGATGGCCCCGGATCCGGTCCATCTCGTCGGCGGCATAGGCAGCCAGCCCCACGCCCAGCACCCCGCCATCGGCCCCGATCACGCGCACGCAGTCGCCCCGGTCGAACCGGCCCTCGACGTGTTTGACGCCTGAGGCGAGGAGGCTGCGTCCGCTCGCCAGCGCCTGGGACGCGCCGTCGTCGACGGTCAGCGCCCCTGCCGGTTCCAGACTGCCCGCGATCCAGGCCTTGTAGGCTTGCAGGGGTGTGGCGGTCGCGGTGATCAGGCTGGCGCGTGCGCCTGCGGCGACCGCACTCAGCGGCCGCGCCTCCAGTCCCGAGACGATCAGGGTCGCGCACCCGGCCGACCGGGCGATGCGCGCCGCCTCCAGCTTGGTCGCCATGCCGCCGGTGCCCACGGCGGCGTCGGCATTGGCCCCGCCCGCCATGGCGAGGATTTCGGGCCCGAGGCTCTCGATGATCGGCAGGTGCCGGGCCGCCGGATCGCGACGCGGATCGGCCGTGTACAGACCATCGACGTCCGAGAGCAGGATCAGCAGGTCCGCCCGGACCAGCTGGGCCGTGCGCGCCGCCAGCCGGTCGTTGTCGCCGTAGCGGATCTCTTCCGTGGCGACGGTGTCGTTTTCGTTGACCACCGGCACGACGCCGAGCTTCAGCAGGGCCTCCAGCGTCGCCCTCGCATTGAGCCAGCGCCGCCTGCGTTCCGTGTCGTCGCGGGTCAGCAAGACCTGTCCGGGCGTCAGGCCCGCCCCGGCCAGCGCCGCCTCCCAGGCCTGCATGAGCAGGGATTGTCCGACGGCGGCGGCGGCCTGTTTCTCGTCCAGCCGTGCATTCTTCTCCAGCCCGAGCCGACCGCGCCCGAGCGCGACGGCCCCCGACGACACGATCACGACCTGTCGCCCCTGGGCCCGCAGCGCAGCGATATCAGCGGCCAGACCGGCCAGCCACAGGGTCGCCGGGGCCTTCTGGTCCACCACGAGCGAGGACCCGACCTTGACCACGATGCGTCGCGCCGCGCGCAGGCTGGCGGCGGGGGAGGCGACTTCGGGTGTGGTCAGGGCAGGGGCGGTCACGGCGCGACCATGCCGCGCCGTGTGCGATGCAACAAGCGGCCTTTAGAGGCCTTGGAACGTATCGCAGCTCGCCGGATCGCCGGTCTGATAGCCGCGTTGCAGCCATTCCATTCGCTGGGCCGACGAGCCGTGGGTGAAGTTCTCCGGGCTGACCTGTCCGCCCGAGCGACGCTGCAGGGTGTCGTCGCCGATGGCCGAGGCAGTGCGCAGGCCCTCCTCCAGGTCGCCCTGTTCGACCGCGACCTCGCCGCCGGAGACGGAGGCCGCATTGGCGGCCCAGACCCCGGCGTAGCAGTCGGCCTGGAGCTCCAGCGCCACGGAATAGCGGTTGCCCTCGGCCTCGGAAGAGGCGCTCTGCTGCGCCCGCTGAACCTGTTCAGACGCCCCGGTCAGTGTCTGGACGTGGTGGCCGATCTCGTGGGCCAGGACATAGGCGCGCGCGAAGTCGGCGCCGGAGGCCCCGAGCTGGGTCTCCATTTCCTGCCAGAAGGCGAGGTCCAGATAGACCTGGCGATCGGTCGGACAGTAGAATGGCCCCATCGCCGACTGACCGAAGCCACAGCCCGTGGGCGTGCCTTGCTCATAGATGACGATGTTGTCGGGCGGCCGGTAGCCTTCGAGCTTCGTCGCCCAGACGTCGTTGATGTTCTTGCCCACGATATCGACGAACAGACCGGCTTGATCCTCAGGCATACCCTGGACCCCCTCTTGCGAGGTTCCCGCCTGCCCGAACTGGCTGGCGACCTGGGTGGTGGTCGAGGGGTCGATGCCGAAGACGAAATAGCCGATCAGGGCCAGCACGGCGACGCCGATGCCTCCGCCCGCAACGGCTCCGCCGCCCATGCCGCGGCGATCCTCGATCCCGCCGCCTCGCTGTCCGCCCTGCCAACGCATCGCCGTCTCCCGTATGTCCCGCTCAAGCTAGGCCGGAACGCAGCCGGAGGGGAAGGGATGCAATCCTGTCGCGGCGCCCGCTATCGCGGTTGACGCGCCAGCCAGTCGTCGATCTGACCCACGCCGGACGAGACGGCTTCACGGCGCGCCGTGGCCGCTTCGCGCGCTCGCCGCTGGGCGTCGGGCGAGGCTGGGACATCGACGAGAGGCACATAGGGCTCCGGCTGGCGCTGGGCGCGGATTTCCGCCTCGGTCAGGCGGGCGCTGAGCTGCTGCTGGCGAGCATAGGCGGCCTGTTGTTCGGACTGAAGGCGCTGGGTTTCCATCCGATCGCGCAGCCGATCGGCCATGGGGTCGCCGATATAGGGCTGGCCAGGCGAATACACCTGCGCCGACGCGGTCCCGGCGGACAGGACGGACAGCAGGATGACGGCTGCGACTTTCATGTCCATCAAGATGGGGCCAGACGCCGTTTCGACCAAGCGTGGCCGCGATCAATCCAGCGAGAAGACCGAACTGCGCTTGATGGCGAAATCCTCCAGCTCGCGCGTGGTCGGCACCTGGTATTCGGCCAGATGGGTCAGGCCGTCGGTGCGGAAATAGGTCCGGTGCGGATCGCCGATGAAGACCTGCGATCCGTGTGATCGCGCCTGTCTCAGCCAGGCCATGACCCGTTCGGTCATCGGCTTTTCATAACAGACGTCGCCGGCGCAGAGGATGTCGACCTCGGGCGGAGCCGCGTCCAGCAGGTTGGCGTCGGTGAAGGACAGGGCCACGCCGTTGGCCTTGGCATTCAGCCTTACCGCCGCTTCGCAGAAGGGGTCGATATCGGCGCACAGCACGCTCGCCGCGCCCGCCTTCATCGCCGCCACCCCGACCAGTCCCGATCCGGTGGCGAAGTCGACGACGGTCTTGCCGGCGAACGTGTCTGGGTTATCCAGCACCCAGCGCGCCAGCCCCTGTCCGCCCGACCAGGCGAAGGCCCAGAACGGGGGCGGCAGGCCCAGCTCGCCCAGTTCCTCCTCCGTCAGTTTCCAGATCGGGGTGATCTCGTCGGCCAGCCACAGGGAGATCTCCGGCGCATGCGGCACTGCCTGCAGCCGGGTGTTGGCCAGGATGAAGGCGGCGGGATCGGTGATGGTCACGCGGTCTCGGCGATCCGTCCGGACGCGGCCTGACGCAGGACGCTGACATAGCCGGGCACCACCTCCATCCGCTCGCCGGGCCCGGTCGCCCGGATCGCCTTGTGCAGGCTCGGCAGGTTCCAGCAGGCGACGTGCATGAACAGATGATGCTCGGCGTGGAAATTGACCCAGTAGGGGGCGATCAAGGCGCGCTCCCACCAACTCGCGCGGGTCGTGCGGGCGGCGCGGAAGGGATCGGTCGCCGAGCCCTCGACGCAGGCGTGTTCGGCGATGTTGCGCAGGCGCGTGACCAGCGGGAACCAGGTCGCCATGGGCAGCAGCCACAGGGCGAACCAGGCCCACCAGACGCCGGCGACGATGAAGCCTGCCAGCATCACAGCATTGACCAGCAGGAAGGGCGCGACCGAGCGGCCGGTGACGATGGCGTCATAGTCATGGGCCTCCCCGGCCGCCAATCGCTTCCGCAGCACGGCCAGCGGCAGCAGGACCAGCTGCTTGAAGAAGGTCTGGCCGGTCAGGTCGCGGATCATCTTGCGCCGCAGGGAGTCGCCGGAGACGGGGAAGGGCGCCGACAGGACCAGATCGGGGTCTTCCGGCTGCTGCGCGAAGCGGTGGTGTGACAGGTGGTAGGGGCGATAGGCGTCCAGCGACGCTCCGATCGGCACGGCGCAAAGCCAGTGGCCGAGGACATCATTGAGCTTCAGGGTCTTCGCCAGCGCCCCGTGCGCCGCCTCGTGCATCAGGATGGCGAGACCCAGCTGGCGCGTGCCGATGATCATGACGCAGAGCGGGATCAGGATCGGCTGCCAGACCCCCGCCAGGACGGCCAAGGCGATGACGCCCCAGCAGTGGACGACCAGCAGCGGCCCCTTCCACGCCGAGCGCGCCTGGAAGGGCGCCCATGCGTCGGGAGCGAAGACCTCGGCGGGCGATATGCGCGGGGCGGCGGGCATGGCGGTGATGATAGGCCGCCTCCGCGCGCCCACCAAGCTGCCTCGATGCATGTCAGCATCACCTAACAAAAGTCATGTTGACCTGACAAAATCATCGTGTAAGGTGGGCCTTACAAAAGGAGTTCGCACATGGCCTCGTGGAAGACAATGGATCCGGCGCACAAGCGCTATGTGATCCGCACCAACATGTTCATGACCGGCTATGTCCTGGTCAATGTGGCGGCCATCTTCGGCGCTTTCGACGAGATCATCGGCAAGGCGGCTGGCGTGGTCCTGGGCCTGTGCGTCGCCGCGCCGATCGCGGGGCAGCTTTGGGCCACCCTGTCGTTGATGAACGAGGCCGACGAGTTCGTGCGCGCCCTGACCGCGAAACGCTTCGTCATCGCCTCCGGACTGGCCATGGCCCTGTTCAGCGGCTGGGGCTTTGCCGAGAGCTACGGCGGCGCGTGGCATGCGCCGGGCTGGCTGATCTACCCGCTGTTCTGGGGCCTGTTCGGCCTGATCTCTCCGTTCGTGAAGAGCACGGGCCGATGAAGAACACGTTGCGCGAGTTGCGCACCGGCAAGGGCTGGACCCAGGAACAGCTGGGTCAGGCGCTGGGAGTCTCTCGTCAGGCCGTCAATGCGCTCGAGACCGAAAAGCACGACCCGTCCCTCGACCTCGCCTACCGCATCGCCGCCCTGTTCGAACGCGCGGTGGAAGACGTCTTCGACAATCCCCATGCCTAATGCATAAGTCAGCATAACCTTACAAAGGAGACTATAATGTTTTCACGCGCCTTTCCTGCGTGCCGGCGCCCCCGTGCCTGGTTCGCGATCATTGTCGGCGTCTTTGTCGCCTGTATCGTGGCCAACGACCAGGCTCACGCCGAGCCCGCTGGCGCCTCGCAAACTGCGCCCTTCGCCTCCGACCGGCTTTCGGTGGAGGTGATCGGCTCCGGCCCCGACGTCATCCTGATCCCCGGCCTGGCTTCGTCGCGCGAGGTCTGGCGTCCGCTGGCCACCCGGCTCGCCGCCACCCATCGGGTGCATCTCGTTCAGCTGGCGGGCTTCGCCGGCGAACCCTGGAACCACGGCGACGGCCCGTTCGTTACGCCCGAGGTCGAGGAACTCGCCCGTTACATCGCCGTGCTCGGCCTCGATCATCCAGCGGTCATCGGCCACTCGATGGGGGGGCTCAGTGGCCTGCTGCTGGCCCAGTCGCATCCGGATCGCGTCGGCCGACTGATGATCGTCGATGCCCTGCCGTTCTACAGCGCCATGTTCGGCCCGACCGTGACCGCTGATCAGGCTCGTCCCTTCGCCGCCCAGGCCGCCGCTGGCATCCTCGCGGCAGACGAGGCCGCCTTCCGGACGCAACAGGGTCAAACTGCGGCGAGCCTCGCCCGGGATCCGGCCATGCGCGAGCACATCATCAACTGGTCAATGGCGAGCGACCGGCACGCCTTCGCCGCCGCGATGAGCGATGTGATGACCACCGACGCCCGTCCGGGCCTGGCCGCCATGACCACCCCGGTCACAGCCCTCTACGCCACCGATCCGGACGGCGGCCCGCCGCCCGCCATGGCGCAAGGCCTGTGGGAGCGGGAATACGCCGCCCTGCCGGGCGTGAAGGTGATCCGCGTCGACGCCAGCCGCCACTTCATCATGGCCGACCAGCCGGCGCGCTTCGACGCGCTGGTGGACGAGTTTCTGAAGTAGGCCGTGATGTTTTCCCTCCCCTTCATGGGGAGGGACGATCGCGCAGCGATCAGGGTGGGGTACGAATGGCGAGTTCGCACGGACGGACAGGCCACACCCGACCTCGCTTCCCTCGGCCACCCTCCCCATAGAGGTGAGGGAGAAGATTGCGTCAGGCTTCCGGCTTGGGCTGGCCGGCGAACTCGTCGGCATAGGCGGGAGCCAGCAGGGACCGGAAGGCGCTCTGCGGGACGGTCACCTCGTAGGCGCCCTCGGAATAGGGCCCGACCATGTAGGGCCCGATCAGGAAGACCAGTCCGCCCGTCTTGTCCGGCATCGTGCCCTGGGCCAGCACGAAGGGAAGGCTCGCCGCGCGCGGGCATGTCCACATATCGCCGCCGGTCAGGGACACCGTCCGGGCCTGCGGGTCGCGCTTCCTCTTTTCCGCGTTGATGGCGGCGCACAGGGCATTGTCCAGCGCCGACAGGTCGCCGGTCTTGGTGAACAGGTCTGCCGCCGCGAGCTCGCGCTTCAGCGCCTTGTCCCAGAGGATCGCGGCGAACGACGAGTTGGGGTGCGCCCCGCCTGTGTATTCCGAATCCGTGCGGATCAGGCTGAACAGCTTGCCGGTCTCGGCGCCGGGCGTGATCTCGATGGACTTGTTGTAGGCGCCCATGCCCGCGTCGCCGCCGGCCTCGGTGCGGTCGGCCTGGGCCCCTTCGGAGAACTCGCGCAGGTCGCGGATGGCGGCGGCGTAGAGGCGGGCGTGAAGGTCCGGCTGGGCCTTGATCGCGACAGGCAGGGTCAGGCTGACCTCGGCGAAGGCGGTCTTGGACTCAAAGGCCATCGGGGCGGCGGCGTCGGCCGGGGTCACGATTGCGCCGGTTCCAGCGGTGGCGGCCGGCGGGGCGGGCTCGGCCGCCTTGTCGCGGTTGCAGCCGGCCAGGGTCGCGGCGACGGCGAGGCTCAGAACGGCGAGACGAAACGGCATGGTCATGGCGATCTCCTGACTAGACGGGCAGTGATACGGCGCCGAGGGCGATGGCCGCCAGCAGGATCAGCCCCGCTTCCCGGTTCGACTTGAACAGTTTCAGCGCCAGGGCGCCGTCGGCGGGCCTCAGGGTGCGCACCTGCCAGGCCAGATGGGCGGTGTAAACGAGGAGGCCGACGTAGAAGGCCACGCCCAGTCCGGCGACCGCCCCGGCGGCTACGGCGGACAGCACGGCCAGCCCGTAGAAGGCGGCGACTCCGGTCTTAACGCCCTTGCCCAATCGGCGTGCCGAGGACTTCACCCCGACCATGGCGTCGTCCTCGATGTCCTGCAGGGCGTAGAGGGTGTCGTAGCCGAGGGTCCAGAACACGCCGCCGACGTAGAGCAGGATGGCCGCGATCGTCAGTTCTCCGTTCACGCCCGGCGCGACGGCGAAGGTCAGCCAGTCGCCTGTCACGACCTTCCATTGGCCATTGGCCCAGACGAGGAAGGACAGGGCGCCGGTCGCGGCGCCGTAGCCCATCAGCGCGCCCCAGGTAAACGTCAGCCCCAGCCAGGCCTGCGGCCACCAGGTGATCCGCTTCATGAAGGGATAGGCCGCCACCAGCGCCAGCGACCCGACGCCGAGAAGCACCGCCGTCAGGTTCAGCGTCAGCAGGATCGACAGGCTGACCAGGCTGCACCCGATCACGAACCGCCACGCCTGCCGCACGCTGATCCGTCCTGACGGGATCGGCCGCGCCGCCGTCCGCGCGACCTTCAGGTCGATCTCGCGATCGACGATGTCGTTAAACGCGCAACCCGCCGCCCGCATCAGACAGGCGCCGACGGCGAAGCCGACGAACAGCCACAGCTCATGGAGGTCGGGTATCGTCCTGTACTGGGCCAGCGCCAGGGTGATCCCCTGCCACCCGGGCAGCAACAATAGCCAGATCCCGATCGGCCGGTCGAACCGCCCCAGCTTCAGCCAGGGCTTCAGGCCTTCGGGCGCTCGGGCGTCGACCCAGTTGCGGCCGGCGTCGGGGAGGGGGGCTGACATGGCGGACGGATAGCACTCCGTCCGCCCGGCGTCAGGTCACAGGTCGAGCCGTTTCCACGCGTCTAGCGCCAGATAGACGCAGATGGCCAGAAGCCCGACGTCCTTGGTGAGGAACTGCCCGGTCGAGCCCAGGGCGGGGAAGCCGTAGCCGTCCTGCCAGATGCCGGGTGCGGTGAAGAAGAAACTCAGCGTCACGACAAAGGTCGCCACCCCCATCAGCGCGCCAGGCAGTCCCGCCCACGGGAAACGGCCGCCTAGGGCGATCAGGACGCCTGCCGTGACCTCCAGCACGCCGATCACCGCGGAGGCGCCGCCCACGCCGACCAGCGGATAGAGCCAGCTGAACAGCCAGTAGTGTTCGGCGATGCCGCGAACGCCCTCGGCCTCGTAGGGCAGGAACTTCATGTAGCCGAACCACAGCAGGATCAGGGCGATGCCGAACCGCAGGGCGGCGCGGCCGTCGAGGCGAGGCGGGGACAGGGATTCGATCATGGAGGCTCCGGTGAAGGTTCCCCTCCGGTTCGCCGCCAGGCTCGAAACGGTTACAGCGCGCCTAGCTCCGGCGCACCAGAATGACGCCGCCGATGACCAGGGCCACGCCCGCGATCCGGCCCAGATTGACCGGGGCGCGCGGCACGCCGAAGGCGCCGAAATGATCCAGCGCCAGGCTGATGATTAACTGGCCCGCCACCATCAGGGTGATGGTCATGGCCACGCCAAGCCGGGGCACGGCCCAGGTCGCGGCGACGACGAAGATCGCGCCGTACAGGCCTCCGACCCAGGCGTACCAGGGCAGACCCTTGGCCGCCGTGATGTCCGGCCGCGTGTGCAGAATGGCCGCGAGGATACCCAGCGCGGCCGTGCCGACGGCGAACGAGACGAAGGCCGCGTTGACCGGGCTGACCAAGGCTGTCGCCAGCCGGGCATTGGTCGGGGCCTGAAGCGCGGTGGCGCCGCCGGCGAGGACGACCGCCAGCATGGCGATCCAGGGTGCGAAGTTCATACGTTCAGCCTCTACCAGCGCGGATCGACGGGCGCACCGCCGAACATCTCGGCCATCCGGTCACGGGTCGACCGGTGCGCATCCTCGGGCAGGCTCCGCGGATCGAACCAGCCGGTCTCGGCGATCTCGCCATGGTGGGTCAACGCGCCCGCCTCGAAGGCGTCGAAGCGATAGACCAGGACATGATCCCCCTTGAAGAACCGCTCGTTGGAATGGACCGAGACCAGCCGGCCGGGCGTGGTCGCCCTCAGCCCCGTCTCCTCGAACAGCTCGCGCGCGGCGGCGTCCATGGTGGTCTCGCCGCGATCGACACCGCCGCCCGGAAGCCACCAGCCGGCCAGATAGGTGTGTTTCACCAGCATGACCCGCCCCTGGGCATCGACCGCCACGGACCGCACGCCTAGCGTCATGCCGCGCTGCAGGCGCGAGTAGGTAAAAAACAGCGGCCGGGTGAAGGGCTCGATTCGGACGCGCCAGTTCATGCGGCGACGCTACAGGACGACGACCTCGCCGTCCTCCTTGACGAACCGTTCGGGCCGCCGGTCCAGGACCTCGAACACCCGCTCCGACGGCCGCCCCATCACCACGCCCAGCGGCGTCTCGACGATCGGCCGGTTTACGAGGATCGGATGCTCGACCATGGCCGAGATCAGGGTCTCATCGGACACCGCCGGATCGAGCAGACCCAGCGTTTCGGCGGGCGTGCCTTTCTCGCGCAGGACGGCGCGGGCCGGAACGCCCATGCGCGCGATCAGATCGGTCAGTTGCGACGCCGTCCAGCCGCTCTCGAGATAGAGCACGACCTTCGGCGCATAGCCCTGGTCGAGAATGGCCCGGAGCACATTGCGAGACGTGCTGCAGTCCGGGTTGTGGAAGATGGTCACGGGAAAGTCGGTCATGGCCGCCTTGTCCGACAGGGACGGCCGACGATCAACGCCTGCGTCAGACCGCCGGGATCGTGCGGCCCGTTCCGCCGCCCGGATGGCCGCCCGCTCGCTGGGGCAGTAACAGGATCAGCCCCACGATCACGACGGCGAGCACGGCCGATGCGACAGGTCGGCCAAAGGCCAGTCCGCCGTGGTCCAGCGGCTTGTCGAGGAAGTCGCCCACCGTCGCGCCCAGCGGTCGCGTCAGAATGAAGGCCGCCCAGAACAGCAGCACCCGATTGACGCGCGTCCACAGCGCCAGCCCGGCCACGACCGCCAGCAGGGCTCCGAACACCGCTGCCGCGCCCAGGTAGCCCAGCCCGCCGGTGTCCGCCGTCCAGTCGCCCAGCGCCGTGCCCAGGGTCTGGGACAGAGTGATGGTCACCCAATAGAAGATCTCGGCGCGGGGCGAGCTGACGGTGTCGGACTGAATCTCGCCCTCGACCCTTCGCCAGACGAACAGCGACGCCAGCACTGCGGCCAGCAGCAAGGCCGAACCACCCGTATAGCCGATCCCCAGCGACCGCGTGGCGAAGTCGGCCAGGGTGGTCCCGGCAGTGGTCGAAGCGATGATCGTCGCCCAGTACAGGAACGGGTGAAACCGCCTCGCCCGGATCTGCGCCGCCACCAGCACCAGCAGGATCGTGGCGAAGATCGCCGTGCCGGTCAGATACCCCAGCCCCATCGACATACTGACGGTATCGCCGCCGGTCTCGCCCAGGGTCGTGGCCAGGATCTTGATCAGCCAGAAGCCGGCGGTGATGGCCGGGACCTTGCTCAGGATATCGCGTTCGCTAGGGTTCACGGCGGTCGCCTTGTTTGTTCGTCACAACGCTGATCTTCAATCGGGGCTTTGTTGCGTTCCAGGCCTTGCTCGCATCGACACCTTGAACCGTTCGACTGCGCCCTCTATTCCGGCGTCACAATCAGGAGCTCCCCATGCTGGCCCTCTACATCATCCTCGGCTTCGTCGCCGTTCTCGGCGCCATTAACCTGTTCGAGTTCGGCCGAGTTGACTGAACCCCAGCGCGGCGCGGCGCTCGTCACGGGCGGTGCGCGCCGGATCGGCCGCGCCATCGTGCTGGCTCTGGCCGCGCGCGGCCATGACGTCGCTATCCACCATCGGGATTCGGTCGCGGACGCGGAGCAGTTGGCCGAAGAGGTGCGCGCGCTCGGTCGCCGCGCCGCGGTCCTGCCCGCCGACCTGACCGACGAGGCCGGGACCCGCGCCCTGATCCCGGCGGCGGTCGAGGTGCTCGGCCCGATCTCCATCCTGGTCAACAATGCCTCAGTGTTCAAGGATGACCGCGTCGGCAGCCTGTCCCGCGAGACCTGGGACCTGCATCTGGAGACCAACCTTCGCGCCCCCCTCGTCCTGGCCGAGGCCTTCGCCGCCCAGGCTCCCGACGGCGCCTCGATCGTCAACCTGCTGGACCAGCGGGTGCTGAAGCCCGACCCGCGCTTCTTCTCCTATGCCCTGTCGCGAAACGGCCTGTGGTGGGCGACGCGGACCCTGGCCCAGGCGCTGGCCCCTCGCATTCGCGTCAATGGCGTCGGCCCCGGTCCGACCCTGGCCTCGATCCATCAGTCGGAGGCCGAGTTCGCCGCCGAACAGGCCGCCATGCTTCTGGGCCACGGCCCGTCGTCCGAGGACATCGCCGGAGCCGTCGTCTATCTCGTTGACGCCCGCTCGGTCACCGGCCAGATGATCGCCGTGGACGGCGGCCAGCACCTGGCCTGGCAGACCCCCGACATCGCCGAGTGAAACCCGCCGTGATCCAACCCCTTTCGGCCGCCCGGCGCGCCAACCTGACCGTTTTCGTCAAGGGCCTGCGGGTCGAGGCCGGTATCGGTGTCTACGACCACGAGCACGGCCGGCTGCAGACCCTGGTCATCGACGTGACCCTCGATCTTGGCCCCGCCGAGGTCCACGGCCTTTCCGACACCATCAACTACGAAACCGTCGCCGCCTCCGCCCGCCGCATCATCGCCGAGGGCCACGTTGGCCTGGTCGAGACCTTCGCCGAGCGGCTGGCCCTGCACTGTCTGGAGGATGCCCGGGTGCTCGGCGTGACCGTGCGGATCGACAAGCCGGACGCACTGGAGGCCGCCGACGGGGCCGGGTGCGAACTGACGTACAGACGCTGAAGGGTCTCGTCCGAAGGACAAGGGGGCTGCTGATTCGGCTCCAGCCTTGCCTTTGCCGGCTTTCGGCACGACATGTCGCCGCGCAATGCCCCAGGTTCGTTTCACCCGCCGTTTCTCGATGGCCCACCGCCTGCTCTCCGACCCCGCGTCGCGGTGCGCGGTGCCGCATGGCCACAACGAGTTCGTCCACGTCGTCCTGGCCACGGAGGCGGAGATGGATTTCGGCGCCTCGAACTTCGTCACTTCGTTCGAAACGCTGAAGGGGCGCTGGCACGGCTTCATCGACAAGGCCGTGGATCACGCCTTCCAGCTGAACGGCGCCGATCCCATGCTGGCCTGGTTCCAGGCGAATGAGCCTCAGCGGGTCGCCCGCCTGATGGTGTTCGACGGCGATCCGACGACCGAGGCCTTTGCGGTCGCCCTGCGTCGCAAGCTGGACGCCATCCTGGCCGACGACGGCTCCCCCTACCGCTGCGTGGAACTCACCCTGGAAGAGACTCCGACCAACGCCATCATCATCGGCGAGCACCTGAGCGCCGCCGAACGCGCCTGGGCCGCCGGAAGCTGGATCGATCGGGCGGATCTGTCGATCAACGACCTGAAGGGGTAAGGTTACGCGCGGTTCGGCTTGCCTCCGACCGGCGGCCCCGCCATTGTCCTGACCATGAACGCGAGGACCCCGATGGCCGAGCCCGGCGATCCCAATGCGCCCCAGACCTCTGATCCGGAGCTGCATGACGACGACCTGATCGGTTTTGCCTCGCCCGCCGCGCTGGAGGGTCAGATGCGCGCGCCCGCGCCGCACCCGGTCGAGCCTGAATCTGAAGCGCCGGCTCCCGAGCCCGAGCTTTTCGTCGCGAAGCCCGGCCCGGTGGACGCCCCGGTTCCCGAGATCGCCGCGCCGAAGCCGATCCCGAGTCCGCCGATCACGGCGGAACCGATGCCGCAATGGGCCCGCGAGACGCCGATGCCCGAACAACCCGTCGGCGTTTTTGCGAGTCGCCGCCAAGAGCCCGCGCCGATCGACGGCGCCATGGGCATCTATGCCGTCTATGCCCTGATCCTGTTCGCCGTGCCGACCCTGGGCGTCTCGGCCCTGATCGCTCTGCTGGCCGTCACCGGCCGTGCAGGTCCGCAAGGCGAAGTGGCCGCCAGCCATTTCATGTTCCAGCAGCGCACCCTGTGGGCCGGCGCCGTCGTCGCCCTGCTCGGCGCCATCCTGATCGCTGTGGGCCTGGGCGTCTTCGTCCTGTTCGTCCTGGCGGTGTGGTTGATCCTTCGCGGGGCCGGCGGCGTTCTGAAACTCAAGGCGGGCCGTCCGATCGAGCGACCGCGCGCCTGGCTGTTCTAGGAGAGTCCCCATGTCCGACGCGTCGCAACCTCGGCTCGAGCCCGGCCACGAGGCCGAGGGCAAGCCCGCCGCCCTGATCGCCTGGGGCCTCTACATCCTGTCGATTCCGTCGGCCAATGTGCTGGTCCTGGTCGGCTTGGTCGTCGCCTACGCCGCGCGCGGCTCCGCCACCGGTCTCCCGCGCCAGCATATCGAGGCCCAGATCGCGCTGTTCTGGTCGGTCTTCTGGTGGACCATCGCCCTGTGGGTGCTGATCGCGATCAGCATGGCGGCGTCGATCATCCTGATCGGCATCCCGTTCCTGCTGCTGTTCGGTGCCCTGTGGTTCCTGCTCAGCATCTGGTTCACGGTGAAGAGCATTCTCGGCGTCGTGAACCTGATGTCGGACAAGCCCGCCTGATCAGGCGTGACCATACGGAACGGTGCGTCGACCCAGGGGGTTTGACTGCCGTGCCGAGGGGATACTCATGACCGAGTTCTGCGACGTCGTGGCCGAGCAACGGTACGAACAGGGCTTTACCGACGCCGACGGCGAAACCCGTCGCGTCTGGGCCGATTATTCGGTTCAGGGGAACCGTCGCGCCATCCTTCACGTCGAGGCCGAGGACGAACTGCGCGGCTCCGGCGCAGCGGGCAAATTCATGCAGAGCCTCGCCGACCACGCCCGCGCCGGGAACCATAGACTGACGCCGGTGTGCAGCTATGCGGTCGCCTGGTTCAGGCGGCATCGGGACTACGCCGACGTGATCGGCTAAACCTTTCGGGGCGCTACGTCATTCGCCCGGCAACGGACCGGCAGGAGCAGGATGGACAGCATCGACCTTCAAGCCGTTCAGCAAGGGCTCGGCGCCGCTGCCGGTCCGCTCCAGACCTGGGTCCTGCCTGCCCTGCTGGGGCTCGGCCTCGCTTCGGCGACCGGGCTGCGCACCTTCCTGCCGCTGCTGATGCTGGCCCTCGCCGCGCGGTTCGGCCTGTTCGGCATCCAGTTGAACGACCAGATGGACTGGCTGGCGGACTGGCCCGCCATTGCGGCGCTTGGCGTCGCTGCGGTCGTCGAGTTCGCGGGCGACAAGATCCCCGTCGTCGATCACGGCCTCAACGTACTGGGCGCCTTCACCAGACCGGTCGCCGGAGCGGTCGCGGCGGGCAGTGTGTTCGCCGGCCTCGACCCGACCACGGCCGCCATCGCCGGGGTCATCGTCGGCGCCCCGACCGCCTTCGCCTTCAACGCCGCCCAGGGAGGAGCCCGCCTGACCTCCACCGCGACGACCGGCGGCGTCGGCAATCCGGTCCTGTCCCTGATCGAGGACGTGCTGGCCTTCTGCACGGTGATCCTGGCCTTCCTGGCCCCGATCCTCGTTCCGGTGGTGCTGATCGTCCTGGCGGTTCTGGTGTTCCGCCTCGCGAAGCGCCTGCGGCAGAGGCTTTACGCCCGTGACGGCGTCACGGCAGGCGCGACACGATCGCCTTGATGGTCTGGGCCTTGGCCGGCAGGTCCTCGGCCAGGCGCGACGCGATTTCCCTTGCCCCGACCGGATAGGCGTCGCCGCCCTTGGCGATCTCGTCGGCCAGGGTCGCCGCGTCGTTCAGGATTTTTTCCAGCGCCTCGACCTGCTCAATGGCCAGGGCGCGTGCTTCCATCTGTAGGCGCCTGACCCGCTCGCTGGTGCTTTCGGGGGCGCGCATGAGGTCATAGACCTCGGATTCGACGACGAGTCTCAGGTCGGGCTTGTTCGGCTTCTTCGTCGGCATCGGCAATCCTCTTTCACGGAGGACAATGGTGATGTGGTCAAGCTGTTCCTCGCCTTCGCGGAGCGTTGTGTTTGTCGTCCCGACTGTTGCCGGGGCGCCGCAGCAGGGGCTGACTCCCGCGGCCCAAACGGCTAGGCTTGAGCAGTCCGGAGGGAAACCATGCGTGTGTTTCAGGCGGGAGTCGGGGTGGCGCTGGGTCTGATCGCGGGGGCCGCGAGCGAGCCCGCGGCGACGCAGGAACGCGTAGTCACGGAAATTCCCTATATCACCTGTGACGGCTCGCTGTGGCGGGCGCGTCTCGACGGCGAACGGTTTCTGCATACGGCTAGAGACGCCGATGCGGGGCACGAAGACACCGTCATTTATTATCAAACCTGGGACGGAGGCTGCTGGCGTGCGAGGTGGGACGCCGATGCACGCCGGTTCGACCATTCGCCCTTCGGCGCGGGGTCGGCCCATCCCGACGCGATCCTGAACTTCCTCGACTGGGAAGGTGTGCCCTGGACCGCCCGTCGCGACGGTGACGACTGGATCGTCACGCGACCCTAGAGCCCACAGAACATCGCGCGGGTTCGGCCGGCGACCTCAGGCCTCTTCCTGTTGCCGCTCTCGCTCCTCGGCGGTCATGACCTCGGCGGCGTCCTCGTTCAGGGCCTGGGCCTCGCGCCGCGGCTTGACGTAGGGCTCCGGCTGCGGCGTCGTCGTATTGTTGCGCCACAGATTGCGGCCGGCCTGCAGCCCGCCCGAGACCTGCAGCACCAGCCTCTCCTCGTCGCGACGACGCACGTCCTCGATGGTCTCGCGCGCCTCGTCCTCGGAGAAGCCGAGGTCCTTCAAAACATGCTCGCCGAACGCGAGAGCGCTTTCGAAGGTCTCGCGGATATGGAACTCCACGCCCGCGTTGATCAGCCGGATCGAATGACCCCGATCATAGGCGCGCACGAACAATTTGGTCAGCGGGAACTCGGCCTTGACCAGTTCCACGATCCGGTCCGCCGCCTCAGGCTTGTCGACGCAGACCAGGATGGTCTCGGCCCCCTCGGCGCCCGACGCGCGCAGCACGTCCAGGCGCGAGCCGTCACCGTAATAGACCTTGAAACCGAACTTTCCGGCGGCCTGGATCATCTCCACATCCATGTCGATGATCGAGACATCGACGTCGCGGGCCAGCAGTGGCTGCGCCACGACCTGGGCGAACCGGCCGAAACCGATGATCAACACCCGCTCGCGCAGGTTCGCGGCCCGGTCCACGCCATCCGCCGTGTCCGGATCCAGCGCCTCGTCCGGTCTCAGCCTGTCGGCGATAAACAGCCGAAGCGGTGTCAGGGCCATCGACAGAATGACCATCGCCGACAGGATCGCCGCCGTGCGCGGATCGAACAGGCCGGCCGCCCCCGCCGTCGCATACAGGACGAAGGCGAACTCCCCGCCCTCGCCCATCAGGGCGGCGCGCAACAGCCCTTCGCCGTGGCTCTGTTTCAGCCGGGCGACGGCATAGACGCCGATCATCTTCAGCGCCGAGAAGGCTACGACCCCGCCCAGCACCCAGGCCCAGTCGCGCACGACCACGGCGAGGTCCAGCGACATGCCGATGGCCAGGAAGAACAGGCCGAGCAGGATGCCGCGGAACGGCTCCACATCGGCCTCCAACTGGTGCCGGAACGTCGATTCCGACAGCAGCACGCCGGCCAGAAAGGCGCCCATGGCCATGGATAGTCCGCCCAGACTGACGGCAAAGGCGGAGCCCAGCACCACGACCAGCGCGCCCATTGTCATGACCTCGCGCCCGCCGTAGCGCGCCAGAAGGCGGAACAGCGGGTTCACCAGCCAGCGCCCCGCGACATAGACCCCGGCCACGGCCGCGACCGCTGACCCGATGGTGATCCAGACCGGCCTCGCGGCCTCCACGGCCGTCCCGTAGGTCGCGGCCAGGGCGGCGACGATCGCCAGCAGCGGCACGATGGAGATGTCCTCGAACAGCAGCACCGACACGACCCGCTGGCCCGCCGGTCCGGATTTCTCGTTCCGCTCGTCAAGCAACTGCATGACGATGGCCGTGGACGACAGGGCGAAGCCGAAACCGGCGATCACCGCTGCATACCAGGGCAGACCCGCCAGCAGGGCGGCCCCGGTCAGAAGGACGGCGCAGGTCATCACCTGCACGGCGCCGAGGCCGAAGATTTCCCGCCTCAGGCTCCACAGCCGCGCCGGGCGCATCTCCAGCCCGATGATGAACAGGAACAGCACGATGCCGATCTCGGCCACATGCAGCATGGTCTCTGGCTCACGCACGACGCCCAGGGCCGACGGTCCCAGGATCAGACCGGCCGCCAGATAGCCCAGCACGGCGCCCAGGCCGAACCGCTTGAACAGGGGCACGGCGACGACCGCCGCCGCCAGCAGCGCCACCGCGTGGCCCAGACCCATTCCCGTCGGTTCCGCCATGATCCGTCCCGTGCCCCGAGCCCCTATAGTGGCGACGCTTTGCCGCGATTGCGAGGGGCTTCAGGCTTTCGCTAGCTCCACGATCCGCTTCACCAGCCCGCTCTCCGGGTCGCCCAGCGGGTCCAGGACGGTAAAGTGATTCAGGCCCGGCAGGGCCTCGAACCGCGCCTCCACTCCCTTGCCGCCCCAGTCGTCCGCCATGTCCCGCGACTGGCGCACGAACTCGCTCGTTTCGTCCGCCCCGACGACGCAATCCAGAACCGTCCCGCCCGGCGTCGATCCGTTCGGGACCGGCCAGTGAACCGGCGACAGGGCGGCCGCCTCGCGCGCGTCCAACCGCAGCGCCTCGTTGAGCGAGGTCGGGATCAGCGGCTCCAGATCGAACAGGCCCGAGATCGCGACGGCCGCCGAAGCCCGTCCCTCCGACAGCATGCAGGCCGCCAGATGCCCGCCGGCGGAATGGCCGAACACCACCGGCCGCCTGCCGGTCCGTGTGCGGATCAGCGCCACCGCATCCCGAATCTCGCCGATGATCCGCCCCAGCCGCACATCGGGGCACAGGTCATAGGACGGCACGGCCAGGCTGACGCCATGCTTCAGAATCGCCGGCGCGATCCAGCTGAACCACGATCGATCCAGCGCCTGCCAGTATCCGCCATGGATGAAGACCGCGACCGGCGCGTCCGGCCCGGCCTCGAACAGGTCCATGGCCTCACGCTTGCCGGGGCCGTAGGACAGGGCGGTCGGCGGATGGAGCACGCGCGCCGCCTCCGCATCCGCCTTCCACCGGGCCATGACGACGGGGTGATCGGGCACGGCGGCCCGGTTGTTGTATCCGGCTTCGAGATCCAAGTCTGATTGGGGGGGCTTATCGCTCACGTGCGCATCCGCTACTCAAGCCCCCGAACACCGGAGCCCACGACCATGATGACCGCCATCTTCGTCTTCATCAAATGCGAGCTGGGCCACGCCAATGACGTCGCCGCCGACATGGTCGACAATGTTGAATATGTCTCGGAGGTCTATTCCACCTCGGGCCAGTACGACCTCCTGGCCAAGTTCCAGCTGCCCCGGGAGATGGACATCGGCACCTTCGTCACGAAGTCGGTCCAGACCCGCCCCCACATCCGCGACACCTTCACCGTCATCACCTTCTCGCCCTTCCTGCCGACGAAGTGACGCCCGGCGTCTCCTCCCTGTCGCGCAGCGATGGGGAGGTGGCTCGGAGCGAAGCGGAGAGACGGAGGGGTTCTTGCCGCCGTCTGGAGCCCCTCCGTCTGCTCGCAAGAGCTAGCATCCACCTCCCCATCGCGAAGCCGCGACAGGGAGGAGACAAAACGCTCGAAGCTGACGCGGCGTCACGGTGGCTTCTCCAGACTGATCGCTGCTAACCTGTCCGTCTGAGGCGCAGGCACAGGCGTCAGGGAGCGAACCATGGCCGATCTGGAAACCTTCCGCGCGGAGACGCGCGCCTGGCTCGAGGCGAACTGCCCGGCGGAATGCCGCGGTCCGCTCGACAATGACGAGGACCGCGTCTGGGGCGGCCGCAACGCGACCTTCAAGACCCCGGCCCACAAGCGCTGGATGGACGCCATGGCCGCGCGCGGCTGGACCGCGCCCCAATGGCCGACCGAGTACGGCGGCGGCGGTCTTGACCGGGAACAGGCCAAGGTCCTCGCCTCGGAGATGCGCCGCATCGACGCCCAGATGCCCCTGTCGTCCTTCGGCATCTGGATGCTGGGCCCGGCGCTGCTGCAGTTCGGAACCGAGGAACAGAAGAAACGCTTCCTGCCCGAGATCGTGCGTGGCGAGATTCGCTGGTGCCAGGGCTATTCCGAACCCGGCGCCGGTTCCGACCTGGCCGCCGTCCAGACCCGTGCCGAGGACAGGGGCGACCACTGGATCATCAACGGCCAGAAGATCTGGACCTCCTACGCCGACAAGGCCGACTGGATCTTCTGCCTGATCCGCACCGACCCTGAGGCACCGAAACACCTCGGCATCTCCTTCGTCCTGTTCGACATGGCCACGCCCGGGGTGACGACACGGCCGATCGAGCTGATCTCGGGAAAGTCCGCCTTCTGCGAGACCTTCTTCGACGACGTCCGCGTCGAGAAGGAAAACCTGATCGGGACGCTCAACCGCGGCTGGGACGTGGCCAAGGCCCTGCTTGCGCACGAGCGGACGATGATCGGCGCCGTCGGCGACATGGGTCGTCCGATCAGCCAGGTCGCGACGGATTCCATCGGCCTCGACGATGCGGGTCGTCTCGACGAACCGATGCTGCGCACGAAGATCGCCGAGCTGGAGATCGACGCCGCCGCCTTCCGCCTGTCGATGGAGCGGGTCGGCGATCAGGTGAAGGCCAAACAGGTCTCTCCGGCCATCGCCTCGATGCTGAAATACTATGGCTCGGAGCTGAACAAGCGCCGCCACGAGCTGGCCATGGCCGCCGGCGGCTCGGACGCCCTGGAGTGGGAAAGCGAGCGCTCGCACAAGGGCACGCCGGCCCGCGACTGGCTGCGCACCAAGGCCAATTCGATCGAAGGCGGCACCTCCGAGGTGCAGCTGAACATCATCGCCAAACACCTGCTTCAGCTGCCGGGAGCCTGAGCCCATGCCCCTGATCCTGACTGAAGAGCAGACCATGCTGAAGGACGCCGCCGACGGCTTCCTCAGCGAAAACGCGCCCATCGCCCACTTCCGCAAACTGCGGGACACGAAAGATGCTGATGGCGTGTCGCGCGACCTGTGGAAGGCGTTCGGCGAGATGGGATTCGCCGGCGTCATCATCCCCGAGGAACACGGCGGCTCCGGCCTCGGCGCGGTCGAGGCGGGCATCGTGGCCGAGGGTCTGGGCCGCACCCTGACGCCTTCGCCCTTCTTCGGCTCGTCGATCCTGGCCGCCCGCATCCTGATCGACGCGGCTTCCGCCGATCAGCAATCCGCCTGGCTACCGAAGATCGCGGCCGGAGAGGCCATTCTGTCACTGGCTCTCGATGAGGGGCCGAAACACCAGCCGTCGCGGATCGCCACCACGGCCGAACGCAGCGGCAACGGCTTCAAGCTCAACGGCGCCAAGGGCTTCGTCCTCGACGGCCACATCGCCGACGCCCTGATCGTGGCGGCCAGGACCGACGCCGGCCTGACCCTGTTCCTCGTCGATCCGAAGACCTCTGGCGTCGAGATCGAGCGCACTGTCATGGTCGACGCCCACAACGCCGCCCGCATCACCCTGACCGACGTCCACGTCGACTCTGACGCCGTCATCGGCGACGTCGATGCGGGCGAGGCGGCCCTCGAGGGCGCACTGAACCTTGGCCGTGCCTGCGCCGCAGCCTGCCTGACCGGCGCTGGCGACCAGGCCTTCCTGACCACGGTCGAATACCTCAAGACCCGCAAACAGTTCGGCAAGCTGATCGGCGAGTTCCAGGCCCTGCAACACCGCGCCGCCCACCTGTTCACCGAGCTGGAGCTGGCCAAGGCCGCCGTCCTCGGCGCCCTGCAGCGCCTCGACGCCGGCGCGCCGAAAGCCTACCTCGCCGTCTCCATCGCCAAGGCCAAGGCCGGCCGCGTTGCGGAGCTGGCGGTCCAGGAAGCGGTCCAGATGCACGGCGGCGTCGGCATGACCGAGGCGTACGATGTCGGCCTCTATATGAAGCGGGTGCGGGTGCTGAACGAACTGCTCGGCGACGCCGGCTTCCACGCCGAGAAGCTGGCGCGGGCTGGGGGATACTAAACCCTCCCTCTCCCGGCGGGAGAGGGCTTGAGGCCCGCAGAGCGATAGCGATGCGTCTTGGCCGAAAGGGTGAGGGGCTGGCGCTAACCGGTGAGGGCACGCCCCTCACCCTTTCACGCAAGGACGCCGGCAAGCCGTCGTGCGCTCAAGCCCTCTCCCGCCGGGAGAGGGTGACGCGCTGAACCACCCCCGCTAAACCTCCCGCCAAGGGAGACTCCGCATGACGCTGAACAGCGCGACCTATCTGACCGGTTTCGGCAACCACTTCGCCACCGAGGCCGTCCCCGGCGCCCTGCCGATCGGCCGGAACTCGCCACAGAAGACGCCGATGGGGCTCTATGCCGAGCAACTCAGCGGCACGGCCTTCACCGCCCCGCGCGCCGAGAACCGCCGCAGCTGGCTCTATCGCCTGCGCCCTTCGGCCCAGCATCCGGCCTATCAGCCGTTCGATCGGGGTCGCGTCCGCTCCGGCCCCTTCCACGACGCCCCGCCCAGCCCGAACCGCATGCGATGGGACCCTCTGCCCCTGCCGACCACGCCGACCGACTGGGTCGAGGGTCTGGTCACCTATGGCGGCAATGGCGATGCGGAGGCCCAGGTCGGCGTCGGCATCCACCTCTACGCCGCCAACCGGTCGATGACGGACCGCGTCTTCTACGACGCCGACGGCGAGCTGCTGATCGTGCCGCAGGAGGGCGACCACGCCTTCGTCACCGAGTTCGGACGGATCGAGGCCAGCGCCGGCCATATCGTCGTCATCCCGCGAGGCGTTCGCTTCCGCGTCGAGTGCAGCGGCCCCATCCGCGGCTATGTCTGCGAGAACTACGGCGCGCCGTTCCGCCTGCCGGACCTGGGCCCCATCGGCTCGAACGGCCTGGCCAATCCGCGCGATTTCGAGACCCCGGTCGCGGCCTTCGAGGACGTCACCCGCCCTACGGAATGCGTGCAGAAATATGCCGGCCGCCTGTGGGTCACGACCTTCGATCACTCGCCGCTCGACGTGGTCGCCTGGCATGGCAACAACGCGCCCTACCGCTGGGACACGGCCCGATTCAACACCATCGGGACGGTCAGCTTCGACCACCCGGACCCCTCGATCTTCACCGTCCTGACGTCGCCATCGGACACGGTCGGCACGGCCAACTGCGACTTCGTCATCTTCCCGCCGCGCTGGATGGTGGCCGAGGACACCTTCCGTCCGCCGTGGTTCCACCGCAACGTCATGAGCGAGTTCATGGGTCTGGTGACCGGCGCCTATGACGCCAAGGAGGGCGGCTTTGCCCCCGGCGGCGCCTCGCTGCACAACTGCATGAGCGGCCACGGCCCGGATCAGGCAAGCTACGAAAAGGCGGTCTCGGCCGACCTCAAGCCGCACAGGCTGGACAATACCCTGGCCTTAATGTTCGAGACCCGTTTCCCGATCCGCACCACGGAATGGGCGCAAACCACGCCGACGATGCAGCTCGACTACGACGACGTCTGGACCGGCTTCGCCAGGGGCGACGTCTCCAAGTAAGCAAGGACTATTCATGCGCATCCTGATCGTCGCCCTCGCAATGTTGTCCGCAGCCTGCTCGCCGATGGCTGAACAGGCCCCGGATGCCGCCGCCCCGACCCAGACCGCGGGGGCGGCCTGCGCCGCGCGGGGCGGGGAGATCATGCGCGTCGGCCGGTTGCAGACCTCGCGCTGCGTCGTGCCCTTCCCGGACGCGGGCAAGGTCTGCCGCGACGGTGACGACTGCCTCGGCGACTGCCGCGCCGAGACCGCGGGTCCGCGCGAGGGAGCGGTCACCGGCGTCTGCGCGCCAAATGACCTGCCGTTCGGTTGCAACACCCCGGTCGAGAACGGCCGCGCCGGCCCGACCCTGTGCGTCGACTGACGGCCCCCAAGGTACAGGACGCATCCGTGCAGGTCATGCTAGCGTTTCTGTCGCATGACCCTGCCTGAACTCGCCGCCCTGCTGGGCCTCAACCTCGCCCTGCTCGCCGTGACGATGCTGGCCCTGTGGGGACTGGCGCTGCGGCTGAAGGATGTCAGCTTCATCGACGGCGTCTGGCCCTTGGGGATGCTGCTCCTGGCCCTGATCACCTTCCCCCGCACCGATGGCGATCAGACCCGAAAATTCCTGCTGCTCTGGCTCTGCGCCGTCTGGGCCGTCCGCCTGGCCTGGCACCTGCTGCGCCGGTGGCGCGCGAACGGCGTCGACGGCCGCTACGCCGAGATCGTCGAGACCCAGGAGAGGGAGCACGGCTGGAGCTTCGGCAAGACCGCCCTGCTGTTCGTCTTCCTGCCCCAGGCGTTTCTGGGGTGGCTGACCTCCCTGCCGGTGCAACTGGGCCAGGTCGAACACGGGCCGATCGGCTGGCTCGGCTGGATCGGGGCCCTCGTCGTCGTGGTCGGAATCGGTTTCGAGAGCGTCGGTGACGCCCAGCTGGCCGCCTTCCGCAAGGATCCGAAAAACAAGGGCAAGGTGCTGGACACGGGCCTGTGGCGCTACACCCGCCACCCCAACTATTTCGGCGACGCCTGCGTCTGGTGGGGGCTGTGGCTGATCGCGGCCGAGACCGGCTGGGTCGGGATCGCCTCGGTGGTCGGGCCGATCTTCCTGACCTTCACCCTGACCCGCTGGTCGGGGATCGGCATCACCGAGAAGGCTATCGGAAAGTCTCGGCCCAAATACGCCGACTACATCCGCCGGACGAGCGCCTTCATCCCGATGCCGCCGAAGAAGACATAGCGAAAACCCCCGCCGCTTTCGCGACGGGGGCTCCGTAGTCTTCTGAAGGCTAGTCGGGGTTCATGACACCCCGTGCCGATCGGCTTAGTGGGCCGGGGCTTCTGGAGCCGAAGGCGAGGTGTTCGGCGTGTTGGCGGTGGTCATGCCGCCATCGGCGTTACCGGCCTGTTGCTCGATGCGGTCGGCTTCAGCGTTCAGGGCAGTTTCCTGGGCTTCGGTCGGAGCGGCCGCAGCTTGCTGCTCCAGGGCGTCGGCCTGGACTTCGGCTTGCTTGTCGGCAGCCGATTCGCCGCAGGCGGCGAGCGAGCCGGCCAGGGCAATGGCGGCGGAGGCGATGATCAGTTTACGCATGGGGAATCCCTTCCAGTGAAGCCGAAAAAATGCACCACCTCACGGAAGGTTCACGGGTGCGTGAAGAAAATTTTGATCGACGCTACGCGATGTCTGCAAAGGCGACGCGTGCGGCCCCGAGCAGGGCGGCATGTTTGTGGGTGATCACCCAGGTCGGGATATCGGCCATATAGTCCTGGAACCGGCCCTTCCTCTCGAACCTCTCACGGAAGGGGCTGGCCTTCAGGAAGGGCAGGATGCGCGGCGCGATTCCTCCGGCGATATAGACCCCGCCCCGCGAACCCATCGTCAACGCCACGTCGCCGGCCACGGCGCCCAGAATGGCGCAGAACCGGGCCAGGGTAGCGCCACAGTGGCTGCGCGGATCGGCCATAGCCTCGTCCGTGATCTGGGCAGGATCATCGATATGGGTCTCGCGGCCGTCGATCTGGGCCAGCGCCCGGTGCATGTTGAGCAGGCCCGGACCGCAGACCAGCCGCTCGATCGACACCCGATCGTAGCGCTGACGCAGGATGCGCAGGATCTCGTCCTCGACAGGATCGCCCGGCGCGAAACAGGCGTGGCCGCCTTCGGACGGCAGGGCGATCTCCCGGCCGTGGATGTCCCGTGCAAGGGCCGACACGCCGAAGCCGGTGCCCGGGCCCAGCACCGCGATGGCGGAATGCGGATCGCCATGGGTCGGGCCGCCCAGATGAGCCAGATCCGCCGCAGGCACGACCGGTGCGCCCCAGGCCAGCGCCTCGAAGTCGTTGATCAGCCGCACAGGGTTCAGGCCAAGTGTCTGAAGCTCGGCCTCCGACACCGCCCAAGGGCTGTTGGTCAGGTCGATGGCGCCGTCCGTCACCGGTCCGGCCACAGCGATGACGCCTCCCGAGGGTTTGACCTCGCAGCCATCGACGAAGGCCGCGACCCCCTTCAGGAAGGTCGGATACTGTTCGGCCGGGAAACTCTCGTGGTGGTCCAGCGTGATCTGGCCGTCGACCATGCGGGCGAGGGCGAAGCGGGCATTCGTTCCGCCGACATCGCCGACGAGAAGGGTGCTGTCGCTCATGCGTCGATCTCCCGGTTCTGCACATTGGGATCGGCGACATCGCGGATCTCGGGTTGCCGCTGCGTCGGTTCGGCCGCGAAACAGATTGAGGCGCCGCGCTCGGCCGACGACACGGCCGCGCGGAAGGCGCCGAACAGCTCGCGGCCATAGCCCCAGCTCTGCACCGAGTTCGGCCGCGCCCGCTCGCGCGTGCTCAGGTCGGCGTCGATGGCCAGGACCCCGGCCTCGGCGTCCAGTCGGACGATGTCGCCCTCGAGCACATAGGCCAGCGGCCCACCCTCCAGCGCTTCCGGCGTCACATGGATGGCCGCCGGGGTCTTGCCCGAGGCGCCCGACATCCGTCCGTCGGTGACGAGGGCGATCGGCACGCCGCGATCCTGCAGCACGCTCATCAGGGGCGAGAGGGAGTGCAGCTCCGGCATGCCGTTGGCTCTGGGCCCCTGGAAGCGCAGGACGATCACGCCGCCCCCGTCCAGCGCGCCCGCCTGGAAGGCCGCCAGGACGTCTTCCTGGGCGTCGAAAACCCGCGCGGGGCCTTCGACCCTGCGATGCTGCGGCTTCACGGCCGAGATCTTGATCACCGCCCTGCCGAGGTTGCCCTTGACCAGCCGCAGGCCGCCCTCGCTGTCGAAGGGGTCGGAGGCGGGACGCAGGATGTCGCGGTCCAGGCTCTCGGCCACGCCATCCTTCCAGACCAGCTCGCCGTCGATCATCGCCGGCTCCTGGAAATAATGATGGATGCCCCGGCCCATGATGGTGGTGACGTCGGAATGGATATGACCCGCCTGGGCCAGTTCCCGCGCCACGAAGGCCACGCCGCCCGCCGCCTGGAAGGCGTTCACGTCGGCTGATCCATTCGGATAGATCCGCGCCAGCAACGGGGTCACGGACGACAGCTGGTCCATGTCGGTCCAGTCGATCAGGACGCCTGCCGCCCGCGCCATGGCCACCAGATGGATGGCGTGGTTGGTCGAGCCGCCGGTGGCCAGCAGGGCCACGATCATGTTGACGATGGATTTCTCGTCGATCACGTCGGCCATCCGGCAGTCGCCGGACTGAGCCAGCTCGACCGCCCGTTTCGCCGCCGCCGCCGTCAGGGCGTCGCGCAGGCCGGTCTCCGGGTGGACGAAGGCGGTCGACGGCATGTGCAGCCCGCCCAGCTCCATCATCATCTGGTTGGAGTTGGCGGTGCCGTAGAAGGTGCAGGTGCCGGGCGAGTGGTAGCTGCCGATCTCGCTGGCCAGCAGGACGGACCGGTCGACCTTGCCTTGCGCGTATTCGGCTCGCACCCGCGCCTTTTCGGCATTGGGGATGCCCGAGGGCATGGGTCCGGCGGGGGCGAAGACGACGGGCAGGTGGCCGAACGCCAACGCCCCCATGAACAGGCCCGGCACGATCTTGTCGCAGACGCCCAGCATCATGGCGGCATCGAAGGCGTCGTGGGTCAGGGCGACCCCAACCGACATGGCGATGACGTCGCGGCTGAACAGCGACAGTTCCATACCCGGCCGCCCCTGGGTGACGCCGTCGCACATGGCGGGCGTGCCGCCGGCGACCTGGGCCGTCGCGCCGACCTCGCGGGTAGCCTTGCGGATCACATCCGGGAAGCGTTCGAACGGCTGATGCGCCGACAGCATGTCGTTGTAGGCGGTGACGATGCCGACGTTGGGCGTCTTGCCGTCCATCACCTTCAGCTTGTCGGCGATGGTCTGGCCCGCGAAGGCATGCGCCCAGTTGGCGCACGACAGCTTGGCGCGACCGACGCCCGCGTCCCGCGCCGCGTCCATGCGGCGGGTGTAGTCGGTCCGCGTCTCTCTCGAGCGCTCGATGATGCGTTGGGTGACTTCCGCCACGACAGGGTGAAGAGCCATCAGTTCGCCTCCGTCCAGACGACTTCGAGCGGGACATTTGCGGCGATCATCGCCGCGATCGGTTGCACGGCCGGATCGCCCTGGGCCTCCCGCTCGAACACCGAACGCTTGGCTGCGCCTTTGAGGGCCAGGATCACCCGACCCGCCGACATCAGGTACGGCAGGTTGATCGAGATCCGCTCCAGGCTCGGCGCTATCCCGTCCCGCCCGTGCGGCACGCCCAGCACCGTGGGCTTCAGCGTCGGCGATAACAGGGTCTTCAGCGTCGGGCTGCCGGGGAACATCGAACAGATGTGCCCGTCCTCGCCCATGCCCAGAAGCACTGCGTCGAACCGCTCGCCGACCGCGGCCAGCCTGTGCGCCGCCACCGCCGCCGCCCGGTCGACGGTGACCTCGGAATGGTACAGCGGAAGGAAGGTCGCCTGTGACGCCGGCCCCTGCAGCAGCACGGCCTTGATCAGCCGCGCGTTCGATTCCGGGTCGGTCTCGGGGACATAGCGCTCATCCACCAGGGTGACCGCGACCCTGTCCCAGCCGATATCCGCCTGGGCCAGGCGGGCATAGACAGGTGAGGGGGTCGACCCGCCGGAGCCGGCGAATAGGGCCCGGCCGTCGGCGAGGACGGCGGCGGCCAGCGATTCTTCGATGCGGCCGGCGATCGTAGTCGACCAGGCGTCGAGGGTGGGGAAGGTTTCGATTTCGGTCATCTTATTTCCGTGCATCCCCGCGAAGGCGGGGACCCAGTTCTGTCGTGAGGCACACGGTCCGTTGGCGGCTGTGCTCACACGGCGCCGCTGATCGCCCAAAGGCCTGGGGCCCCGCCTTCCCGGGGATGCACGGAGCGAAGCGGGTCATGCCTGCGTGTTCCAGTCCCGGCCCGTGCGGGCCATCAGCATGTCAGCGGCATCCGGACCCCAGGTGCCCGCCCGATAAGGCTGCGGCCTGACCTTGCCGTCGACCCAGGCCTGCGACACGCCGTCGACCCACTCCCAGGCCTTTTCCGCCTCGTCGCGGCGCACGAACAGGGTCGAATCCCCGTTCAGCGCATCGAGCAGCAGCCGCTCATAGGCGATGCGCCGACGCGGGGGCTTGTCGCTCTTGCCGCCAACGCCCCACGACAGGCTCATCTGGATCGGCTGCAGCTGCATTCGCTGATCCAGTCCCGGCTTCTTGTTCATCACCGTCAGGGAGATGTCCTCTTCGGGCTGAAGCTCGATGACCATACGGTTGGCGGCATCCTCGTCGCGGGCGTCCTGGCCGAAGATGGAGTGGGGCACCGGCTTGAACTGGATGACGATCTCGGTGCGCTTCTCGGGCAGGCGCTTGCCGGTGCGCAGGAAGAAGGGCACCCCGGCCCAGCGCCAGTTGTCGATGTCGACGCGGATGGCGACGAAGGTCTCGGTGTCGGAATCCGCGCCGCGCTCCTCGTCGTAGCCCGGAACGCGCTGGCCCTTGACGGTGCCCGAAACATACTGGCCGCGCACGGTGGTGCGCTCGGCGTCCTCGTCGGTGATCGGGCGCAGCGAGCGGATCACCTTGACCTTCTCGTTGCGCACCGAATCCGGATCGAGGTCCGAGGGCGGCTCCATCGCCACCAGACACAACAGCTGCAGCATGTGGTTCTGCAGCATGTCCCGAAGCGCGCCGTATTCGTCGTAGTAGGGCCAGCGGTCGCCGACCCCGACGGTCTCGCCGACCGTGATCTGGACATGGTCGATCGACAGATTGTTCCACAGCGGCTCGAAGATGGCGTTGCCGAAGCGCAGGGCGATCAGGTTCTGCACCGTCTCTTTGCCCAGATAGTGGTCGATGCGGAACACCTGCTGTTCCGAGAAGGCGTCGGCGACCGCGTCATCGATGGCGCGGAAGCTCTCGAGATCGCGCCCGACCGGCTTCTCCAGCACCACGCGGTCTTCGGGCTCGGCCAGACCCGCCGCACGCATGGCCGTGACGATCTTCGCATAGAGGGACGGCGAGACGGCCAGGAAGCTGGTGCAGGCCCCGTCGCCCACCTTGTCCTTCAGCGGCTTCAGGCTCTCCGCGGAGGTGGCGTCGACGGCGAGATAGTCGAGGCGCGCCTTCATCCGGCTCCAGCTGGCGTCATCCCAGGCGTCGTCCGCCTTCGCCTTGCCCTCGACGGCCGCGCGGACCTTCTCGATATACTCGTCCCGGCTCTCCTCGGAGCGGGCCGCGCCGATGATTTTCAGCCCGTCCGGCAACAGGCCGTCGTGCTCGAGGAAATAAAGCGAGGGCAGCAGCATGCGCATCGCCAGATCGCCACCGCCGCCGAACAGCACCAGAGCCGTCATGCTTGCCTGTCTCCCTGTCGGGGACGAGGCCCCGTCGTCTATTGTGGTTGTTTGGCCGGTCGCTCGCGCGAGGCCAACACGTCCAGCACCGCCTGAAACGACAAGTGACGCGCCCGTAACAGAACGAGCAAGTGGTAGATCAGGTCCGCCGCTTCGGATGCGACCTCTTCATCAGGCCCGGCGGCGCCGGCCAGGGCCGTCTCCACGCCCTCCTCGCCGACCTTCTGTGCGGCCCGCTTGGGCCCCTGCGCCAGGAGCTTCGCCGTCCAGCTGCTTTCCGGATCGGCGCTCGCGCGTTCGGCGATGGTCCGTTCCAGACGCGCGATCCGGCCCAGGCCCGGCGCGTCCGCATCGCCGAAACAGCTGGTCGTCCCGAGGTGACAGGCCGGCCCCATCGGCCGCACCGCCAGCACCAGGGCGTCGCCGTCGCAGTCGGGCGTGATCGACACGACCGTCAGCCGGTTGCCGGACGTCTCGCCCTTGCGCCAGCGGCCGCCCCGCGAGCGCGAGAAGAAGGTCGCCTCGCCGCTCTCGATTGTCTCCTCCAGCGCCGCCCGGTCCATATAGGCGAGCGTCAGCACCTGGAGGGTGTCGGCGTCCTGCACCACGGCCGGGATCAGGCCGGCGCCCTTTGCGAAGTCGAGGTTGGATGGATCGATCATCTTAGGTTCCATGCATCCCCGCTAAGGCAGGGATCCAGTTCTTTCGTGACGCACGGCGTCCGGGATTGATGTGAGGCACGCGCCGGGTCTGCCCGATCGTCTGAAAACCGGGGTCCCCGCCTCCGCGGGAATGCATCGAGAGGGTGGTCACTGCCGCACCTCAACACCCGCGCCCGCCAGGAATGCCTTCAGATCAGGCACCGCGATCTGTCCGGAGTGGAAGACGCTGGCCGCCAGCGCGCCCGACACGTTCGCCCGGTCGAACACGTCGAGGAAATGAGACGCCGCCCCGGCCCCGCCCGAGGCCACCAGCGGGACGGTCAGTCGCGCCCGCGCATCGGCCAGCTGCGCCGTGTCATAGCCCTTGCGCACCCCGTCCTGGTCGATGCAGTTCAGCACGATCTCGCCGGCGCCGCGCTCCTGCGCCTCGACGATCCAGTCCATCGTCCGTCGCCCGGCGAGGCGCCGCGCATCGGGATCGCCGGTGTATTTGTGCACGACATAGGTGCCGTCCTCGCGCCGACTATCGACGCCGACGACGACGCACTGCGACCCCAGCCGCTCGGCTATCTCGGAGATCAGCTCAGGCCGCTCCAGTGCCGGCGAGTTGATCGAGACCTTGTCCGCCCCGTTGTCGAGACAGGCCGCCGCCTGATCCACGCTGCGGATTCCGCCCGCCACGCAGAAGGGGATGTCCAGTAGCCTGGCGATATCCCGCACCCAGCCATAGTCCAGCGTGCGCCCCTCGGGGCTCGCGGTGATGTCATAGAAGACCAGTTCGTCGGCGCCCTCGTCGCGATAGCGGGCGGCAAGTTCGCCGGCGTCGCCCATGTCGACATGCCCCTCGAACCGCACGCCCTTCACGACCCGGCCGTCCTTGACGTCGAGGCAGGGGATGATGCGTCGAGCCGTCATTGGACGACTCGCTTCTTGAGAAGGGATGCGGCGGTCAAGTCACAGCCTCGATCGCCTGTCGCGCGGTGAACCGGCCCTCGTAGATCGCGCGCCCGACGATGGCGCCGTCGCAGCCGATGGCTTTCGCCGCCAGCAGGTCCTCCAGCGAGGAGACCCCGCCCGATGCCTGCACCTTCAGCTCCGGCCGCCGTTTCAGCACTTCGGCCAGCAGCTTCAGATTCGGCCCGGTCAGCGCACCGTCCCGACCTACGTCGGTGATCAGCACATGTTTCAGCGTCCCGACCGGATAGCGATCCAGCGCCGCCCAGAGGTCCAGCCCCGCGGCCTCGGTCCAGCCCTTCAGCGAGGGTACGGGAACCCCGTCCTCGCCGACTCGAACGTCGAACGCCAGAGTGATCCGATCCGGGCAGAATCGCTCCAGCCATCCCGCCACCACGACCGGATTGCTGACGGCCAGCGATCCGACCACGACCCGCGACACGCCCGCAGCCAGCAGCCGCTCCACATCGTCCACGTCGCGCACGCCGCCGCCCGACTGGATCTTGACGTCGATACTGCCGGCCAGTTCGCCGACCAGGGCTTGCTGCACCGCGCGGCCGGCCTCAGCGCCGTCCAGGTCGACGATGTGGACCCAGGTCGCGCCCTCGGCGACGAACGCCGCCAGCCGCGCGGCCGGGACCTGATCATACTCGGTCACCTGATCGAACCGGCCATGCATCAGCCGCACGCAGACGCCGTTCCGCAGATCGATGGCGGGATAGACGATCATGCGTCGAGCTCCAGGAAGTTTCGCAAGATTTGTGCGCCGGCCTTCGCCGAACGCTCCGGGTGAAACTGGCAGCCCCAGCGATTGCCTTGTCGCACCATGGCCGGAACCTCGGCGCCGTAGTCGGCGCAGGCGATGGTCGCATCGGTATCGGGACAGACGTAGGAATGCACGAAATAGGCATAGTCGCCCTCGCGAACGTCCTGCAGGATCGGGTCGTCGGCCAGCCCATGGAGCTGGGACCAGCCCATGTGCGGCACCGGCAGGTCGTCGCGGACAGGCATCCGGGTGACCCTTCCGGGAATGAACCCGAGCATAGTCGCCCCGCCGTTCTCCTCGCTCTCGGCGAACAGCAGTTGTTGGCCGAGGCACAGGCCCAGCAGCGGCCGTTCGAACCTTTTGATGATGTCGGTCAGGCCGAGGGCGCCCATCCGCTCCATGGCGTAGCCCGCAGCCCCGACGCCCGGCAGGACGACCCGCTCGGCCTCCGCGATCACGGCGGCGTCCGAGGTCACGACGACTTCGGCGCCCAGCCGCTCCAGCGCGAACTGGACGGACGCGGTGTTGCCCGCGCCGAGGTGTACGATGGCGATCAAGATCCTTCTCCCCTCGGGGGAGAAGGTGGCTCGCGGAGCGAGACGGATGAGGGGGCTCTGTCCGCACGCTCGATTGCCGAAGGCCGATTCGCTGAAGCGGCCCCCTCATCCGAGCCCTTCGGGCCCACCTTCTCCCCCGAGGGGAGAAGGAAACCGGATGCGCTCATCACAGCACCCCCTTGGTGCTCGGCACGGCGTCGCCCTCGACCCTAATGGCCTGCCGCAGCGCCCGGCCGAAGCCCTTGTAGACGGCCTCGGTCTTGTGGTGGTCGTCGTCGCCGGTGACCGAGATATGCACCGCCGCCCCCATGGCCTCGGCCAGCGAGCGGAAAACGTGGGCCGTCAGGTCGGTGCGATACTCGCCGATGAAGGGCGTCGCGAACGTCCCCTCGAACAGGGGGTAGGGCCGTCCCGACAGGTCGATGGCCACTTTGGCCTCGGCCTCGTCCATCGCCAGGACGAAGCCGTACCGCTGGATGCCGCGCCGTTCGCCGAGCGCCTGTTTCAGCGCCTGGCCCAGGGCGATGGCGCTGTCCTCGATCGTGTGGTGCGGATCCGTGTGCAGATCGCCTTCGCATTGCAGGCGCAGCGAGAACCCGCCGTGCGCCGCCACCTGTTCCAGCATGTGGTCGAAGAAGCCGACGCCGGTCTCGATCCGGATCGGCCCGGTCGCGTCGAGATCGACGGCGCAGACGATGCGCGTCTCTTTCGTGTCGCGCACGGCCTGCCCGACCCGGTGCGGCCGCGTCTTGGCCGGCGCCAGACCGAGCGCCGTCAACAGCCGGTCGTTGACCTCGGGCTTGATCGAAACCGGCAGCCTCAGCCGATCGCGATCTCCGGTTTTGGGCCGGTCCGCCGCCACAGCGTATCTGGTCAGTTCGGCCAGCGTCGCCTCGATGTCCGACGGCCGCGCCATCAGGATCGGCCCGACGCCGCTCTCGACGACCATGGCCCGGCCGATCTCGCGCACCAGCCGCTCGCGTTCGCGCCGCACGGCCGCGATCCGCTCCGTCGTCTCGATCATCCGCGACGGGTCCAGGGCCTGGATCGCCAGTCGCACCAGAGGCTCGGGCAGGGCGTAGGGTTCGACCACATCCGCCAGCCGGGCCAGGGTGTGCGCCTGCGCCAACGCCGCCCCGACCCGCGCGCCGGCGAGCCCATAGGCCAGCGACAGGCTGCGCAGGATGACCAGATTGGCGTGGTCCGCGATCAGGGTCGTCGCCGACGGCGCATCCGCGAACTCGACCAGCCCCTCGTCGACGACCAGCAGGGCCGGCGCGACCCGTTCCGCCATCTCGGCCACGGCTTCCGCAGAGCCCAGAGCGCGGATCACCACCGCCGCCCGTTCGCCGTCGCGGGCGCGATAGATGCGGCTCAGTCCGGCATAGGGCTCGGCGTCGGGCGCCTCGACCGATCGGCCCTCGCGCGCCGCCAGCCGCCAGACCAACTCCAGCCCGTGCGTCAGGCCGCGCACCGCCAGCACCTCATCGGGCGCGACGCCGTAGATCTGCGCCATGCGCGCCTGCAGGGCGGACGCGTCACCGGGATAGTTCTCAAGCCCGTCGCCGCCGGCGACGAGGGGGGAATAGGGGGCCGGCAGGGTCACGGCACGCTCCTCAGATCCGCCGCCCGGGCGTGGGCTTCCAGCCCCTCCAGCCGCGCCAGCCGAGCCGCGATCGGCCCCAGCCGTTCGGCGCCGGCCTCGGTCACCGTCTGCACCGACATGGAGGTCATGAAGCTGGACGTCGTGATCCCGCCCAGCGTCCGCGCCCCGCCGTCGGTCGGCAGGACGTGGCTCGGCCCCGCCGCATAGTCGCCGAGGGTCTCGGCAGCCCAGCGCCCGACGAAGACCGCGCCCGCCGCCCGGATCGAGGGCACCAGCTTTTCGGCGTCCTCGACATGCAGCGCCAGGTGTTCGGGGCCGTAGAGGTTCGACACTGCGACCGCCTCGGCCAGATCGCCGACCAGCACCGCCCGCGCCTCGGCCAGCGACGCGCGCGCGATGGCTTCGCGGGGCAGGGTGGAGACCTGCTCCTCGACCGCTTCGAGCACTGCGTCGATCGTCGCGGCCCGCTCGGCGACCAGAACGACCTGGGCGTCGGCGTCGTGTTCGGCCTGGCTCAGCAGGTCGGCCGCGACCAACTCCGGATCGGCGAACCGGTCGGCGATGACCAGCAGTTCCGAAGGCCCAGCCGGCATGTCCGCCGACGGCCCGCCGGGCAGGGACGACGCATAGCGCTTGGCCTCGGCCACATAGGCGTTGCCCGGCCCGAACAGCTTGTCGCAGGCGGGAATCTCGCCGTCGTCGAGCGTCACACCGAAGGTCATGGCGGCGATCGCCTGGGCTCCACCCAGCAGCCACAGGGCGTCGAGCCCGGCCTCGGCGGCGGCGAGGATCATCGCCGGATGCGCCGAACCGTCCTTCGACGGCGGGGTCACGGCGACGCGGGTCGTCACGCCCGCGACGCCCGCCGGAATGGCCAGCATCAACAGGGACGAGAACAGCGGCGCCGTGCCGCCGGGCGCATAGAGACCGGCCGCGCCGATGGGTCGCCAGACGATCCGCGAGGTCACGCCCGGCGTCGTCTCGACCCGTTTCGAATCCTCGGGCGTCGTGGCCTGATGGAAGACACGTACATTCTCCGCCGCGACCCGCAGCGCCCGCGTATCCGCCGGGGGCAGGGCATTGCGCGCCTCGGCGACCACGGCGTCGGTGATGGCGATGCGCCGCGGTGGCGCGCCGTCCAGCTTGATCGCCCACTCGGTCACGGCCTCGCCGCCGCGCGCCTGCACGTCGTCAAAGATCGCGCGCACGACGTCGCCGACACGCGTTTCCGAGCGCCGTTTCGGCCGGGCGAGGGCGTCTTTCCGCCCCGCCGCATCCAGCGATGACCAGTCGAACCGCTTCATCACATCATCTTCTCGATCGGCAGGACCAGGATGGCCGAGGCGCCCGCCCGCTTGAGCTTCTCCAGCGTCTCCCAGAAGACGGCCTCCTGACACACGGCATGGACCGCGACTGCATCATCCCGGCCCATCAGCGGCATCACCGTCGGCGCGCCGGCGCCGGGCAGGATCGCCGTGATCTCGTCCAGGGCTGAGCGCGGGGCGTTCAGCATGACATATTTGGCCCCCTGCGAGGACACCACGCCGGCCATCCGCTCGATGATCGAATCCAGCAGATGCTGCAGCCCCGGCTCTGGCGCCACGGGCGACCGGATCAGCACGGCCTGGCTTTCGAACACCGTCTCCTTGGCGATCAGGCCGTTGGCTTCCAGCGTTGCGCCCGTGGAGACCAGGTCGCAGATCGCCGCGGCCAGTTTCAGCCGGGGGGCTACCTCGACGGCCCCGCGCATGACGACGGTCTCGGCTCGGATCCCACGCTCATCCAGATAACGCCTGAGGATCTTCGGATAGGAGGTCGCGATCCGCAGCCCCTCCAGAGAGGCCGGTCCAGCGTAGTCGAGCGTGGGCGGACAGGCGAGCTTCAGCGTGCACTTGCCGAAACCCAGCGGCATGATCACCGAGGCGTTCGCGCCACCATTCTTGCCTTCCTCCAGCACGTTCTCGCCGACGATGCCAAGGTCGCAGACCCCATCCGCCACAAAGGTCGGGATGTCGTCGTCGCGCACCCGCAGCAGGTCGATCGGGTAGTTCTCGACCTTGTAGAGCAGGTCGTTGGCGCCCTTCACGACGCGAAGGCCGGCGTCCCGCACCAGGTCGAGGCTGCGGTCGGCCAGGCGGCCGGATTTCTGCACGGCGATGCGAAGTCGCCCCTGTACTGTACTCATCGGGAAATCAGGCTTTCTTGTTCATTCGGTCCAGGACGAGGCGATAGCCCTGATGGTTCATTTCGCGCAGGAAACGCGCGACGCGGACGACCGTTGTCGGGCTGGCGCCCGCTTCTACGGCGATTTCGCGATAGGTCCTGGACTTCTCGTCCAGCAGTCTCGCCACGGCCCAGCGCTCGGCGAAGGCGCGCAGTTCGGCGGGGGTGCACAGGTCGGACAGGAAGGCGTCCAGCTCGGCAGGCGTCTTCAGCGACAGGAGGGCGTCGTACAGCGCCATCCGGTCGTCGGCGGCCTTGTTCACGGCCTTGCGGGAAAGAGGGTCGGACATCTGAGCGTTCCACTATGCTGTAACAGTGGAACGGTCAAGGGCTGAGTCACGACCCTCCCTCTTGCGGACGAGGGCGTAGCCTTCCTGCTCCAGAGCCGCTTCCTGGCAGAGCTTGCCGCGATGTTCCGGGATGTCTTGACCCGTCAGAAGTCCCACCGTCAGGGAAGGTGGCGCGGCGCGTGTTCGCGACATGACGAAGGGGCCCCGCCGCAGATTCGGTGTCGGGGGCTGGTCCCGTCCACCACAGCGCAAACGCGCTGCGGTCCCCATCCCTCGATGGGGGAGGAATAATTCCGCACCGCAACAAAACTGTTGCGTATCGGTTGTCGCCCGGTCCACGCTGCCCGATCACCAAAGTGGCCGCCAGGTTCGGGAGCGACCGTCACGTTCGACGAAATGTCAGGCCATGCCGGATCCCAGGAGGTCCGAAAGAGCTACCGGACGCTTGCCCGGTGGCTCGAAACCGCGCCGCCGGACCTGCTCCAGGCCCGGTCGCGTCAGGCGGAGTTGTTCTTCCGCCGCATGGGCGTGACCTTCGCGGTCTATGGCGACGTTGAATCCAACGAGCGTCTCATCCCCTTCGACGTGGTGCCGCGCATCATCGGCAAGTCCGAATGGGATGAACTGGAAAAGGGGCTGAAGCAGCGCGTCAGCGCGATCAACGCCTTCCTGAAAGACATCTACGGCCCGCAGGAGTGCATCCGCGCCGGCATCGTCCCGGCCGAACTGACCTTCACCAACCCCCACTATCGGCCGGAGATGCAGGGCCGGCGTCCGCCGGGGGACATCTGGACCCACATCTGCGGCGTCGACCTCGTCCGGACGGGCGAGGACGGGTTCGTGGTGCTTGAGGACAATTGCCGCACGCCGTCGGGCGTCTCCTACATGCTGGAGAACCGCGAGATGATGATGCGGTTGTTCCCTGACCTCTTCGCCGAGCACCGCATCCGCCCGGTCGAGACCTATACCGACATGCTGCTGGCCAGCCTCCGCGCCAGCGCCCCGGACCACGCCGGCGCCGATCCGAACGTCGTCGTCCTGACGCCCGGCCCCTTCAACTCAGCCTACTACGAACACAGCTTCCTGGCCGACAAACTGGGGGTCGAGCTGGTCGAGGGCGGGGACCTGTTCGTCAATGACGACATCGTCTTCATGCGCACGACCGAGGGCCCAAAGCGGGTCGACGTCATCTATCGCCGCGTCGACGACGACTGGATCGATCCCCTGACCTTCCGTCCGGACTCCACGGTCGGCGTGCCCGGGCTGATGGCGGCCTACACCGCCGGAAACGTCACCCTGTCGAACGCGGTCGGCACCGGCGTCGCCGACGACAAGGCCGTCTACACCTACATGCCTGAGATCATTAAGTTCTTCTCGGGCGGCGACCCGATCCTGGGCAACGTTCCTACCTGGCGCTGCCGCGAGCCGGACGCGCTCAAGGAGGTGCTCGACAAGCTGCCCGAACTGGTCGTCAAGGAGGTCGGCGGCTCCGGCGGCTACGGCATGCTGGTCGGCCCGGCCGCGACCAAGGCCGAGATCGAGGTCTTCCGGGCCAAGCTGATCGCCGACCCCGACGATTTCATCGCCCAGCCGACCCTGGCGCTGTCGACCGCCCCGACGCTCGACAGCAGCGGCGGCCTGTCGCCCCGCCACGTCGACCTGCGCCCGTTCGTCCTGTCCAGCCCCGCCGGCATCCGCGTCGCTCCGGGCGGCCTGACGCGCGTGGCGCTGAAACAGGGCTCGCTGGTGGTCAACTCCAGCCAGGGCGGCGGGACCAAGGACACCTGGGTGCTGGATGACTGAGCTGCGCAACATGTTTCCTCCCCGTCGCCGCTTGGCGATGGGGAGGGGGACCGCCCGCCGCTTGGCGGGTGGTGGAGGGGCTTTTGACGCAAGCACATCGGGTTCGCGTCAAGAAAGAACCCCTCCGTCTTTCCGCGACGCTCCGAGCCACCTCCCCATCGCCGCGCGACAGGGAGGAGACGCTTCGTGCTGAGCCGCACCGCAGAGAGCCTGTACTGGACCGGCCGATATATGGAACGCGCCGACTTCCTGGCGCGCATCCTGGAGGCGGCCGTGCGTCTGGCCGCGCTGCCGGCCCGCGACGGCGCCGCCGCCACGGCCTGGGCCTCGGCCATCGCCTCGGCCGGCGTCTCGCGCCAGTTCGCGGCCAGTGCCCGCACCCCGTCGGAGAAGTCGGTCCGCGAGTATCTGGCCTTCGCGCCGGACAATCCCTCCTCGATCCGGGCCTGCATCACTGCGGCCCGCACCAACGCCCGGTCGGTCCGCACCGCCCTGACCATCGAGCTGTGGGAGGCCATCAACGGCGCCTGGAACGGGCTCAACGAGTTCGGCGAACCGACCAAGCGCGACGACTTCATCCGCTATCTGGAGTGGGTCAAGAACGTCTCCCTCGCCGTCGAGGGCGCCTCGTCGCGGACCATGTTGCGCAACGACGCCTACTGGTTCCTCCGTCTGGGCATGGCGATCGAGCGGGCTGACAACACGGCCCGCCTGCTGGACGTCAAATATCACCTGCTGCTCCCGGCCGGAGAGCGGGTCGGCGGCCAACTCGACTATTTCCAGTGGACGACGCTTCTTCGCGAGGTTTCCGCCCTGACCGCCTACCGTTGGGTCTATCGCGAGAGCGTCCGCCCCTGGCTGGTCGCCGATCTGATGGTGCTGAACCGCCAGATGCCGCGCTCCCTGGCCAGCTGTCAGGGGATGATCGTTAGCTATCTGGACCGGCTGGCCACCGACTACGGGCGACGCGGACCCGCCCAGCGCATCGCCTCGGCGCGGCTGACGCGGTTCAACGAGACCAATATCGAAGAGATCTTCCAGTCCGGCCTGCACGAATACATCCTCGCCTTTCTGAGTGAGAACAACGCCCTGGCAGCGGCCGTCCACGATCAGTACCTGGTGTAGGATGCGCATCCGGATCGACCACGAAACCCGTTACGCCTACGACCGCGCCGCCCGGTTCATCGTCCAGGTGCTTCGCCTGACGCCGCGCTCGACCGAAGGCCAGCAGGTCCGCGACTGGCGCATCGAGACCGACGTCGACGCCCACCTGCGTCGCTCCGAAGACGCCTTCGGCAACATCGTCCACACCCTCTATACCGAGCGGCCCACCAACGCCCTGATGGTGCGGGTGACCGGCGAGATCGCGACCGTGGACACCGGCGGCGTCCTGCGCGGAAGCCCCGAGCGGCTCTCGCCTCTCGTCTTCCTGCGCGACACTCCTCTGACCCATGCCGACGGACCGTTGCGCCAACTCGCCGCCGAGGTCGGGGAGCAGGGTGACACGCTCGCCCGCCTGCACCGTCTGATGCAGGCCATCAACAGCACGGTCGCCTTCATGGTCGGCTCGACCACCGCCGACCACACCGCCGCCGACGCCTGGGCCCAGCGTCAGGGCGTCTGCCAGGACCACGCCCAGATCTTCATCTCGGCCGCCCGCCGCATGGGCATCCCGGCCCGCTACATCTCCGGCCACCTGCACCGCACCGACGGGATAGAGAACCAGGAGGCCGCCCACGCCTGGGCCGAGGCCTGGGTCGAGGATCTGGGCTGGGTCGGCTTTGACGCCGCCAACGGCATCAGCCCGACCGAACACTATGTCCGCGTCGCCTGCGGTCTCGACGCGCTCGGGGCCTCGCCCATTCGCGGCATCAGCTACGGCGGGGGGCGCGAGACCATGACCGTGGCGCTGCGTGTGCGCGAGATGCAACAGACCCAGCAGCAACAGCAGTCGCAGGCCTGATCATGAACGCCGTTAACCTCGTGTTGAATCCCGAATCTGTTAACGTGACTGTTCCATTCGGATGGAGGCCCCGGTTCGGGGCCAGTCTTTCTCTATGACTTACTGCGTCGGCATGATGGTGGATGAGGGTCTGGCGATGATCGCCGACACCCGCACGAACGCCGGTGTGGACAACATCTCCTCCTACAAGAAGCTGCACGTCACCGAGATCACCGGCGACCGCGTCATCTCCATCGCCACCGCCGGCAACCTGTCGGTGACCCAGACGGCCCTGGCCATGCTGGCCGAAGGCGTGCTCATGCCCGGTCACGACGTGCCGGAAACGCTCGAGACCTGCCCGACCCTGTTCCGCGCGGCCCAGCTGGTCGGCTACTGCCTCAACCAGGTGCGCCAGGACCTTCAGCCGACAGTGGCTGCTGATGCGCTGAAGGTCACGGCCTCCATGCTGCTCGGCGGCCAGATCAAGGGCGGCAAGATGGGCCTCTACCTGATCTACGCGCAGGGCAATTTCATCGAGTGCGGGACCGATACCCCCTACCTCCAGATCGGCGAGCTGAAGTATGGCAAACCCATCCTGGACCGGGCCCTGCACCCTGACACCCCGATGTCCGAGGCGGTCAAACTGGGGCTGATCAGCTTCGATTCGACCATCCGCTCGAACATCGCGGTCGGACCGCCCTTCGACATGATCGTGATCCCGCGTGACACCCTGCACGGCGACCAGCGCCGCATCGAGGCCGACGATCCCTACTTCAAGGATCTCGGCCGCCGCTGGTCCGAAGCCCTGGCCGAGGCGCATCGGTCCATGCCCGCCCCGCCGTGGATGGAACCGACCCTCGCCGCGCGACCCTGTATTTCGGTGGTGGGATAAGCTTCCCCTCTTCCTCGGGAAAGGAGGGCCATCCGGTGTTGAAACTGCGACTAACTCGCAAATTGCCTTGCCTGCTCCGGCCAGGCTGCTATTGCGACCGCATCGCAGTTTCAACACCGGATCGCCGCATTGTCCCTCCCCAACGCTACCGCTCTCCGTGCTCTCCTCAGCGCCTCTACCGCCGCCGGCATGCTCTGTGCAGGGCCCGCCTTCGCCGCCGAACCTGAGGTCATTATCAGCACTGATCCGGCGACCGATGCGCTGCAGGCCCAGACCTCCACGCTGGAAACCGTCGATGTCGAGGGTCGGCGCGTCCGCCGTGAGCCCGCCTCGCCCCGCTTCACCGCCGATGTCGTCGATACGCCCCGCGCCGTCACCGTGATCCCGCAACAGATCATCGAACAGACCGGCGCCACCTCGCTGCAGGACCTTCTGCGCACCTCCCCGGGCATCACCTTCGGGGCGGGCGAGGGCGGCCAGCCCTTGGCGGACCGGCCCTTCATCCGCGGCCAGGCCTCGGCCAACAATGTCTTTCTCGACGGCATCCGCGACACGGGCGGCCAGCAACGCGAGGTCTTCGCCCTGGAACAGGTCGAGGTGATCAAGGGCCCGGATTCGGTCTACGCTGGCCGCGGCTCGGGCGGCGGGTCGATCAACCTTTCGACCAAGCGTCCGCGTCTGGAACAGTTCACCAACGTCTCCCTCGGCGGAGGTACAGACGGCTACCTGCGCGGCACGGTCGACTGGAACGCGCCGCTGGGCGAGACAGCGGCCCTGCGCATCAACCTCATGGGGGCCCGGGGCGACGTCCCCGGTCGCGACGCCGTCGACTATGACAGGTGGGGGGTGCTCGTCTCGGCCGGGATCGGCCTGGGCACGGACACCAGCCTGACGGCCAGCTACTACCACCTGACAGCGAACGCGATGCCCGACTACGGCATCCCCCTGTTCACGAAGATCGGCGTGCGCACGACGCCGTCGGGCGTGCTCGACGTGCCCTACGACAGCTTCTACGGCCTGACAGCGCGCGACTATCTGACCGGCGAGACCGACGCCTTCACCCTCGACTTCCAGAAGCGGCTGTCGGACGCGATCACCGTCCGCAACGTCACCCGCTATTCCGAGACCCTGAACGACTATATCGTTACCAACCCGGGTGACGGCGGCAATATCACCAACAACGGCGTGGCCCTCATCAGGGGGACCTACTGGATGAAGCGCGGCCTGAAGTCGCGCTGGAACCCGACGAGGACGCTGGCCAATGTCACCGACATCTTCGGCACGGTCTCCGTCGGCGGCCTGAGACACTCGTATGACGTCGGCGTCGAGATCAGCCGCGAGCGCAACAGCAACGCGTCGTGGACCGTCGCCACCCTGACCGGCTCGGCCTGCCCCGCGCCCCTGACCGGCCTCGACTGCACCCCCCTGTATGATCCGAACCCGTCCGATCCCTGGACCGGTACCATCGTGAAGGGCGTGGTCTCGACCAATCTAGCGGAGACGGTCGGCCTTTACGCCTTCGACTCCATCGCCATCGGAGAGCGGTGGGTCGTCAACCTCGGCGTCCGTTACGATCAGTATTCTGTCGAGGGTACGGACGCGACCGGCACGATCGCGGCGCCCGTCTACACCCCGCGCAACGGCGACTGGGACTTCGTCAACTACCAGGTCGGCGTGGTCTACAAGCCCAGCCGCAACGCGTCGATATACGCCAGCTACTCCACCTCCTCGACGCCTCCGACGATTGCGGCCGGCGACCAGAACGCGGGCAACGGCCAGGGCAGCGGCAATCTCGTCAATGTCCTGCTCGAGCCGGAAGAGACCACCAGCTACGAGATCGGCGGCAAGCTCAGCCTGTTCCGCCAGCAGCTTCTGCTGTCGGCTGCGGCGTTCAAACTGACACGCGAAGACGCCCAGATCCAGATCGCGACGGGCGTCTTCGCCCAGGTCGGCGAGGTCGAGGTCCAGGGCATCGAGCTCGGCGCCTCGGGCAACCTCACCACCCGATGGCAGGTGTTCGGCGGCTATACCTTCATGGACTCCGAACTGGTCCGCGGCGCCTTCAGCGGCATCAACCAGGGCGACCCCCTGGCCAACACGCCCGAGCACTCGTTCAGCCTGTTCTCGACCTACACTGTCACGGACCGCGTCTCGGCGGGCGGCGGCGTCTACTATGTGTCGAAGAGCTTCGGCGGCAACCAGGGCGGCGCCGGCGGCGGCGCCAATCGCATCTACGCTCCGGAATACACCCGCGTGGACCTGTTCGCATCCTACGATCTGACCGACCGCGCCACCCTGCAACTCAATGTGCAGAACGCGGGTGACGAACAGTATATCGTCCGCACCAACGGCGTTCACCACGCCGACGTCGCCCCGGCCCGTTCGGCCACCCTGGCGCTGAACATCCGATTCTAGGAAACGACCCGGAGACCCCGTCCTTGCTCCTTCATATCCCCGAAGTCTTCAGCAAGGACGAGGTCGCCCGTCTTCGCGCGATCCTCGATGCCGGTCCGTGGACCGACGGCAACGTCACCTCGGGCCACCAGTCGGCCCGCGCCAAGAACAACAGCCAGCTGCCAGAGGATTGCCCGCAGGCCCGCCAGGTCGGCGCCCTGATCCAGCAGGCGCTGGCCGCCAATCCGATGTTCGTCTCGGCGGCCCTTCCGCACACGGTCTTCCCGCCGCTGTTCAACCGCTACGAGGGCGGTCAGGCTTTCGCCGCCCACGTCGACAACGCGATCCGCCTCCACCCCTCGGGCCTTCGCATCCGCTCCGACCTGTCGGCGACCCTCTTCCTGTCGGAACCCTCGGACTACGACGGCGGCGAGCTGACCATCGAGACCGCCTACGGCACCCAGACCGTCAAACTGCCCGCCGGCGACATGGTCCTCTATCCGTCCCGCAGCCTGCACCGCGTGACCCCGGTCACCCTGGGCGCCCGCGTCTCATCATTTTTCTGGATCCAGTCGCTGGTCGCCGATGATCAGGACCGCGAGACCCTGTTCCAGCTCGACATCGCCACCCAGCGCGTCGCCGTGGACAGGGGGCCGACCGATCAGGCCGTGCTCGAACTGACCGGCGTCTACCACAACCTGCTGCGGCGCTGGTCGGAGGTCTGAGCGCCCCTTTTTCCGTGCACCCCGGCGAAGGCCGGGGTCCACGGACGGGCGTCACCAGCTCAGCGTCAGCCCCGCGCGGACGGTCCTCGGCGGCCCATACCCCGCCACCCCGTCGCCCGTTTCAGACACCTGGACCTCGGCGTCAAACAGATTGTCCGCAGCTACCCAGGCGACCACCCCGGTCCGTACCTCGAACTCGGCCCGCGCATCCAGCGTCGTCGCCGCGTCCAGCACGCGGCTGTTCAGATCGTCCTCAAAGCGGCGGCTCTCGTACCGCACCCGGCCGACCAGCGTCAGCCGGTCGACGACGCGCCACTCCGCCCCCGCCGAGACGCTCCACTCCGGCGCCTGGGCCGGCCGCAGTCCCGTCAGCTGCGCCGCCGACGTTCCGCCATCGACCTCCGCATCCGTCCACGACAGAGCCCCATCGAAGGACAGCCGCTCGCCGACCCGATGCTTGGCCGTCAGCTCGACGCCGGTCGCCTCGATCGTCCCCGCGTTCTGCCTCTGCCTCAGCACCCCGCCCGCCGGCACGAAGCCCGCCCTCGGGAAGGCGCCCGGCCCGACCCCGATGGTCACGTTGATGATGGCGTCCTCGATCCGGTTCCAGAACACCGTCGCCCCGAGTGATGTCGTCTCATCCTCCCAGGCCAGCCCGGCCTCGACTCCCTGGAGCTCTTCCGGAACCAGCGCCGCATTCGCCTCGGTCAGGTCGTTGCCGACCCGGAACGGTCGGTGCAGTTCGTTCAGCGTCGCTGGCCGGAAGCCGGAATAGGCGGCCGCCCGCGCCGCCAGCCCGCCGCCCAGATCGCGCCGCGCCGCCAGCCGCGCCGAGAACACCTCGCCCGATCGATCCGGCGAACCCTCGTCCAGGGTCGGTTGACCGGTCGTCAGATCACGCTCGAGCCGCCGGCCGTTCGAATTCGCCCAGCCATCGAGCCTCAGACCGCCGGCCACCAGCCACGGCCCTGCCGTCCACGACGCCTCGCCATAACCGCCGATCACCGAGGCCTCCCCGCCCGCGACCCGATCCCGCGTGAAGCTCCCGGCCATGAAACGGAACAGCTCCCGCGTCTCGCCCTCGTTGAACCGGGCGTCGGCGCCCAGCTCCCACTCCAGCAAACCGCCGCCCAGAGCGACGGCCACTCGCCGCAGGGCGACATTGGCGCCCCAGCCCTCGGCCGGGGTCGCGAACTGGTCATTGGCCGGGGTGGTCGATCCCCGCCCGGCCGCCACTGCGACCGAGGTGTTGGCGAAGTCGCTCTCGCGGCGCCATAGCTGAGCCCGCCAGCCCGGCCGTTCGGCCGAGGGCGTCCTCGAAACAGTCGCCGACCAGCTCTGCCCCATAGCCGACGACCGCGCCCCGGCCAGGCCCGACCCGCGATTCTCCTCATAGGCGGCGGCCCGCAGCGACAGCGCCGTCGCCGGATCAATCGCCACGTCCGCCCGCAGAGATCCGCTCAGCGTCGCCAGATCCAGCGGCGTATCGACCGCGCCGGCCGCCGCGCCGCGGACGGGGACATAGCCGTCGCTCAACTCCCGTTGCACCACCCCGGTCAGGGCGAACCGCCCCGCGCTCAGCGTCGTCGCGGCCGCCAGCCTCCGCCCGCCATACTCTGCGCCGGACACGTCCAGCGCTCCGCCGTCTCCGTCGCGTTCACGCAGCTGGATCACCCCGGTCAGGGCGCCCGCCCCATAGGGTCCGGCTCCTGAACCGCGCACGATGTCGAGCCCCGACAGACTCTCCGGCGCCACTTGCGACCACAGCACCCAGCCGCCGAACGGATCGTTCAGCGGCACGCCATCCAGCGTCACCAGTGTCCGTCCAGCGCCCGACGGCGCGATGGCCCGGAGCGATATCCCCTGGGTCGTCGGATTGGCCGCCAGGCTCGAGGTCCGCCGGAACAGGCTGACCGCGAGTACGGTCTGCAGCGCCTCATCGATCCGCCTCGCCCGGCCCAGCACCCCCTCGTCCAGCCGGATCACGGAGAAGGCCGCGTCTCCCGCAGCGGGCGGCAGACGCGCGGCGGTGACGACGATGTCGGGAAGGTCGGCGGGGATGTCTTGCAGCATGCGACTCTTTCTTGGATCCAACCGGCTGGCCAGCGACCGCGCCCCTGTTCCGTGCATCCCCGCAAAGGCGGGGAGCAAGTTTGGGCTCTCTTACCGACAGCTGATCATCAGCGCTTTCAGGCATGGTGACACATGAAAGCTTGGGGTCCCACCTTCGCGGGGATCCTGGGATCCGGAAAGGCCTAGACGCGCAACCGTTCCAGCAGCTCCGCCGCGAACGTGGACAGAGTATCGTCCCGCGCCCCCATGACGATGATCCGGTCGCCTGGCTTCGCCAAAGCCACGATCCGGTCGCCGCAGGCCGCGCGGTCGAGCAGGGCCTCTGCGTTCCGGCCCTCGGCGCGGACGCCCGAGGCGATGTCCTCCGACCCCACGCTGCGATCCGTGGTGCCGCCGTAATAGACCGGCTCCGGCATCAACAGCAGGTCGTCGGGCTTCAGCAGGCCTGCGAAGGTCTCGATGAACTCCCGCTTCATCAGTTTCAGCGGCCCGAAGCCGTGCGGCTGGAACAGGACCAGCAACCGTCCGTCGAAGGCGTGCAGCGTCTTCACCGTCGCCGCGATCTTGTCCGGGTTGTGGGCGAAGTCGTCCAGCACGGTGATCCCGTTCGCGACGCCCACGACCTCCATCCGCCGCCTGATCCCGGCGAAGGTCTCCAGCGATGTGACCGCCGCCTCCAGCGGCACGCCCAGCGCCCGCACCGCCCCCAGCGCCGCCAGCGCATTGGCGACATTGTGCGCGCCTGGAACGTTCAGCGTCGCCGCGATCCGCGCCCCGCTCGACCGCTCCGTCAGGTGGAAGGTCATGCCGGCGGGAAGGGGTTTCAGGTCGTGCGCCGCATAGTCCGCCGCCTCATTCCCAAGGGCGAAGGTCAGAACCGTCGCCGCCCGCCCGTCGTCCACCATGGTTTGCGCCAGAGCCGCCGTCTCGACGTTGTCGAGGTTGAGCACTGCGGTCCGCGCCCCGCCCGTGAAGCCGCCGAACAGGTCGCGCAGCTCCTCCATCGACTTGTGGTCCAGCGAGATGTTCGACACCACCGCCACCGTCGGATCGTAGCGCGCGATCGAGCCGTCTGATTCATCCACCTCGGCCACGAACAGGTCTGCGCCGCCCACCAGGGCGCTGGCGAACGGATGGTCGGCATCAGCGAAGTTGCGCATCACCGCCCCGTTGATCACGGTCGGCTCGCGCCCCGACTGGCTCAGAATCCAGGCGATCATGCCGGTTATGGTCGACTTGCCGCTGGTCCCCGCAACTCCCACCGAAGTTGGGGCCGCGTTGAAGATCTGGCTCAGCAGCTGCGGCCGGGTGACGATCTCGGCGCCCACGCGCTTGGCCGCCCCTATGTCCGGCACCGTGTCCTCGACCGCCCCTGTCGCGACCATGATCTGTCCGCTGCGCACGCCCGACCCGTCCTGCGGATGCAGAACCACGCCGTGCGCCCTCAGCCAGTCGAACTTCTCCGGCGTGCGGCCCTGATCCAGCGCCCGGTCCGAGCCCTCGATCGCCGCGCCGCGCGCCTGTACGATCATGGCCAGGGGCAGCATGCCCGACCCACCGACGCCGCAGAAGAAATAGGATGGTTCGCTCATGGTCCGGTGACTAAAGAGGAGAAGCCGGGGAGGGAACACAAGAATGAAGATCGGGGTCGTCGCTGTCTCGTCCCGCTTCGCGAAGGAGCGCGCCGAGGCCATCCAGGCCTGGTTCGACCTGAAGTTCCCGACGGGCGAGGTGACCGTCGCCTTCCATCCCAACAGCTTCGCCAAGTCGGGCCATTTCGCCGGCGATGACGCCGCCCGCGCCGATGCCTTCGTCGAGTTCGCCAACGACCCGCGTCTGGATCACATCTGGTTCGCGCGCGGCGGCTACGGCTCGTGCCGCATCGCCGAAGCGGTCATGCTGCGCCTGACCGATGTGGCGAGGCGGAAACGCTACCTCGGCTATTCCGACGTCGGCTCGATGCTGGCCATCCTCTACAAGAACGGCTTCGAGGTCGCCCACGGTCCCATGGCCTCGGACGGCGTGCGCAACGATCCGACGGGCTTCCGCTCTCTGAACTGGCTGCGCAAGAGCGAGACCGAGGGGCTGGAGCCATCGCTCCTCACCGACCCGCGCCCGGCCGTCGCCTTCAACCTGACGGTCCTCGACCAGCTGCTGGGCACGCCGCTGGAGCCCGACCTGACCGGCCACATCCTGATGCTCGAGGACGTGTCCGAGGCCGCCTACCGCATCGACCGGATGATGTTCCACCTGACCAGCCAGCCGTCGATCCGCCGCCTCGCCGGCATTCGCGCCGGACGCTTCACCGACGTTACGGTCAATGAGCCGGACTTCGGCCTGACCGGCGAACAGATCGTCCAGTTCTGGTGCGAGCGCTCGGGCATTCCTTACCTCGGCCTCGCCGACATCGCCCACGACCGCGAGAACAAGGTCGTGCCGTTCGGGCCACGGCCTTAACCCTATCGCTCCCGCCTCCGGGGAACCCTATCGACATCGAACGCGGGTGTGAGTCACATGCCGCCCGATGGGGCGTAACGGATACCTGACCCTGCCGGCATGGACACGGGCGGCCATGGTCGGCGTGCTGGGCGGAGCCGTTCTCGCGAGTGCGACGGCCGTATCGGGGGATGCGGTCGCGGCGGCCGAGAGCCGCAGTTTCATCACTTCCGACGGGGCCCGCCTCCACTATCTGGAGGCGGGTCCTTCGGAGGGCCGGACCGTGGTCTTCGTGCCCGGCTGGACCATGCCCGGCTGGATCTTCGAGGCGCAGATCGACGCCCTGTCGGACCGCTACCACGTCCTCGCCCTGGACCCCCGTGGCCAGGGGGAGAGCGAGGTGACCCGCTTCGGCTACACCCATGAGCGTCGCGGCCGGGATATCGGCGAGCTGATCGACCATGCCGCCGAAGGTCCGGTCGTTCTCGTCGGCTGGTCGCTCGGCGTGCTCGACAGCCTGGCCTGGGTCGCGGACGGCGGGGCCGACCGGATCGCCGGCCTCGTCCTGATCGACAACTCCATCGGCGAAGAGCCGGCGCCGCGCGCCGCCCCGGCTCCGCCGCGGTCCGCCACCCCGCCGCCCGAGCCGACGCCACAGGAACGCCGCGCCCGCCGCGCCGCCTTCGTCGCCTCCATCTTCGCCCATGATCCGGGGACGGACTATCGCGCACGGCTGACCGATCAGGCCCTGCGCATGACCGTCGAGGACGAGCGTCGGCTGCTCGCCTACGACGTCCCCCGCGAGTACTGGCGCGCCGCCGTCCATTCCACCGACCGCCCCGTCCTCTATGTCGTCCGTCCGCGCTGGAGGGAGCAGGGCGAGACCCTTGTCCGCACCCATCCGAACGCCTCGATGACGATCTTTGAGGGCGCCGGCCACGCCCTGTTCGTCGATGAGCCGAAGCGGTTCAACACCCTGCTGCTCGACTTCCTCGACACCCGCGTCACCAGGACGGTCCATTGACCGCCGCCGCTCCCGACCTGACCAGCAAGACGCGCGCGGCCCTGATCCCGCTGTTCCTGATCGCCATGGATGTGGTCGGGATCGAGAACGCCCTGACCCGCTATTTCGCGGTCGCGAAATGGTCGGAGTACGGCTACTGGATTATTTCCATCGTCATGGCCGGGTTCGCGCTCTCGGGCGTCGTCACGGCCCTGTTCCGCGACAGCGTCGCCCGGCACGGCGTGATCCTGAGGACCATTCTTCCGGCGGCGATGGTGATCGCGGCGGCGGTCGGATACCAGCTGGTCACGGCCAATCCGTTCAATCCGCTGCAGCTTCAGAACCCCACCACCTGGCCCGATCAGGTGAAGAACATCGGCCTCTATTACGCGGCCCTGCTGCCCTTCTTCTTCCTCGCCGGCCTCTACATCAGCCTGATCTTCGTCCTGAATCACCGGGAGATCGGGCGGGTCTATGGGTACGATCTAATCGGCGCAGGCCTCGGCGCGGCCCTGGCGCTGGGCCTGATGTTCGTCGTCCATCCCTTCCTTCTGGCCCCGGTACTGCTTGTGCCGCTGGCCCTCTCGACCCTGTTCCAGCCCGGCCGGCTAAACTGGCTGGGCGCGGGTCTCGCCGGCGCGGCCCTCGTCGCCGGAGAGGCCATCCTCTTCCTCGGCGCGCCCCCGGCCTTCTCCGAGTTCAAGGCCATCTACGCCCCGCTCAATACGCCCGGCGCCGCCGTCGTCGCCGAGATCCGCCAGCCGCGCGGCCACTATCTGCTGCTCGAGAATTTCACCGAGCGGGTCGATGCCGACGTCTCCAACAACGCCGGCCTGATGGGGATCGCGGGCCCGCCCTCGACCTACGGCCTCTACCGCGACGGCAATCGCATCGCCTCCCTGCCCAAGGCCGGCCCGCTCGACGCCGCCTATGCGCCGAGCGCGCTCAGTGCCGCCCCCTACGCCCTGCGCCGGTCGCCCACCGTCCTGCTCGTCGGCCTGTCCGGCGGCTTCCGCGTCGCCGAGGCCCTGACGCTCGGAGCCTCCCGCATCGACGGCATTGAGGGCGAACCCGTCCTGCGCCACGCCCTGAGCGCCGGTCTCGGCCCGTCGCCCGCGCTCGCTGCCGATGCCAGAGTGACCCTGCTGGACGGAGGCCCCATCGCCGCCGCCTGGCGCGCGGGGCCGAATTCCTACGATATCATCGACGTCTCCGCCGACTTCGTGGATGCCGCCCCCGCCAATGTCACGGGCGTCACGGAGGAGGCGCTCGCCGCCTATCTCGCCGCGCTGAAACCCGGCGGCGCCGTGTCGATGTCCGTCTCCATCCGCGACTTCCCCGTCTACGTTCTGAGGGTCCTCTCGACCGCCCGCCAAGCGCTGCTGGCCAAGGGTATCGTCGATCCGTCCGCCCACGTCCTGATCTACCGTTCCGCCTGGAACGCCCGCATCCTGATCAGCCCGACCGCCTGGTCGCCCGCAGACGTGGCCGCGCTTCAGGCCTGGTGCGCCGAACGGTCGTTCGACGTCTCCTGGCGTCCCGGCATGGATGTGGTCGCCGCCCGCGCGGCGCTGTTCAACGACCTGCCGAGCGTCTCGTTCGAGACCGGCCAGATGACCTCCGACGGTCCCGACGACGCCATCGCCAACGAGGTTGCCGCCGTCCTCGTCGGTCGCCCGTCGCCGTCGTCCGAGGCCTTCCACGTCCGCCCCGCGACTCTGGACCGCCCCGCCTTCTATTCGTCCCTGCGCCTCGAACGCCTCGACACCTTGATCAAGCGGCTCGAGGTCCTGCCCCAGGCCGAGATCGGCGCCCTGGTGAACATCGCCGTTCTGGGTCAGGCCATCGTCATCGCCCTTCTGGTCCTGGCCGCGCCCGCCCTGTTCCGTCGTCGCGCGGGCGGGGCACGCGAGAAGACGAAGCTCTGGCCGGCCCTGTATTTCCCGGCGCTCGGCCTCGGCTTCCTGCTGGTCGAGATCTTCCTGATCGACAAGGCGGCCTTCTATCTCAACGACTATTCGTCGGCCTTCGCCCTGGTCCTGACGGCCATGCTGATCTTCTCCGGCCTCGGCAGCATGATCGCCGGCAAGTGCGCCGCCATGCCCAAGGTCGCCTCGATGATCGGCCTGATCGTCGTCCTCGCCTGGATCGGCGCCATGCTGGTCGGCGCCGAGGACTTCATGATGCGCACCCTCGACCAGTCGTGGGCGATGAAGGCCGGTCTGGTCGTCCTCGCCGCCGCCCCAGTGTCACTGGCGCTTGGCCTGCCGTTCCCGCTCGGCCTGATCCAGGTCGGAGACGGCCGCGCCCTGCCCTGGGCCTGGGGGCTGAACGGCGCCTTCTCGGTGGTCGCCACTCCCCTCGCCAATCTGATGAGCCGCGACGTCGGCTTCTCGTCCCTGCTGATCGTGGCGGCGGGCCTCTACGCGCTCGCCTTCCTCGTCCTGCCGGTCGCTGCGGCTGTCCGAAAGACCGTTCCGGTGTTCGAGCCTGCCGTCCCGACCAATCCCTTCGCCGACCTGCCGGACCCCGTTCCCGCCCGCCTTGACCCCTTCCCGGACCAGAACGGTTCGAGCCAGACGAGCCCCGCATGACCCCTGATCGCACGATGATGGACCGCCGCACCCTGCTGACCACCGGCGGCGTCGCGACCCTGACCGGGCTCGCCGGCTGTGACGAGACCACGATGAAGTCCGTCCAGGCGCGCCTCAACCCGACGCAGGCCTCGGGCGGGGCAGGGGCTGCCGTGCCCGCCGCCCCGACAACGGCCGCCGCTGGCGAGGCCTCCGCCGTCTCCGCGACGGTCCGTATGCCGAGCGAGCCCTGGACCTTCGCCCGTTTCAATACCGCCATGTCGGCGTCCCAGCGTCCACACTCGATCACCGAGACCCAGTTCACCGAGATCCAGGCCCGCAAGCCCGCCGCCATCGAACGCATCAGGACCTATCTCGACGGCCGCTTCGGGGCCCATGATCCAAACGTGATCCAGGCCTTCGAAAGCCTGCCGCGCGAGTATTTCCACTACGCCTACGCGTCGGACGCCTCGACCGCGTATCAGGCCTATGAGGCCAATCCCAAGCCCTGGGCCATCGGCCACGGCAGCGTGCTCTCCGACTATCTGGGTCAGGCCTATATGACCCAGCTGGCGGCTCCGAAACCGACCGATGTGACGCTGGAGATCGGCACCGGTTCAGGCTTCCAGTCGTCCCTGCTCAGCCGCGTCGTCCGCGACAGCTACACCATCGAGATCATCCAGCCGATCGGCGAGGCGGTCGGCAAGATCTGGGCCCCGCTCGGCTACGACAACGTCCACGGCAAGGTCGGCGACGGCTATCTCGGCTGGCCCGAGGTGACCGAGGGTTTCGACACCATCATGCTGACCTGCGTCGCCCAGTACGCCCCGCCGGAACTGTTCCGCCAGCTCAAGCCGGGCGGCAAGCTGATCATCCCGATCGGCCAGCCCTTCCGTCGCGGACAGGTCCTCTATGTCTACACCAAGGATGCCGACGGCCGGGTCCATTCACGCCGCGACGTGGGAGTCTTCTTCATCCCCATGACCGGCGCGATGCAGAACCGTCCACAGCCTGCGTAACGGCGATTGAATCCATTTCGCGGGTAACGCGTTGATCCTGCGGAGGAGGAGCTTTCCCATGCCCCAGGCCGCCCGTTACGTCGCCCACACCGAGTCCGGTCACTGCCACATCCTAGAAGCCCGCAGCTTCGAGGATGCGGCCCTGACCTTCGCCGAGGCCCATTCGCCATGGGCCGAGGACGACGCCCTGCGCGTGATCGTCCAGTCCGAGGACGGCGGGCCCGAGCATTGTTTCGTCATCCATCTCGAAACCGAGGCGGTCGAGGCCTGCGCCTAGGCTGGCAAGCGTCACGGTTCAAGGCTAACGCTCCGGGGCAAACCGGAAAAAGCCATGCCCAATGCCCGCCCGATCCCATGGTCGATGATCCTGCGCCAGACCCACACCGTGGTGGGCATGGTCATCGCGCCCTCGATCCTGATGTTCGCGGTGACCGGCGGGCTGCAGATCTTCCGCCTGCAGGAAAGCCACCCCGGCTACACGCCCGCACCGCTGATCGAGAAGCTGGGCCGGGTGCACAAGGACCAGGTCTTCGCGGTGCAGCCCCCGCGCCCGCCCCGGCCCGAGACGGCCCGTCCGGCCGGAGCCGCGGCGCCGCAGGAGGTCGGAAAACCCGCGACCCCGCTCTCGAAGAGCCTGCTCCAGTGGTTCTTCGTTCTGGTCGCGGTCGGCCTGTTCCTGTCGACCCTGCTGGGCGTCTGGATGGGCGTGACGATGGGCCGGCTGAAGATCGTCGCGCGCTGGGCGCTGCTCGCCGGGACGGTGATCCCGGTCGCGATCCTGCTGATCCCCTAGGAGGCCCGCGCCCGATCCCCGAACGCCGCTCATTCCCGCGAAGGCGGAGACCCAGTGCTTAAGTGAGGCTCGGCGTCTGGGTTCGTCTCATGCGTGCCGGCGAGAGTCATCGTCCAAAGACCGGGGCCCCGCCTTCGCGGGGATAAGCGGATGACGGATGCACTCGCGCCCGCGAAGGAGAATTTATCCTCCATCCGGGCTTGCGCTGGCCGCGTGCGACGATCACGTCTCGACCGGGTCTTTGAAACCGTCAGGTGATGCCTCCGCATGCTGCATTTCGCTGTCGGCAGAGTCGCACGCATCGAAACGCCAACCTGCTGATTTTATTCAGATCGGCCGCGACTCTGTAGACTCTGTCGACTCCATTTTTGGAGTCTCACTCCGAACGATCAGGCCGCCTCCGCCCGGACCTCCGCCAGAGCATCCAGCGCCTGGATCAGGTCGGCGATCAGGTCATCCTCGTGCTCCAGACCGACCGACAACCGCAACAGGCCGTCGGTGATCCCGGCGACGACGCGCGCTTCCGGCGTCATGGCGGCGTGGGTCATGGTCGCCGGGTGGGCGATCAGGCTTTCGACCCCGCCCAGCGACTCGGCCAGGGTGAAGGTCTCCAGCGTCTCCACCAGCTGGCGCACGGCATCGACGCCGCCGGCCAGCTCGAAGCTCAGCATGGCGCCCGGCCCCTGTTGCTGGCGCGCGGCCAGGGCGTGGTTCGGGTGCGACTTCAGGCCCGGATAGTGGACGATCGAGACCGCCGGGTGGGCTTCGAGCAGGTCGGCGACCTTGCCTGCCGTCGTCTGCTGCCGTTCGATCCGTGCAAAGAGGGTCCGCACCCCGCGCAGGGTCAGATAGGCGTCGAACGGCGAGCCGGTGACGCCCAGGCAGTTGGCCCACCAGGCCAGCTCCGCATGGTCCGCCGGATCGGCCGCGATCACCGCCCCGCCGACCACGTCGGAATGGCCATTGATGTATTTGGTCGTCGAGTGGACCACGATGTCGGCGCCCAGTTCGATCGGCCGCTGCAGCGCCGGCGACAGGAAGGTGTTGTCGACCACCACCTTGGCCCCGACCCGGTGGGCGCGGGTGCAGATGTCGGCGATGTCGACCACGCGCAGCAGGGGGTTCGACGGCGTCTCGATCAGGACCAGCCTGGGGTTCAGGGCCAGCGCCGCATCCAGTGCGACGGTGTCGCCCTGATCGACCCACAGGACCTCGAAATGCCCCTTCTTGGCCCGGGCGCACAGCAGGCGGTGGGTGCCGCCGTAGCAGTCGTGCGGCGCGATCAGCAGATCGCCGGGCTCCAGCAGGCTCAGCGGCAGATCCACCGCCGCCATCCCGGTCGCCGTGACCACGCAGCCGGCTCCGCCTTCCAGCTCGGCCAGGGTCTCGGCCAGGACGTCGCGGGTCGGATTGCCGGAGCGGCTGTAGTCGTATTTTCGCTTCTGCTCGAAGCCCGCGAACGAATAGTTCGAGGACAGATACAGCGGCGGCATGACCGCGCCGTGGGCCGTGTCCGTATCGACGCCGGAGCGGGCGCAGGTGGTGCGGACGTCATGCGGCCGCTTGCCGGTGGGACGGGTCATTGGTCGATCTCCTTGAGCGCGGAACGGAGGATGGCGGCGACCGCCTCGTCCTCCTTCAGAAAGGCGTCGTGGCCGTACAGGGACGGGGCCTCGACCAGACGCCACAGGGCGGGCAGGCGAGCGCCGAGCTCGCGGATGTCGTCGATCGGCACCAGCCGGTCCGAGGTGAAGCCAACCAGGGTCACCGGGGTCCGGATCGCCTCGGGCGTGACGCTGTGGCGGTCGATCGAGTCCGACAGCGACAGCCAACGGGCCGGCGTCGTGTGGGTCCGGTAGGCCTTGCCGCGCGCGGTCAGGTATTCGCACACCGGATAGGCCTGCCCCGCCGCCGCGGGGGCCTCGGTCTCGAACCGCTCGCCGAACTCCTCGGCGGTGCGATAGGTGGTCATGGCCAGTTCACGGGCCAGGGCGACCCCGTCCTCGGGCCGTCCGGCGGCCTCGGCCAGCTGCAGGATGCGCCGCTGGATCCCGCGCCACGCGGTCGCCTGCGGATGGGCCCGGTGGGCGGCGGAGACCACAACCAGCTGCTCGACACGCTCGGGGAACAGCTCGCAGAAGGCCAGGGCGATCATGCCGCCATAGGAGCAGCCGACGAAGGCCGAAACGACGGGATCGCCGATCTCTTCGAGGATCAGCCGCAGCAGCCGCGCCTGGTCATGGGTGGTGATGGTGACCGGCTTCATCCCGTCGGCGGCCTCCGGCGCATAGTCGAAGGCCAGGACCTGGAAGCGGCTCAGGTCGATCGGCCCGCGGATCGAGACCGCGCCCGACCACCAGCCCAGGCCGTTGGTCTCGGTCCGGTGCACGAACCGCCCCGCCGAGATGCCGCCCGCCACCACAACCAGCGGCGCCCCGGCCCGGCCGTGCAGCCGCCCAACGATCTGGCGCTGGCCCAGTCGCTCGCCCGACTTGAGGCGGAAGTCGACCGGGATGTCGACGGTGATATCGACCGCACCGCCGCCCTTGCGGGCAAGGATCGCAGTCGAGCGCGCTGTCGGACGACAGAGGGGTTCTGCGGAAATCTGTTGAGTGTCGAAAGCCATGGCGTCGTCTGCATCGTCCCGCCCAGCAAGGCTCCGGATGCGATGACAGATCGTGGAGACGTCGCCTCGTCGACGCTCCACTCATCTCTCGCGGACCCTTCGAAAAGGATCCTCGCAGGAGTTGGCACCGTTCGGCTGGAAACCGATGGTTGCCCCGACGTCAAAGGGCCTATCCCTCGGTCGGTCTTGATGAGTGGATTTACGTTGCGGGTGCGAAGACCGCCGGTCAAGAGAAAAAATCTACCCCATTGATCCGGTCTGACGGATAGGCTGTGACTGGAAGGTAGCTAAAGGGCCGGCAGACGCAAAAAAGATGCTCGAACCGGGTTGACGACGGTCGTTTCTCCCGACACTCTGCGACCAACAATTTTTACAGGAACTCGCCCGTGTCCCGTCTCGGCAGCATCGCCGTTTCGATCTCGACCACCGCCCTCGCGGTGCGCTCGATGACCCTTGCGACTCTCATTTCGACCACGACCGGTATGACCATCACCGGCCCCTCGCGGGCGGGAACAGGTTAGCGCGCAGGTCGAAAACACCTCAGCCAACCCAGACCCGCCCGGCCCCGGCCAGGCGGGTTTTCTATTGCCCTGATCCCAACTCCTCCCCGAACGGACCATCCATATGCCCCACTCCAGCGCCCGCCTCGCCGTCGTCGAGAAACCGATCGCCGAGCCTTCGCCCACCGCCGAAGTGGTGGTGCTGAAGTTCGGCTCCTCGATCCTGCAGGACCAGTCCTGCGCCCCCGCTGTCGCCTCCGAGATCTATGGCCACGTCCGCGCGGGCCGGAAGGTGATCGCCGTGGTCTCGGCCCTGGGCGGCCACACCGACCGGCTATTCGCTGACGCGCGCGCCCTCGGCCTCGATCACGAGAACGACCTCCTTCCCGGCTATGTGGCGCTGGGTGAGGAGAAGGCGGCGGCGCTAGTGGCTATCGCCTGCGACCGGATCGGCCTGGATGCGGCGGCATTGTCCGTGCGCGAACTGGGCATTGTGGCCGACGGCCCGGCCGAGCATGCGCATCCGGTCTCGCTGCGCAGCGACGCTCTGTGGAAGGCGCTGGCGGACCATCAAGTCGTCGTGGTTCCGGGCTTCGGCGCCGTGGGTGAGAAAGGGAAGGTGGTGCTGCTGGGGCGCGGCGGTTCAGACCTGACGGCGGTCTTCCTCGCGGCCGAACTGGGCCTCAGCCGCGTGCGTCTGGTGAAGGATGTCGACGGCCTCTACGACCGCGATCCGGCTTCGGCCTCGGGCAAGCCGCTGCGCTATCGCCGGGCCAGCTGGGACGACGCCCGTCGCCACGGCGGCGCCCTGGTCCAGCACGACGCGATCGACATGGGTCAGCAGCGGTCGGTGGAGATCGAGGTGGCCGCGCTCGGTCGCGCCGATTGCACGGTGGTCGGAGACCATTCCGCGCCTCCCGGGCCGTCGATCCCTGATGCGCCTCTGAAGGTGGCCATCGCGGGCTGCGGCGTCGTCGGCGGCGGCCTGCTGCAACGGCTGCTGAAGGATAACCGGTTCCAGGTCGTCGGCGTGCTGGTGCGCGATCCATCCAAGCCCCGGGATGTGGAGGCGCCCGCCGACCTTTTCACGTCAGACCGTGAGGCGCTGCTGGCGCTTCGACCCGACATCCTGCTGGAGGCCCTGTCAGAGGGCGCTGCCGGTCACGACCTGATCCGTGCGGCCCTGGAACGCGGCATCGATGTCGCCAGCGCCAATAAACAGGCGATCAGCCGGGACCCGGCCGGTCTCGCGGACGCCGCCCGTGCTCACGGCTCGCACCTCGCCTATTCGGCGGCGGTCGGGGGCGGGGCGCCGATGATCGAGACCCTGCGCGTGGCCAGGGCGGCCGGGCCAGTGAATGGATTCGAGGCGGTGCTGAACGGCACGGTCAACTTTATGCTGACGCGGCTTCAGGCCGGCGCCGATTTCGCCGACGCTCTGGCCGATGCCCGGGTCGCGGGCTTCGCCGAGGAGGATCCGTCGTCGGATCTTGAGGGCCGCGATTCGGCCGCCAAGGTCCGGTTACTGGCTTTCGAGGCCTTCGGGCGGACGCCGGCCGAAGCCGACGTACCCTGCGCCGTCCTGTCGGAGGCGTTCAAGCCGGCCGGGCCGGTCCGCCAGATCGGCGCCTGTGTTCGGGACGGGGAGGGGCTGAAGGCGTCGGTTTCGCTTGACGTGGGGCTCGACGATCCGCTCTTCCAGAGCCTGGACGGGGAGCGCAACGCCTTGAAGGTCTATGGCGAGGACGGTCGGGTTTGGTCGTGCAAGGGCCGCGGCGCGGGCCGCTGGCCGACGACCGAGAGCGTGCTGGCGGACCTCGCCGACATCGTTCGCGCGCGCCATGCGTCGCTGGGTCACCACTAGCGCGTGGCAGTTTTCACCCCGGTCACCGAAGATGACGCGCGCGCGTTCCTGGCGGACTATCCGCTGGGCGCATTCGCGTCCCTGCATCCCATCGCCGAGGGAGTGGAGAACACGAACTATCGGCTGGAGACCAAGGGCGCCCGTCATGTCCTGACCCTGTTCGAGGCGCGCACCGACGCAGCATCTCTGCCGTTCTGTCTGGGCCTGCCCGACCATCTGGCGGGCCGAGGACTTCCGGCCCCGAGGCCGGTCCGGAGTAAGTATGGTGCCTGGGTCGGGACGCTGAACGGCCGGCCGGCGGCGGTGATCGAATGGCTTCCGGGCGCCTGGTTAAGGGACCCGTCTTCGGCCGAGGTCGAGGCAGCGGGGGCGATGCTGGCGCGACTGCATCTGAAGGCCGGGGGCTTCCCGATCCAGAGGGCCAACCCTGTCGGGCCCGTAGTCTGGCGGGCGCTGGCGGATCGGGCTGCGACGGTGGCCAGAGGGGAGGACCGCGAGATCCTGGACGGCGTTGAAGTGGCCCTGGCGCGGCTTGGTAACCCGTGGGCGGAGGATTTGCCCCGCGGACCGATCCATGCCGACTATTTCCCCGACAATGTCCTGTTCGACGGAGGTCAGGTATCCGGCGTGATCGACTTCTATTTCGGCTGCACGGACCTGTTGGCTTACGACCTTGCTATTGCTCTGAGCGCCTGGGGATTTGATGGCTCGGGCGTCGCCATCTCCGGTTCGGTCGACGCCTTCCGGCGCGGATACGAGGCTGTGCGCCCCCTGACCCGGGCGGAGGCTGTCGCGCTGCCGACGCTCGGCGAGGCCGCCGCGATCCGCTTCACCCTGACCCGGCTTCACGACCGCGTCTTCCACGACCCGACCAAACTGGTGACACCCAAGGACCCGGCCGCCTTCTTCCGGCGGGCGGCGTGGTGGCGCGAGGCGGCCTGATCGTTTCGGCACGACTCCGACTTACACCCTTCGGCGAACCCGCTTCGCCGAACCGAACCAGAATGACGATGGCCCAGACTTCCGAACGCTATGTTTCGACCCGAGGCGAGGCCTCCGGCAGCGACTTCGCCGAAGTCTTGCTGCGCGGCATGGCTCCTGACTGTGGCCTCTACTTGCCGGGAGCCTGGCCCAGCCTCTCGCCCGAGAGCTGGGCGGCCGGGCTCGGCTATGTCTCGATCGCGACACGAGCCATGGCGCCCTTCATCGGCGAAGCCTTGCCAGCTGGAGCGTTGGACCGCGGGCTGGCTCGACTGACGGCGGGCTTCGAGCCGGCCGAGGTGACGCCGCTGCGTTGCCTTGAGGACGGCCTCTATATGCTGGAGCTGTTCCACGGTCCGACCGCCGCATTCAAGGACCTCGCGATGCAGCTCGCGGCGGCGCTTTCGTCCGAGGCGCTGGCAGCGTCGGGCGAGCGACTGACCCTGGTTACGGCGACCAGCGGAGACACCGGCGCGGCCGCCGTGGCTGCCTTCGCCAATGCCGATCGGGTCCGGCTGATCGTGCTCCACCCGCATGAGCGGGTCTCGGCCGTCCAGCGCCGCCAGATGACCACGGTCGAGGCCCCGAACGTGCTGAACCTGGCCGTTCGCGGGGACTTTGACGACTGCCAGCGGCTGGTGAAGGGGTTGCTGGCCGACGAGAGCCTGCGCGACGGGGGCCGCTTCTCCAGCGTGAACTCGATCAACTGGGCCCGGCTGGCGGGACAGATTCCCTACTATCTGTCAGCGGTTTCACAACTGGCCGCGCTGGGCGAGACGCGGGCGCCGGTCTTTGTGGTCCCGACGGGCAATTTCGGCGACGCTTTTGCCGGGATCGCGGCGTCGCGGATGGGGTTGCCTGTCGCCGGATTCGTCGCCGCCGTGAACCGCAACGACGCCCTGGCGCGCGCCATCAACGACGGCGTCTATGCCAGGAAAGCCGCCGTCGAGACCGCATCGGTCAGCATGGATGTGCAGGCCCCGTCGAACTTCGAGCGTCTGGTGTTCGAGGCCTCGGGTCGCGATGCGGACCTGACCCGCACCCTGTTCGAAACCTTCGCGCGCGAGGGCTCGGTGGCGCTCCCGCCGGCGCTGCTCGACGCGATCCGCGCCGAGGTCTCGGCCGTGTCAGTCAGTGAGGACGCGACGCGTGAACAGATCGCCCATGCCTACGCGACCTGGGGTCAGGTCGTCTGCCCGCACACCGCTGTCGCCCTTTCGGCTGCGCGGGGCGTGAACAGAAGCCGGGGTCCGGTGGTGGCGCTTTCGACCGCCCATCCCGCCAAGTTCGGCAAGGACGTCGCGCCGGTGCTCGGCTTCAATCCCGCCCCGCCCCGTGTCATTCGCGAACTGGGTGACCGGGCCGAGCGGTTCGAGATCATCGACGCCGACGCCGCAGCGGCGAGGGCGGCAGTAAATGGTTTCTCTGGCTAGGCCGAAGGTCCCGATCGCACGGGGTGCGCGCCGTCACGGTTGTTGCTATCGATGGGTGTGACCGATCCAACGCCCTCCGCCCGCCTGACCCACCTCCAGTCACTTGAGGCCGAGGCGATCCATATTTTGCGCGAGGTGGCGGCCGAGATCGAGCGGCCGGTGATGCTGTATTCGATCGGCAAGGATTCCGCTGTGATGCTGCATCTGGCGAGAAAGGCCTTCTTCCCGGGGCCGATCCCCTTCCCGTTGATGCACATCGATACGACGTGGAAGTTCCGGGACATGTATGCTCTGCGCGACCAGGTCGCGGCGGCGGGCGACGTCGATCTGAAGATCTGGGTCAACGAGGATGCGCGGTCGCGGGGGATCAATCCGTTCGATCACGGCTCCATACATACCGACCTGTGGAAGACCGAGGGACTCAAACAGGCGCTGGATCACCACGGCTTCCAGGCGGCGTTCGGCGGCGCCCGGCGCGACGAGGAGAAGTCTCGGGCCAAGGAGCGGGTCTTCTCCTTCCGTTCGGCCGGACATCGCTGGGATCCGAAGAACCAGAGGCCGGAGCTCTGGCGGCTGTACAACACGCGGATCGGGGCGGGGGAGAGCATCCGCGTCTTCCCGATCTCCAACTGGACCGAGCTGGATGTCTGGCAATACATCGAGCAGGAGGCGATCTCGATCGTGCCTCTGTATTTCGCTCGGCCGAGGCCGGTGGTCGAGCGCGACGGGGCGCTGATCATGGTCGATGACCAACGGATGCGGTTGCTGCCCGGCGAGACGCCTTCGGTAAGGTCGGTGCGGTTCCGGACCCTGGGCTGCTATCCGCTGACCGGCGCGGTCGAGAGCGAGGCGACCAGCGTCGCCGACATCATCGCCGAGATGAAGGCCTCCACCACCTCGGAGCGGCAGGGGCGGGTCATCGACCATGACCAGGCCGCCTCGATGGAGAAGAAGAAGGCGGAGGGCTATTTCTGATGAAGTCCTTGCTGCGCTTCATCACCTGCGGCTCGGTGGACGACGGCAAGTCGACCCTGATCGGGCGGCTGCTCTACGACACCAAGACGATCCTCGACGACCAGATGTCGGCGCTGGAAGCGGACTCGAAGAAGGTCGGGACCCAAGGTCAGAACATCGACTTCGCCCTGCTGGTCGACGGGCTGGCGGCCGAGCGCGAGCAGGGCATTACCATCGACGTGGCCTATCGCTTCTTCGCCACCGAGCGGCGGAAATTCATCGTCGCTGATACCCCGGGCCACGAGCAGTACACGCGCAACATGGTCACCGGCGCCTCCACGGCCGATGTGGCCGTGATCCTGATCGACGCGCGCAAGGGTGTGCTGGTCCAGACGCGACGGCACTCCTACCTCTGCGCCCTGCTGGGCATCCGCAAGGTCGTGCTGGCGGTCAACAAGATGGATCTCGTGGGCTGGGATCCGGCCGTGTTCGCCGGGATCGTTGCCGACTATCGCGCGTTCGCCGACAGCATCGGCCTGAGCGATGTGACGCCGATCGCCCTGTCGGGCCTGACGGGGGAGGGGGTGGTCGCGCGGGCGCCGGGCTTCGATCAGCCGACCCTGCTGGAGTGGCTGGAAGGCGTCGAGGTCGGCGACGATGCGGCGGCGCAGCCGTTCCGGATGCCCGTTCAGTGGGTCAATCGTCCGAACCCTGAGTTTCGCGGCTATGCAGGTCTGATCGCGGCCGGAACCGTGCTGCCGGGCGACCGGGTAAGGGTGCTGCCGGCCGGGCGCGAGAGCCGTATCGCGCGGATCGTGGCCATGCCGGGCGACCTCGCCGACGCGGCGGCCGGGCAGTCGGTGACCCTGACGCTCGAGGACGAGATCGACGTCTCGCGCGGCGACGTGATCGCGGCGGCCGAGGCCCCGCCCGAGGTCGCGGACCAGTTCGAGGCGACCGTCGTCTGGATGGACGAGGAGACCCTGTCGCCAGGCCGGTCCTATCTGCTCAAGATCGGCGCCCGTGCGGCGACGGCCCAGGTCACGGCGATCAAGCACCGGGTCAACGTCAATACCCTTGAGAAACTGGCGGCCAAGCGGCTGGAGCTGAACGATATCGCCGTCTGCAACATCTCGCTGGATCGGCCCATCGCCTTCGAGCCCTATGAGAGGAACCGGGATCTGGGCGGCTTCATCCTGATCGACCGGATCACCAACCGCACGGTCGGGGCGGGGATGGTCCGCTTTGCCCTCCGCCGGGCCGACAACATCCACTGGCAGGCCATCGACGTGGACCGCTCGGCGCGGGCGGCGATGAAGGGCCAGAAGGGCGCGGTCGTCTGGCTGACCGGACTGTCCGGGGCAGGAAAGTCGACCATCGCCAACCTGGTCGACAAGCGGCTGCATGCCTTGGGGCGGCACACCTATCTGCTGGACGGGGACAACATCCGTCATGGGTTGAACCGGGACCTGGGCTTCACCGAGGAGGACCGGGTGGAGAACATCCGCCGGGTGGCTGAGGTGGCGAAACTGATGGCCGACGCCGGCCTGATCGTCATCACGGCCTTCATCTCGCCCTTCCGGGCCGAGCGGCGGATGGCGCGCGAAATGATGGCGCAGGGCGAGTTCCTGGAGGTGTTCGTCGATGCGCCTCTGGCGGTCGCCGAGGCGCGCGACGTCAAGGGGCTGTACGCCAAGGCCCGGGCGGGCGACCTTAAGAACTTCACCGGGATCGACAGCCCGTATGAGGCGCCGGAAGCCGCCGAGATCGTCATCGACACCATGGTCCTTGGCGCGGTCGAGGCGGCCGAGGCCATTGTGAAGCGGCTGGGGTTGGGCTGACTTTCGGGCGTCTTGCGCGTATGGGGTCGCCGACGATGACCCATGCCGCCCACAGATTGTCCGTCGCGCCGATGATGGACTGGACCGACCGGCATTGCCGGGCGTTCCACCGCGCCCTGTCGAGCCGGGCGCTGCTCTATACGGAGATGGTCACGGCGCCGGCGGTGATCCATGGCGATCGAGAACGGCTGCTGGGCTTCGACGCGGTCGAGCATCCGGTGGCGCTGCAGCTCGGCGGATCCGATCCGGCCCAGCTGGCCGAGGCGGCGAAGATCGGCGCGGCCATGGGATACGACGAGATCAATCTGAATGTCGGCTGCCCGTCGGATCGGGTGCAGTCGGGGCGGTTCGGGGCCTGTCTGATGAGGGAGCCTGAACTGGTCGCCGACTGTATGGCGGCCATCCGCGAGGCGGTGGATGTGCCGGCCACGGTGAAGTGTCGCATCGGCGTGGACGATCAGGACCCGGCGGTGAGTCTGTTCGCCACGGTGGACGCCTCGGCGGCCGTCGGGGTGACGACCTTCATCGTCCATGCGCGCAAGGCCTGGCTGAGCGGCCTGTCGCCCAAGGAGAACCGCGACGTGCCGCCGCTGGACTATCCGCTGGTGCGCAGCCTGAAGCGGGAGCGGCCCCATCTGACCGTCTGCATCAATGGCGGCATCGGCTCGCTGGACGAGGCGGAGGCGCATCTGGACGCGAGCGACGGCGTGCAGCTGGACGGGGTCATGCTGGGGCGGGCCGCCTATCACGAGCCGGCCTTGCTGGGTCAGGTCGACCGGCGGCTGTTCGGCGCGGCGGGCGCCGATGTCGATCCGTTCGCGGCGGTCGAGCGGTACAAGCCCTATCTGGCCGCGCGGCTGGAGGAGGGCTGGGGCCTGCATGCCATGACACGGCATATGCTGGGCGTAATGCATGGGCGGCCGGGCGCGCGGGCCTTCCGGCGCATTCTGACGGTCGAGGCGATCAGGCCGGGCGCGGGTCTGGATGTCGTCGATCGCGCGGTCGAGGCGGTGCGCGAGGCCGAGGCGCGGCACGACCGGGTCGAAGAGGCCGCCTGACACGGTCAACGGTCCGTTAAGCGTAACCGGGACAAGGCTGCGGCCATGACCCGCATAGTGCTGATCGCTCTCACTCTTTTGACCGGCTCGGCCGGTATGGCGGAGGCCCAGAGCCGTCATCCGCGCTCCCCGATAACGGCCGCCCTGAACGCCGGGACGACGGGCTTGGGCGCCGAAGTGCAGCTTTCGCTGGGTCCAGTGTTTGTAGTGCGGGGGGGCATCGACACGCTGGGGTACGATTTCGATCAGTCGTACAGCGACGTCGATTATTCGGGCCGGTTCGACTTCGACACGGTGTCGGGGTTCGTCGATCTGCATCCGTTCCTGAATGGGTTCCTCATCTCCGGCGGGGTCTATGTGGGAGACCGCACAATCAATCTCAACGGGCAGCCGACGACGCCGGTGGAGATCGGCGGGGCGACGTTCACGCCGGCGCAGGTCGGGACGTTGAGCGGGCGGATCAAGCTGTCGGATACGGCGCCGTTCGTGGGCGTCGGCTATGACGACAGCTTCTATCGCGAGGGGCGTTGGGGCGTCCGCGGCATGGTCGGGGTGGCCTGGAGCCAGCAGCCGGAGGTCGGTTTGTCGTCGAGCGGCGGGACCCTGTCGAACGATCCCATCTTCCGCGCCCGGCTGGAGCAGGAAGCGCGGGACATCCAGGAAGACGCGAAGGACAAGGCCCTCTTCCCGGTCGTGCAGCTTGGCGTGACGGCGCGCTTCTAGAGACGGGCGGGTCGCGCTAGACCGCACCGGTGACTTCCCTTTCCCTGAACGAACTGGCCCTGCTGGCCGCTGCGGTGCTTGCGGCGGGGCTGGCGGGCGGCCTGATCGCGGGCCTGTTCGGGGTCGGCGGCGGGACGGTGCTGGTGCCGGCGCTGTTCTATGCCTTCTCGGTGCTGGGGCTGGGCGGGGAGAGCAACCTGCATGTCGCCATCGGCACCTCCCTGCTGACCATCGTGGCGACGTCCTGGCGGTCGCTGGGGGCGCACCGGGCCCACGGGGCGGTGGACGAACAGGTGCTGAAGACCTGGACGCCCTGGGTCGGGGCGGGCGCGCTGGTCGGTGCCGCGATCGCGGGCCTGACCTCGATGGAGGGGCTGGCGATCGTCTATGGCGTCTGTCTCGCCGTGGTCGCGGCGCAGATGGGGCTGTTACCGGAGAAGGTGCACGTCCGGGAGGACCTGCCGACGGGCTGGTGGCGGCGCGGGATCGGCGGGCTGATCGGCCTGCTATCCGCGATGATGGGGGTCGGGGGCGGCAGTTTCGGCGGGATGCTGATGACCCTGTGCGGGCGGCCGATCCATCAGGCCGTGGCGACGGCGTCAGGATTCGGCATCGCCATCGGGGCCGCGGCGACGGTGGGCTTCGTCGTGTTTGGATTTGGCGCAGATGGCAGGCCGCCGTTGAGCCTGGGTTACGTCAATGTGCCCGTGGCCGTGGCCATGGGCGTGCTGACGACGCTGGTGGCCCCCTATGGCGCGCAGTTGGCGCACCGGCTGAACCGCAAGGTGCTGAGGAAGGCGCTCGCGATCTATCTCTTGCTGACCGCAGTCTCGGTGGTGGTGAAGGCGCTCTAGGGATCGAATTGCAGTCCTGGCGACCTCCGATGAGTTCGCGGCGATTTCAGATAGTGAGTTGCGGCAAAATCCGACGATTTCGGCGAGGGAGGCTACGGCAATTTCTGCAGAAACTGCACAACGCTGCTGAGTCCGCAGAAGGGCAAACCGATGCGATAGGGCGGTGTGCCCGCTTTCTCATCCGTGCGTCCGCGCGACGGCGGGGACCCCAGGTTCAAGCCCCGGCCTGGTGCGCTGGATCTATGGCGGTCCAGACTCGGTAACGCCTGTCGCCCAAAGCACCGGGTCCCCGCCTTCGCGGGGATGCACGGTTGGTGTGGCTCAGGGCCGCAGCGTCAGGCCGCTGGGCCGCGCCTCGAAGGCGGACAGGCGGCCGAGGTAGCTCATGCCCAGAAGGGAGTGGGGCAGGCCTTCTTCGACGACGAGAGCACGGACCTTGTTCACCCGGGCGCCGGCGACGGCGACATGATCCAGATCGATGGGTGCGGCCTTGACGGGGCCCGACGCGGTCTCGACCGTCTGGGTGAAATCGGCAGGGGTCAGGCGCAGGCCGAGACGCAGGGCGTCCTGGCGGGTCAAGGCGACGACGGAGGCGCCGGTATCGACGAGGACGCGGATGGCCCGACCGTCGATGTCGGCCTCGGCCCAGTAATGGCCGTCTGCGGCGCGGGCGATCTGGGTGGGTTGGCCGGGTGCGGCGCGAACGTTGGCCGGAGCCTCGGCGGGGACGACCATAACTGCCGCCTCGGCCGTGCGTGGCTCCTGGTGAGTCAGCCACCAGGCGACGCTCAACGAGGAGACGGTTGCGATGCCCATGACGATCGCTGACTGGATATCTAGACGCAACGCGGCACACCTTCGTGACGGACCGCTTCTGCGGATGGCCGTACAGTGCCTGCGCCGGGTTGGGATGCGGTGAAGCGACGTGGCTGACGAGGGGTTAACGGTTCAACGGCCCAGCTTCGCGGGGTCTATGCGACCCTCTCGTGATGGAAGTTCAGCCATGATTTCAGTGCGTTGATTGTCGGTCAGCTGGCTCCAGCCGCCGATCTCCGCCAAGCTCCGGTAACACCCCAGGCACAGTCCCGTAGGTCCATCGACGATGCAGATCTGCACGCAAGGGGAGGCGATGGAGTGTGGCTGTGGGGCTGCATTTGAAGACATGATTGCGAAAACTGATCCGAAGCCGGACTAAAAAACTTGCAAATCTGCGGAAATGTGCGAGGGTGTCATCGACGCGAAACGACTGAGAGGGTGAAAATCCCTGCGAGCACGACGCGTCTCTTTTCATCGTTCAGCGAAAGGAGACGCCAAGATGAACGACAAGGAGAGAAACCTCCAGCACGCCATGATGTCCTTTGCCCTGTGGGGCGGGATGCTGGTGAGCAATCGACCGTCTCGCCAAAGCGAGCGGGTGGTCAGCCACCCGTCCAACTTCGTGCCCTTCCGGTACGGGAAGAAGGACTGAGATGCATGCCCTCTCCCCTTGCGGGAGAGGGAGATCGCGCACGGCGGCGGAGCCGTCGTTCTGGCGCGGTCGGGTGAGGGGTCACACAGACGCTCACCGGTGAGGCGGCCAGGACCCCTCACCCTTTCGGCTAAACCGCATCGCTACGCTCTGCGAGCCTCAAGCCCTCTCCCGCAAGGGGAGAGGGTCGATTGTCGTCAGCTCGCCGCCCGCGCTTCAGGCGTCTGCATCGAGCGGGTGGCGGGGACGCCGACGGTCGGGGTGCGCGCGGCGCCGGCGGCCTGGCCGGGCTTCATGAACTTCACCAAGACGCGCTGACCGATCAACAGGGGGGCGTCGCCGGCGGTGACGACCACTTCCACCACGCGTTCATCGGACCGCTGCGAGGGGTCGTCCGAGGCCAGTTTGCGGGCGCCGAAGACGGCGGCGCGACGCAGGACGGTGCCGATATAGACCTTCGACGGATCGCCCTCGGGGGTGATCTCGACAGCCTGGCCGGTCGTGACGTTGGGGATGTCCGACTCCACGATCTCGGCGCGGGCGATGCGGGGCGCATTGGGCTCCAGATCGAACATGTTGGACACGTTCAGGGTCGAGGCGCCGGCGCCCGGGTTGGCGTAGCGGCGCACGATGCGGCCGTTGGCCGGCGAGCGGATCACCGTCAGCTCGACATTGTAGGCGGCCTGGTCGCGGCGGGCGCGGGCAGTCTGGACCGCCGCCTGTTGCGAGCCGAGGCGCGCCTGGGCCTGGGCGATGCCGTCGCGGGCCTGGTCGAGACGCTGGGCGGCGACGAAGTTGGTGGCGACGAGGCGTTCCAGCCGATCGTACTCGCGCTGGGCGGTGCGGATATCGACCTGGATCAGGTTGAGCTGGCTCTGGGCCGAGGCGAGGTCGGCGTTCGAGGTCTGAAGCGCCAGACGGGCCTCGTCATCTTCCTGACGGGCCAGGATCTGGCCGGCGACGACGGTATCGCCCTCCTGGACCAGGACTTCGCGGACGATGCCGCCGCGACGGGCCGCGATCTGGATGATGCCGCCCTCAATATCGACCTTGCCGTTGGCGATGGCCGCGTAGGGGCTTTCGACCTTCTGGGCCTCGGCCTTCTCGGCTTCAGCCTTCTTGGACTCGCCCTGGCTGCGCATGAACGAGAATCCGGCCACGAGCACGATGATCAGCACGATGCCGATCCAGAGCCATTTGTTCTTCAGGAAGGCGGGCATGACGGTTTGAATCCTCGGGCGGTCTTAGTGGTGGGACGCCAGGGTGGCGTTCGGATTGGGCGTGCGGCGTTCGTCGGAGATGATGACGCCGTCCTCGATCTTGATGACCCGGTCGGCCCATTCCTCGAGCCGGGGGTCGTGGGTGACGCAGATGACGGCCGCGCCGTATTCATCCGCCGCGCGACGCAGCAGGCGGATGACGACCTGGCCGTTCTCTCCGTCGAGGGCGGAGGTCGGTTCGTCGGCGAACAGGATCTTGGGATCCTTGGCGAGGGCGCGGGCGATGGCGACGCGCTGCTTCTCACCGCCTGACAGGGCCGAAGGACGCTGATGCAGGCGCGGGCCCAGGCCCACCTCCTCCAGAGCCTGGGTGGCGCGCTTCTTCGCCTGGCCAGGCGTCAGGCCCTGGAACTTCAGCACCACCTCGACCTGCTGCAATGCGGTCAGGGCCGGGAACAGGTTGAAGCCCTGGAAGATGAAGCCGCAGTGATCCAGACGGAACTTGTCGATCTTGCCGAGCGACAGCTTCCACAGGTCATCGACGTCGAGGGCGTCCACACGGCCTTCCTCGGGCCGCAGCAGGCCGGACAGGGCGGCGATCAGGGTGGATTTGCCGGAGCCGGACGGGCCCATGACCATGGTCAGGTCGCCGTGACGGGCGTCGAAGTCCACGCCCTTCAGCACTTCGACGAAGGCCTTGCCGGACTTGAAGCGCTTGACCAGTCCCTTAGCCTCGATGGCGAAATCGCCATGCTTGCCGTGAACCTTGGTGTGCTGGACGAAGTCGGTCATCGCAGCAGGTCCGCGGGCTGGCTGTTCTTGAGGATGCCGAGGGACAGCAGGCCCGACAGCATGGCGATGACGATCAGGCCGCCGCCGACGACGACCAGCAAGATCGGCGGCAGGGCGATGATCACGGCGTTGGCCAAGGCGAAAGCCTGAATGCCCATCGTCAGCAGGATCGCGGCCAGCACTCCCACGCAGCCGACCCAGAAGCTGAGTTCCATGACGATGCGGTTCAGCGAGCCCATGCCGACGCCGAGCGCCCGCAGGGAGGCGAACTCCTTGATGTTGGCCATGATCGCGCCGCGCAGGGTCTGCCAGGTGATGGCGATGCCTATGACGGTGCCCAAGAAGACGCAGCCCCCGATGATGATGACGAGGATGCCTTCCTCGAACATGGCGCCGGCGTTGGCGTCAGCCAGTTCCTGACGCGTCCAGGCCTTCCACTGGCCATTGCCGGAGGCGTTGAGCTCGGCGGCGACGCGGATCGCCTGGGTCGGGTCCTTGAGCTTGACCATCAGGGGCCCGACTCTGGCCCCCGTGTCGGCCTGGCCCACCATGCGCAGGGTATCGCGCGACATGATCACGGTGGCCTGCATCATGTTCGGATAGCCGCGCGTGATGCCGACCACGGTGACCGTCTGGCCGTTGTAGAGGGCGCGGTCGCCCAGTTTGACGCCCAGCTTGCTGATGGCCGTCTCGTCGATGGCGACGGTGTAGGGCTGGCGCAGGGCGTCGACCAGTTCCCGGGAGTAGTCGGTCGGGATGGTCACCGAGCCCGGCGTGGTGTCGATGATGGAGGCCTGGACGAACTGCTGGCGCGGCGTGCCCATCTTGGCCCGTTCGGCCTGGGACATCGTCGGATCGATGTCCTTGACCGACTGGAAGCTGCCGCCGGCGCCGTCCAGCGGCTGGACCTCGACCACCTGCGGGTTGTTGTAGACGAGGGGAATGAAGCGGCGTGGCACGCCCGAAGGCCCGCCGATCAGCGACTTGGCCCCCGGTTGCATGACGATGATGTCGGCGCTGGAACGCTCGATGGTCGCGGTGAAGCCCTTGCCGATGCCGATAAAGACACCGGTCATGGCGAGAACGAGCAGACCGGACAGGGCCAGGGCCATGACGGCGGCCATGTAGCGGCGCCACTCGAAGAGCAGCGTGGAAAGCGCGAGCGACATCGTCTTTGAAACATCCCTGACTTGCAGCGTTATCTGACCTGCTGTCGGGTTCCCTCCAAGTTAAATCGGGGTAAGGGAAAATGGGCGTGCCATGGCCACGCTTGCCGCGCCGTCGGCGGCGGGACTAGCTATCGCCACACAAGATCGCCGGGTCGCCGGCGCACCGGGAAGAAACCAGATGCACCATCGTTCGCTCGCCGCCGCCGTTTCGATGGCGGCCCTCGTCTGCGCCGCCATGCCCGCTGCCCCGGCCCGGGCCGAGGAGGGGATGTGGACGTTCGACAACTTCCCCATCGCGCGGGCCAACGCGACGCTGGGGACCTCGATCGACCAGGCGTGGCTTGATCGGGTGCGGTTGAGCTCGGTGAAGTTCGGCGGCTGTTCGGCCGGGATCGTGTCAGGCGCAGGCCTGGTGATGACCAACAACCACTGCGTCGCGACCTGCGTGGCCAACCTGTCGACCCAGGCGGTGAACTACGCCGAGACCGGTTTCACCCCGCGCAATCGAGAGGACGAGGTGAAATGCCCGGGCGGCACGGCCGAGGTGCTGACCGACATCTCCGACGTTACCGACCGGGTGCATGCGGCGGGCGAGGGCCTGACGGGTCAGGCCTTCAACCGTGCGCGCGACGCCGAGATCGGGCGGATCGAGACCGAGGCCTGTGGCGACGCGACGGACAGGCGCTGCCAGGTCGTGACCCTGTATCGGGGCGGACAGTTCAAGCTCTACACCTACAAGAAATACACCGATGTCCGCCTGGCCTTCGCGCCGGAGGATCGGGCCGCGACCTTCGGCGGCGACCTGGACAACTTCTCCTTCCCGCGCTTCGCCATCGATGCGGCCTTTATCCGCCTGTACGAGAACAACGCCCCGGCCGTGACGGCGACCCACTTCGTCTGGAACGCCGACACGCCGGTGGAGGGGACGCCGGTGTTCGTGACCGGCAGTCCCGGCGCGACCCAGCGCCTGCTGACCCAGGATCAGCTGTTCACTGTTCGCGATGTGGTCCTGCCGCTGGACCAGCTGATCGCCTCGGAGCTGAGGGGGCGGCTGATCCGGTTCTCGGAGGAATCGGAGGAGAACGCCTTCATCGCCATGGATCCGATCGTCGGCCTGGAAAACACCTACAAGCGCGGCCTGGGGCGGATGCGCGCCCTGACTGATCCGGGCTTCATGGCGACGCGCGCCGAGGGCGAGGTCGATTTCCGCAGTCGGGTCGCGGCCGACACCGCCCTGGCCGAGCGCGCCGCCGATCCGTGGGGCGCGCTGGCGACCGTCCAGCCGATCGCGCGCGAGCTCTATCCCGCCTACGCCCTGCTGGAAGGCGGCACGGGCATCGGCACGACGCCGGTCGCCGGCGGGTCCCAGCTGTTCCTGTGGGCGCGGACCCTGGTGCGCGGCGCTCAGGAGCGGGCCAAACCCTCGGCCGAGCGCCTGCCGGAGTTCGGCGATGCGCGCCTGTCGGGTGTGCAGTCCGGCCTGTTCGCCGAGCGCCCGACCTATCCGGCGCTGGAGCAGGTGCGGATGGAGTGGTGGCTGTCCAAGACCCGCGAGTGGCTGACCGTCGACAATCCCGCGGTGCGGAGCCTGCTGGGCCGGGAATCGCCCGAGCAGCTGTCGGCGCGTTTGATCGAGGGGACGACACTGGCCGATCCGGGCGCGCGCCGCGCCCTGTGGGAGGGCGGACTGGCGGCCATTGAGGCCTCGGACGACCCGATGATCCAGTACCTGCTGTCGATCCAGGACGAGACCCGCGCCGTGCGTTCGGACTGGGAGACGCGCGTGCAGGCCCCCACCGATCAGGCCGCCGAACGCCTCGCCGCCGCGCGCTTCGCGGCCTATGGCGACACCGTCTATCCGGACGCGACAGGGACGTTGCGACTGACCTATGGCAAGATCGAGGGATCGGACGTGCCCGGCCAGCGCTGGGGGCCCTTCACGACCTTCGCAGGCCTGTGGGACCGGGCGACGGGCTCGGCGCCCTTCGACGTCGCGCCCAAGCTGCTGGCCGCGCGTGATGAGATCGACCCGGACACGGTGCTGAACATGACGCTGTCGTCCGACACCATCGGCGGCTCGTCAGGCTCGCCGGCGGTCAATGCGGCGGGCGAGATGCTGGGGGCTAATTTCGACTCCACCGTCCTGACCCAGCGCAACGCCTATGGCTACGACCGCAACGTCAATCGCAGCGTGATCGTCACCACGGGGGCGGTGACCGTGGCCCTGCGCGATGTCTACGACATGGGCCGGCTGGTGGAGGAGCTGGGGGTCGACTGACCCCCGTCGCCCTGGCCTATCTGGCGTCCGGATCGGCAAGGGACCGTCTCGCCGTGTCGAAATACTGCCAGCCGGTCCAGACCGTGGCGATGGCGGCGAACCAGATCAGGCTGTCGGCGAACAGCTGGAAGTAGGGCAGGTATTCGAAGTCGAGGCCGAAGCCGTCCCAGTTGCGGGCGAACAGCTGGCAGCCCAGGGCGACCAGCTGGACGGTGGTCTTCCACTTGGCCAGCAGGGTGACTTCCAGTGTGACGCGGCCGGCGATGGTTTCGCGCAGGGCCGAAACGGCGAACTCCCGGAACAGGATCAGGCCGCAGGGGATGGCGATCTGCGGCACCGAGCCCGAGGTCAGGACGCCGAGAATGGCGCCGGTGACCAGAACCTTGTCGGCGATGGGATCTAGGATGGCGCCCCAGCGCGTCTCGGCATGCCAGCGCCTGGCCAGATAGCCGTCAACCCAGTCGGTCGAGGCGGCGACCACGAAGATGTAGAAGGCCGCGCGATAGAGGCCGAACTGGTCCTCCGGGCTCAGATAGGACGACAGGATCGGCACCCCGCCGGTCGCGCCCGCCAGGATCAGGAACATCACCACGCCGGCGACCAGGCGCAGGCCGGTCAGGATGTTGGGGATTGGATTGACGTGGTGTGTGGGGGACATGGCGATTCCGTGGGCAGGGCAGGGCAGGGCAGGGCAGGGCAGGGCAGGGCTGGCCGGGACAGGATAGGCGGTCTTCAGCGAACGCGCGCCTAGCTTAGCGGTTCAAATCGGGGAGCCGAAGTCAGCTTGCGCAGCATGCCCTCAGCGATGCCGAAATGCAGACCGGTCAATTCGAGCCGCCCGTCCGCCTCGCGCCCGGCGATCCAGGGGAAGGTGCGCAGATTGTCGAGGGACAGGCGCACGACAGCCTCCTCGGTCGCCTGTTCACAGGATTCCGGCTCGCACATCTCGGCGATCCGGCGGACGACGGGCGTGCCCTGGGCAATCCAGGGGGCCACGAAGTCCTGGACGGTGTCGGGTGCGCCGTATCGCATGGCGGCGACGCCGCCGCAGTGGGCGTGGCCCATGACGACGATGCGGCGGACGTTCAGAACCTTCACCCCGAACTCCAGCGCGGCGGAGACGCCGTGCAACTGGCCGTCCGGCTCATAGGGCGGAACGAGGTTGGCGACGTTGCGGACGACGAACAGTTGGCCGGGCGCGGCGTCGAAGATCAGGGCGGGGTCGGCGCGGCTGTCGGAACAGGCGACGATCAGGGTGTGTGGTGTCTGACCGGCGGCCAGGGCCTCGTACTCCGCACGCGCCGCTGGCCAGTGGTTGGCGCGAAAGCGGTGGTAGCCGGAGATGAGGGGATCGGAAGAATCGTTCGACATGGCGACGGTATAGGCAATCCCCGATGCCGAGGGGAGGGCACCGGAAAGCCTGCTAGCGCCCAGGGGATCGCTTGCCATCGATCAGAACCGCCTGTTGCCAGCGGCTCGGGGCCTTGTCGGTCCGGTGGATGCAGCCGACCCAGCAGCAGGGCCGGGTCTTGCCTTCCAGCAATTCTTCGCCGGTTCTCTGGATGCGACGTTCGCGGGTCCTGGCCTGTTTCGCGTCGTCCACCCAGCAGATGAACTCATTGCGTCCCAGCGGCGTCAGCTTTTGCCACAGGGCGAAGACCTCCGGCGCCGATCGAACGGCGGATTCGAGGTCGGGTCCGGCATTGTGGACGACGCCCTGGGGGAAGTCGCTCAACTGACATCTCCTGTCGATGGTCATTTGGAGGGCATCACGTTAGCGCTGCGTCTCGGGATGGAAGAAGCCGTGAATACGTTCGGCCAGCGGCTGGTTGATGCCCTCGACCTTGACCAGATCGACGACGGCGGCGCGGCCGACGCCCTTGGCCGAACCGAAGGCGTGCAGCAGGGCCTTCTTGCGGCCGGGACCGACGCCCTCGATCTCGTCGAGCGGGTTCTTCTTGATGTCCATCGAGCGGCGGGTGCGGTGGGCGCCGTTGGCGAAGCGGTGGGCCTCGTCGCGCAGGCGCTGGATGTAGTAGAGGGCCGGCGACTTCAGCGGCAGCATGAAGGGCGGTTTGCCGGGTACGAAGAACCGCTCCATCCCCGCGTCGCGGTCCGGCCCCTTGGCGACGCCGACAGCGAGGATGTCGTCCAGACCCAGATCCGCCAGCACGGCCTGTACCTCGGCCAGCTGACCGGCGCCGCCGTCGATCAGCAGCAGGTCGGGACGGACCACCTCCTCGGCGCCGTCTTCCTCGTCCTTGACCAGGCGGCTGAAGCGGCGGCGCATGACTTCGCGCATCATGCCGTAGTCGTCGCCGGGAGTCAGATCGATGCCGCGAATGTTGAATTTGCGGTACTGCGACTTCTGGAAGCCCTCGGGGCCGGCGACGATCATGCCGCCCACCGCATTGGTCCCCTGGATGTGGGCGTTGTCGTAGACCTCGATCCGCTCGGGCGTGCCGTCCAGCCCGAACGCTTCGCAGACCTCGGTCAGGATTTTGCCCTGGGCCGAGCCCTCGGCCATCTTGCGGCCCAGCGCCTCGCGGGCATTGGTGTGGGCGTGGTCGACGAGAGACTTCTTGTCGCCGCGCATCGGCCGTTCGATCGAGACGACGCGGCGGCCGTCCGCCTCCTTCGCCTTCATGGAGAAGGCCTCTTCCAGCAGTTCCTTCTCGAACGGGACGACGTTGGACAGGATCAGGCGGGCGACCGGCTTGTCCTCGTAGAACTGGCCGAGGAAGGCCGAGAGGATTTCCGGATCGGTGTCGGACTTGTCCACGCGCGGGAAATAGGCGCGGCCGCCCCAGTTCTGGCCGCCGCGGTAGAAGAAGACCTGGACGCAGGCCTGACCGCCCTCGCTGAACAGGGCGAAGACATCGGCCTCGGCCACGCTGTCGGCGCTGACCGAATTCTCCATCGTGATGGCCGACAGGGCGCGGATTCGGTCGCGGACGCGGGCGGCCTGTTCGAAGTCCATGGCCTCCGCGGCGGTAGTCATTTCCTGCGACAGTCGGCCGATCACGGCGCGCGACTTGCCGCGCAGGAACAGTGACGCCTCCTCGACCAGGTCGCCGTAATCCTCGAGCGAAATCAGGCCGGTGCAGGGGGCCGAGCAGCGCTTGATCTGGTGCAGCATGCAGGGGCGGGTGCGGGTCTCGTAGACGCTGTCCGAACAGGATCGCAGCAGGAAGGCCTTCTGCAGGGTGTTCAGGGTCCGGTTCACCGCCCAGGTCGAGGCGAATGGGCCGAAATATTCGCCGTCGGTGGTATGGGCGCCGCGATGCTTGCGGACCTGGGGCGCGCGGTGGTCCTTGCGGATCATCAGTTCGGCGAAGGACTTGTCGTCGCGCAGGACGACGTTGAAGCGGGGCTTCAGCTTCTTGATGAAGTTGGATTCGAGCAGCAGGGCCTCGGTCTCGGAGGCGGTGACCACCAGCTCCATCGAGCGGGTCAGGGAGACCATCAGGCCAATGCGCTGGGTGTGGAACCTGCCCTGGGCATACTGGAGGATGCGCTTCTTGATCGAGCGCGCCTTGCCGACATAGAGGCAGGTCCCGTCCTCGCCGTACATGCGGTAGACGCCCGGCTTGTCGGGCGCGCGCCGGGCCTCGTCGCGGATCAGATCGGCGGCGACGAGTGGGACGGTCGAATCAATGGGCGGGGCGTCGGCGGGCATCCCGGCCAATATAGGCGTCGCGCAGCGATCTGTCAGAGCGGCTTGATCGGCTTCGGAGAATGACGGAGGATTCCCGCGACCGGCGGCGCGTCTCCGGTTTCGGGGGCTTCATCATGCAACGCATCGCCATCTCGATCGTCCTTTCGACCCTTGTGGCCGCGTGTGGACAACAGTCGCCCGCTGCCGGTGAGGCCGGGGGCCCGGTCGCCGAACTCGACTTCATCGAGGCTGTGCCGATCGTGGAGGATGAGGTCCCGCCTGTGGCTCAACCCCGGCCCGCCGCGAAGAAGGAAGAGCCCGAGGAGGACCGTGGGCCGGCCGGGGATCAGGCAGCTGAGGCCGCACCGGCCCGGACTGCGCCCCCGTCGCCCGAACCGGCCGCCGACGATGCGACGTCTGCGACGCGGCGGGCCAATGAGACGACGGCGACTCCCGACGTCGCCAAGCCGCCCGAAACCCCATCCCGGCCTGACCAGACGTGAATCAGGCTCCAGATCCTGGCGAGAGCCTGAGTTCCGCTTCGTGTCGGACCCGCGTGGCGTCTCCACCACAAGCGATCTTGCCCTAGGCGAACACATCCAGAAGCGCGCCGGCCATATCGTCGGCGGTCCTGAGCACGGCGATATTGGCCGAAACGGAGGCCCTGGCTTCGATCCGTTCGACCATCTCGGCCTCGAGGTTGTCGAGCGGGGCCCGGGCGGTTCGGACGGCGCTCTGCTCGAACCGGGCCACGGCCGAGGCGAGGCCTCCGGCGGCGATCGCGGCGGCGTTCATCGCGAGATCCTGAGGTTCTCGATGGCCCCGGCGATGCGATCGAAGGCGGCGCCGATGCCGGCCGCGCTGTCGACGGGGAAGTAGTGGTCGTCGTCGGTGGCGCAGCGGCGCAGCAGGGTCTGGGCCGAGCCATCGACCTGGACGGCGACGGTGTACACCTCGATGGCCTGGTCCTTCATGTTGCCGCACATGTCCTCGACCCCTGCGGTCGGGTGGTCGAAGCGGTTGTCCATGGCGGTGCGGCGCTGGGAATTGCTGCCGCTCGTGATGCCGAGCCGGTCCTGATAGATGTAGCCCAGGCCGTTGTAGGTGCCCCGGTTGGGGTTGCGGGCGTCGCTCATGACGTTCTCGCCGTCGGTCATGATGATGATGATCTTTGTCAGGCGCTCCGTGCCATAGGCCCGGCCGTCGCCGAACGGGGCATTGGGCGACAGGGTGTGCCAGCCCCACATCGTACCGAGCGGGACGTTGGTGTTGCCGCTGGCGATCATGTTGTCGACCGCAGTGCGCAGTGCACCATAGTTGTCGGTCAGCCGGATCAGGGGCTGGAGATCGCAGCCCCGGTTCGGACCCCAGTTGGTATTGAGCGTGCCCGACCGCTTGCTGGAGGTCCTGTACCTAGTGCGGTCCCGCAGGCGCAGACCCCACTCGGTCTCGCGCGCCGCGGTGTCCACAAAGGGAACAATAAGACCTTTGCGGGCGTCATCGAGATAGTCGTTGTCCTCGTAGGCGTAGTTCCGCCAGGTCCAGTCTATCGGGTAATCGCCCTCGTCGGGTTGGTCCGGGGCGAAATAGGGCACGAACATCCGGCCCTGGGTGCTCGACAGGGGGGCGGTGTCCCTGATGTCGAAGGGCGCGAGGCGGGCCTCGACACAGCCGCCCCAGGTCGTGCCGACGTTGCCGAACAGGGTGAAGCGGCCGACGGCGGCGCTGAACAGGCTGGTCGGGACGGTCGAATACTGACCGCCGCCCGTGTGGGTCGTGGCGTTCGACATATAACTGGGCACGGTGTTCGAGCCGCCCTGCGAGATGCGCACCGTCTGGGAGAAGGGCACCAGCGAGATCTTGATGGCGTCCGGCTCGATGGACCGGCTGTCGGCCGCTTCCAGCCGGTTGATCAGGTCGATGGCCGCAGCCTTGGTGTTGGTGAGCTTGGCACCGGACATGGATCCGGTGTTGTCGAGGACGAGGGCGACCTCGACGCGGTTGTTCGAACGCAGAACCTCGGAATGGGCGCCGACAGGGATCTGGTCGCCCGTGCCCTGGCCCACCATCGGCAGGATGATGTTGGCGACGAGGGCCGCGACATTGACCCTGGCGTCGCCGACCACGGCGCCGGTGCTGGGGTCCAGAACGAAGGTCGTCTGGGCGGTCAGCAGGGTGATGTCGTTGTAGGGCGCGAGGTTGGCGCGGAGAGAGGCCAGGCCCACGCGGGTGATATCGGTGTCGGCCGTGTACTGGGACCGGGCGGCGGCCAGGGTGGCGGCGTCCAGGGCGTCCTGCAGATTGGCCTTCACCGTCGAGGCACGGTGGATGTCGATTCCGCCGAAGGTGATCAGCAGCAGCACCGGGATCACGAAGGCCGAGATCATGGCGATATTGCCACGCGTGTCGGACGCGAAGCGGCGCGCGACATCCCGCAATCGACGGCTCCCCCGGTTCTCGGTCGTCATGGCCCACCCGTGTGCGCGGCGGCCCCGGACGGAGGGCCGCAATCGACCTCGTCTAGCGCGCGACGGTTAAGGTTTCGGCTAAGGCGGACGGTTAACGGACGATCAGTCCAGCACGCAGGACGCCAGCCCTTCGTTGCGAACGACGCGGGCGTTGGCCTGGACGCTGGCGGCGCGGCGGCGGACATAGGGGCCGGGCGAACCCGCGCTGTAACGGCGCGGACTGGGCAGGATGGCGGCGATGCGGGCGGCCTCGCGCGGGGTCAGGTCGGCGGCGGACTTGCCGAACCAGTGCCGGGCGGCGGCCTCCGCGCCATAGACGCCGGGCCCCATCTCGGCGACATTCAGATAGACTTCCATGATGCGGCGCTTGGACCAGACGGTCTCGATCATCAGGGTGTAGCCGGCCTCGAGACCTTTGCGGATCCAGTCGCGACCGGGCCAGAGGAAGACGTTCTTGGCGGTCTGCTGAGAGATGGTGGAGCCGCCGCGGACCTTGCGGCCGTTCTCGTTGTTCTTCAGCGCTCTTTCGATAGCTTTCATATCGAAGCCGCCGTGGCTGCAGAACCGGGCATCCTCCGCGGCGATGGCCGAGGCGACGAGGTTGGGCGAGATCTGGTTCAGCGAACGCCAGCGATAGTCGAGCCCGTGACCGGCGACGAACTCGCGCGCCATCAGAAGGGTCATGGGCGGGGGCGCCACGGTGTGGATCAACACCCCGCCGATCGGCAGGGCGGCGAGGACCAGCAGGACGGTCAGGATCGGACGGCGCTTGCGGCGCCGCGGCTGTTCGTCAGTCATGATCCCTCCCGGGGCGGAGTTTTGGCCGGGAAGCGTGGCCATGCAAGGGCGAGGCCGGGCCCAGCCTATTTTGCGTTCACGTCCCACAGGAAGATCACGACGAAGGCGCCGATGACGACAAGCACCAGAATGCCGACGGCCATGCAGCCGAAGGCCATTCGCGGCGTCTCGCCTCCCGGTCGACCGTTCATCAGGAACCCCCGTTCGCGCGGACGATAGGGTGCGTCGGCGCAGGGTGTCGAGGCTCAGAGATCGACGACGCCGGCCTGTCCGTCCTCGTCGGCCCAGGCGACGCGGGTCGCGTCGGGGCTCATGGCCAGGGCGATGATGGGCGAGCCCTTGTCAGCCTTGATGAAGTTGAGGCCCTGGCCCGCCGGATCCGCGACCCAGACGCGGCCGTCGGCCAGGCCGGCGGCGAGGCGGCTGTGCGGGTTGGCCGACGCGACGAGGTTGACCAGGGTGGTGTCGTTGAAGCCGATCTCGGACGCCTCGCGACCCATGGGGCCGTTGGAACTGTCGAAGGGCCAGAGCACCGCGCCTTGCGCGCCCGAGGTCGCCAGCAGCCGGCCCCTGGACATGAAACCGACAGAGCGGACCTTGGACGGATAGCCGCCCATCCGCATGTTCTTTGCATCCTTCAGTCGCCAGCCGTGCAGCTGGGCATCCTGCATGGTGGTGACGATGAAGGCGCCGTCGGGCGAGAAGGCCACGCCGGTGTGCGACCCGGCCCAGGCCAGCTTCGACGGCTTCTGTTCGGCGATCCGGGCGTACCACAGCCAGGCGCCACCGTAGGTGGACGCAGCGATCCGCCGGCCCTTGGGATCGAAGGCGACGCCGGAGACGGTTCGCTCATGCTGGAAGTCGCGGCGGAAGCCGGCGTCGGTCGCGTCGATGACGGACAGGGTCTTGCCGGCCGAGAAGGCGATCAGCTTGGTTTCCGCCGAGGCGTCGATGGAGTCGATCCACTGGCCCTTTGCGGTGGCGAGCACGCCCGCGTCGCCCTTGCGGCTCCAGATCACCCGGCCGTCGTCGCCGCCGGTCACCAGGCCGTCGCCGGACGGATGGACCACGGCGCACAGGATCGCGCCGTCATGCACCGCGTCGAAGGTCCGATCCTCGAACCTCACCGTGCCGTCGCCGAGGGCAAAGGCCGCGCCTGAGGATTCGAAATGGGCCGAGGTGACCTGGGCGTCGAAGGTGAATGTGGGCATCAATCTATCTTCCGATCATCCCCGCGAAGGCGGGGCCCCAGTTCTGTGGGCGGCCGGTATCACCAGGTCCGCGTTGAAATCGATCCCGCGCACCGTGCCTCCCAAAAGCACCGGGTCCCCGCATTGGCTGCCACGCGCCGCCCTTCGGGTCGCGGGGATGCACCGGTTGGGGCTAGGCCGCGCAGCTTTCGAAGCCGGCCCTGATCGCGGCCTCGTCGAGGTCGCGGCCGATGAAGACGGCGCGGGACCAGCGGCGTTCGGTGGCCCCCCATTCCCGCTGGAGATCGCCTTCGAGGATCATGTGGACGGCCTGAAAGACCAGACGTTTGTCCTCGCCCTCGACATTGATGATGCCCTTGGCGCGCAGAATGTCCTGACCCTTCTCGCCCAGCAGCTTGTCCAGCCAGGCGGTGAAGCGGACGCGGTTCATGGGTCGGTCGAGGCTGAGGGAGATTCCCTTGATGTCGTCGCCGTGGTCATGGCCGCGAGGGCCATGGTCGTGCCCATGATCATGGTCGTGGTGATCGTGGCCGCAGTGCTCGTCATGGACGTGGCCGGCCTCGCCATGGGCCGGGCCAGACCCTGAGTTGGCGAACTCGGGATTGATGTCGAGGATCCGCTCGAGGTCGAAGCCGTGCAGGCCCAAGACCTGATCCAGCGGCACATTGGCCCGTTCGGCCCGGGTGATGGGGGCCAGCGGGTTCAGCTTGCGCAGCCGCTGTTCGACGGCGACCAGTTCGGCCTCGGTCGCCAGGTCGGTCTTGTTGAGGATGATGCGGTCGGCGAAGGCGACCTGTTCGCGGGCCTCTTTCGAGTCGTCCAGCCGGGCCATGACGTGTTTGGCGTCGACCAGGGCGGTGACGCTGTCGAGCGTGGTCTTGGCCTTGACGTCCTCGTCGACGAAGAAGGTCTGGGCCACCGGGCCGGGGTCGGCCAGGCCGGTAGTCTCGACGATGATGGCGTCGAAGGCGGGGGCGCCGGGCTTCTGGCGCTTCATCAGGCCGGCGACGACACGGATCAGGTCGCCGCGCACCGTGCAGCAGACGCAGCCGTTGTTCATCTCGAACACATCTTCATCGGCGCCGACGACCAGGTCGTTGTCGATGCCGATCTCGCCGAACTCGTTGACGATGACGGCGTAACGCTTGCCGTGGTCCTCGGTCAGGATGCGGTTGAGCAGGGTGGTCTTGCCCGCGCCGAGATAGCCGGTGAGCACGGTGACGGGGATACGGGTGTCGGTCATGAGGCTCATCTAGGGGCACGAGGGCTCAAGCGAAAGGAGCGGTCTCCTCCCCATCGCGCAGCGATGGGGAGGTGGCTCGGAGCGAAGCGGAGAGACGGAGGGGATCTTCGCGCGGCAAGGCCCCCTCCGTCAGATCGCAAGGGCTAGCCACCGCCTCCCCGTGCGCAAGGGCGTGGGGAGGAGACCCCTGCAGGGTCAGCAGGTCGGGCAGTCCGGCATGACATCGGTTTCGAGCTGCAGCGTGGTGTGGCCGATGGCGAACCTTGTCTTCGCCAGGGTTTGGGCCTCGATCAGCAGGGCGCGGGGGTCGCCCCGGTCGTGAACGAGGTGGGCGGTGAGGGCCGTCGACGTCGTCGACATGTTCCAGACGTGCAGGTCGTGGACGGCCGAGACGCCGGGCAGGGCGGCGAGAGCCTCGCGCACCGCCGTGACGTCGACGGAGCGGGGGGCGGCGTCCATGGCGAGGCCGACAGAATCCTTCAGCAGGCCCCAGGTGCCCCACAGGATCACGGCGACGATGGCGATCGAGACGATCGGATCGAGGATCCACCAGCCACTGAACATGATGATCGCGCCGGAGATGACGACACCGATGGAGACGCCTGCATCAGCCATCATGTGCAGATAGGCACCCCGGGCGTTGAGGTCGCTGTGCTGGTCGCGCATGAACATCAGGGCGGTACCCAGATTGATGATGAAGCCGATGCCGGCGACGATCATGATTACGCCCGACTGGACCGGGGCGGGGTCGGTCAGGCGCTGGACCGCTTCGAAGGCGATGGCTCCGCAGGCGAAGATGAGCAGAAGTGCATTGGCCAGTGCGGCGAGGATGGTCGCCTTGCCGAAGCCGTAGGTCAGCTGTTTGCCCGCCGCACGACGGGCGAGGACGGCCGCGCCGCCGGCCATGGCGAGACCGAGCACGTCGGACAGGTTGTGACCGGCGTCGGCGAGCAGGGCGGTCGAGCCCGAATAGATACCGGCCCCGAACTCGCAGGCGACGAAGGCGAGGTTGACGAGCAGGCCGACGAGGTAGCGCCAGTCGCCGGTGTCGACCGGGCCGTGGGCGTGGCCCGCATGGCCGCCTGCGCCATGCGAATGACCATGGGCGTGGTCATGATCGTCGTGAGCGTGATCGTGTGCGGTCATGGTTCCAGCCTAGTGCTGGTGTGTCACGATGACCAACCCGATCGCGATCAGGGCGAGGCCGAGGATGGCGCCCTCGTAGCGCGCCCACCGTTCCAGCCTGAGCACGGAGGCGCCGGCGCGGGCCAGGGCCGTGAAAGTCGCCATGCCCAGAATGGTGCCGAGCGCGAAGGCGAGGGTCAGCAGGGCCAGGGCTCCGACGCCTTCCTGGGCGGACGACATATAGATGGGCAGCAGCACCTCGCCGGGCGACAGGGCCATGACAGCGACCAGGCCCCAGAAGGCGGCGGAGTGCGACACCGTGGGCTCGGCGAGGTCGAGGGCGGGGCCGCCGGCCATCACCGGCCGCCGGATCGCCGACTTGATCAGATAAAAGCCGCCGAAGGCGAAGAGCAGGACCGCCGACAGGTGGGGCAGAAATCCCGCCACCAGTCCGTCCAGCGCAAGGCCGGCGGCGACGATCAGGCTGCCGACGACTGCGGTGCTGGCGATGTGGGCCAGGCCGGCGGCGCTGACGGCCAGCAGGTTCTTCGTCAGGCTCCAGCGCTGTGCTCGGCCGACGAGCACGAACGGCAGCCAGTGCGTCGGCAGGGCCGCGTGCAGGAAGGCCGCGGCGAACCCGCCGGCGACGACAGAAAAGAGGACCGGCTGTTCAAAGGCGGGGGGCGACATTGACCCCGATATAGCGTGTTACTTTATAACGGTCGAGAGGTTTTTCCGGGTCCCTTTCCCGGTGGGAGAGGGACCCCAATCAACGATAAAGACTGCCCCGATCCATCGGAATGCCGCTCGGGCCCGCGCGGCGGCGCTGGGCGACCGTCTGGTAGACGAGGATCGAGCCGCGCTCGAAGCCCTTGGCGCACATGGCGAAGAAGATGAGCCAGAGGCGGGTGCGTTCCTCGCCGACCATGGCGACGGCCTCGTCGCGGCGGGCCATGAGGCGGCGCGACCATTCGGCGGTGGTGGCCTGGAAATGCTCGCGCAGGTCCTCGACGTCCAGAACCTCGAAGCCCAGCCGGCCCATGTTGGTGACCGTCATGCCGATGGTGTCCAGCTCTCCGCCCGGGAAGATGAAGCGGCCGATGGTCCGGGTGGCGTTGGTCTGGGGCGTAATGTTGCCGGCGACGCGGCCTCCACGACGCACGGAGGCCTGGTGGAAATAGAGGCCGCCGGGCTTCAGCAGCCGGCGCATCTCCAGGAAGTGGCGGTCGTGGTTGGCGAAGCCGACGTGTTCGAACATCTCGACCTGACTGACGGCGTCGAACTGCTCGGTCATCTCCAGGTCGCGGTAGTCCTTGAGTTCGAGCGTGATTCTGTCCTGGAGGCCGAGGCGGGCGATCTTCGCATTGGCGAAGGCGAGCTGTTCTTCCGACAGGGTCACGCCGTGGACGGTGACGCCATAATGCCGGGCCGCCCAGCACGACAGGCCGCCCCAGCCGCAGCCGACATCGAGCAGTTTCTGGCCCGGCTTGCGGCGGAGCTTGCGGCAGATGAGGTCCAGCTTGCGGGTCTGAGCGTCCTCCAGCGACTGGTCCGCGTCGGCGTAACAGGCGCTGGAATAGACCATCTCCGGATCCAGGAAGAGGCCGTAGAAGTCGTTGCCGACATCGTAGTGGAAGGAGATGAAGTCCTTGTCCTTGCGGGCGGACTTGTCCCGACGCTGGCCGGCCTCGCCGGTGGGGTCGTAGGCGGCGTCGCCGACGGTGCGGGTGGAGCCGTCGAGCAGGAAGGGAATCAGTTCGCGCGCGATCAGTCCCTTGTTCACGCGCTTGGGCAGGTGGACGGCGCGGCCGTGGTCCCAGCGGTCGGCGGCCTCCAGCGGCGAGCCGCCCTCGATACAGACATCGCCGGTGGCGTAGAGCTCGAACAGGGTCATCAGGCCGGGCTTCAGCACCAGGCGGCGCACGGCGGACGGGTCGGCCAGGACGATGCGGATGTCGTCGCGGGCGTTCGGACCCAGGGGGATGAGTTCGCCGGTCCAGAGCTGAAGCGACAGGTCGGCCTGCAACTGCTCTGCGATATGCGAGGCGATGCGGCGGGCGGCGGTGACCCGGCGGTCGATGGTCTGGGTCATGGTGTCTTCTCTCCTCCAACCTGCGTGCGCCCCGGCGCAATCCGGGGTCCAGTTGGCGGACACCGACCGCTGCAGATCACAGAGGGCTTTAATCCCGGCATCCCGCGTGTGATCTGGACCGCGGCCTTCGCCGGGGTGCACGGTAGAAGAATAAGGGTCAAGCCCAGCGCGGACGCCAATAAGAGGCTGACCAGCGCCTTTCACGTTGACTCCGAGGGGCCGGTCCGTATATGTCGCCGCTCTTCGCCCGCGGGGTCTACCCGGCGGGCGCATCCTTTTTTGCGTTACGCTGAGGCTCCAACATGTACGCGGTGATCAAGACCGGCGGCAAGCAGTACCGGGTTCAACCGGGCGACACGATCGTCGTCGAGAAACTCGATGGCGATGCCGGCCAGGAACTGAAGTTCGACAGCGTCCTGATGCTGGGCGGCGACAAGGGCGTGACCCTGGGCGCGCCGTTGATCGACGGCGCCTTCGTCGGCGCGACCCTGATCGAGACCCGCAAGGGTGAGAAGGTCAAGATCTTCAAGAAGACCCGTCGTCAGGGCTACCGCCGCACCAACGGCCACCGCCAGATGGAATCGGTCCTGCGCATCACCGGCATCGACGGCGCCGGCGAAGTCTCCAAGTGGGACGGCAAGATCGACCTGATGACCAAGGCCGAGATCAACCTGCGCGCCCGTGGCCTGGCCAAGCGCGAAGCGACGTCGGACCTGGGTTCGACCGAGACGGTTGTGACCTCGTCCAAGGGTGGCGAAGTGCAGGCCGCCGTGGTCGAGAGCTCGGCTCCCGCCAAGAAGGCTCCGGCCAAGAAGGCCGCCGCCAAGACCGAAACCGCCGCTTCGACCGACGAAGCCTAAACAAGACGCGCGCCAGCAGGCCCAACGGCCGTTAGCGCAACGAAAAGAGAGTTCAGATGGCTCACAAAAAATCCGGTGGTTCGTCGCGCAACGGTCGCGACTCCCAATCAAAACGCCTCGGCGTGAAGAAGTTCGGCGGCGAGCGCGTTCTGGCCGGCAACATCATCGTGCGCCAACGCGGCACCACCTTCCACCCGGGTGACAACGTTGGCCTAGGCCGCGACCACACCCTGTTCGCCACGGAACATGGCGCGGTGAAGTTCACCAAGAAAGCGAACGGCCGTTGTTACGTGTCGATCATTCCGGCGAACGACGACGCCCAAGTGGCGCTCGCCGCCGAGTAACGCAGAACCGGATGTCGGATCGCGTTGCTCCTTAAAAAGCAGCCGATCCGGACCAGGGAAATTTTCCGCGGGGAGTCTGGATCACAGGCTCCCCGTTTGCGTTCCCGCATCGAAGTCCGCCCGAGCCCTCCAAGGAGGCGGACCGCATACCGAGGCTGGAAACATGTGCGTCATCGAAACCTCTCCGGTCGTTGAGACCCGGCGTCTGGTGCTGCGCGCGCCCGCGTCCCAGGACGTGCCCGCGATCGCCCGCCTGGCCAACGACCATGACATCGCCCGCATGACCAAGCGGATGCCTCACCCTTTCGGACAGGGCGATGCGCAGGACTTCGTTATCGCTGTCGCGGCCCAGAACCCGGCCAGGGCCATGACCTTCCTGATCGAACATGAGGACCACGGTCCCGTCGGCGTCATCGGCCTGTTCAAAGACGAGGATCGGGTTCCGGAGACCGGCTACTGGATCGGGCGGGAGTTCTGGGGCCGCGGCCTGGCGACCGAGGCGCTGGAAGGCGCCCTGGTCTGGGCCTCTAAGCGCTGGAAGCGCCGGGCGCTGGTTGCGGGGCATTTCGCGGACAACCCGGCGTCCGGTCGCGTGCTGGAGAAGGCGGGCTTCCTCTACACCGGCGAGATGCGGCGGGCGTTCAGTCGCGCGCGAAAGGCGGACATCGACACGCGCATGATGGTGTGGCTGGCTTGATCTGAATCCTCCCCCGATGGGGGAGGTGGCGCGGCGCGCCTTCGCGCCGTGACGGAGGGGGCTAACCGCAGACCCAGTTTCCGGGGTCGGCCCCCTCCACCGCTACGCGGTCCCCCTCCCCTGATGGGTGAGGACTTAGCCCGCCAGGCTCGGACCGAACGCCACAACGGCCGCGACGACGCCGCCGATCACGGCCGCACAGGCACCGGCCACGAAGGCGAAGGCCGTGCGGGTCTGGCGGCGGCGCATGCCGCCGGTGCGGACCGAGCGGATGATGACGAACGGCGACCGGTCGAAGGCTTCCGAGCCGATGATATTATGCTGGGACATGGAGACGCTCCCCGAACTGAAGACCGGTCCGTGGCGGACCGGGATCGACGAAGGCGGGGCCGGTGCGTCTGAAAGATGGCGAACGACGTTCAGGCGCGAACCTGTGATCGAATGACCGTGGTTATCCGCAGAAGACCAGTCGACCCGACCAGGCGCGGTAGTAGCCGCTGACCGGGTCGTAGGAGCGATAGCGCGAGGCGCAGTAGGCCGACCGCCCCGAATCGCGACCGTTCGAATATCCGGCGCCGTAATAGTTCTGGACCTGACCGCCGTAACCCGAGCCGGGATAGACCTGATCCGGGCGACCATAGGCGCCGTAGTATTGGGTTCCCTGATTGTAGGGCTGATAGACGTAGCCCCCGCCGTCGTGCTCGCGGCCATAGCGGCTGTAGCGAGGGTTCGAGCTGTAGGACCTGTAAGGCCGCTGGTCGCGCCAGCGGGCGTCGCAGTCTTCGCGAGCCCGGTCCCAATAGGCGTCGCAGCGATAGTCGCCGGGCCGATCCTGCTGGCCGTTGTAGTCGTTTCCGTAGCGGCCGTAGCTCGACCAGGTCCGGGCCTGGTCCGGGTAGCCCCAGTTCTGTGCGGCTACGGGGGCCGCAGCCGGAAGAGCGACCGAGGCGGTCAGGAGGGCGGCGGCTAGGGCTGCGGCTTTCATGGTCAACGCCTCGGCTTGTGCGGGATCGGCCCGCCAGTGGATCGGGGGTAAGCCTTTTACAGGGTGACGTTTGCGGTCGCGCCGGCGCGGGTGACGACGTGGCGCATCAGGACGATACGGTCGCCGCCGGCGCTGACCGGGGTGATCAGGAACCAGCCGCCGTCTGGCAGGCCGTCGAAGCGGAAGCGGCCGTTCTCGCAGGTCGTCGAGCGGACGTAGGAGCGGTAGTCGGCGTTGGGGTCCGGCACGGTGCGGGCGCGGATCACGGCCTCCGGCACCGCAGCCTGATCGGTCGAACCGTACAGGGTCTGGAACCGGGCGCGGGTATAGGGGGTGTCGGGCGTCAGGGCGACCGAGCCCGTGCAGGCGAAGTTCTGGCCATCGCGACCGTAGGCGACGCGGCCGTCGATGCCAGCCGTGCCGGTCCGGACCGACCAGCCGAAATCCGTGGCGTTGAAGGCGGCGGACGGCGAGGGGCCATAGCCGCTGGGGCCGGGGACCGGCGCACAGGCGGCCAGGGTCGAGGCGAACGCAGCGGTGGCGGCGAGGATGGAAACGAGGCGCATGGACATCGGAACTCTCTCTGTCAGGCATGCGGAATCGCCTGACGGGCGAAGCCACATGACGCCTAACGCAGGCGTAAGGTCAAGGTTGCGGGACCTGACGCCGGGCGCCACAAGTCCGGGATAACAGAGCGGCCGGCCGGTTCGGACCTCGCCGCCAAGCTGGTCTACAGGGACCCCATGACAGTCGTATTTGCAGACATCCAGGCGGCACAGGCGCGCATCGCCGGCCAGGTCGATCGCACCCCCGTTCGCCATTCCCGGCGCCTGTCGCAACTGACCGGGGCCGAGGTGTGGGTGAAGTACGACAATCTCCACTTCACCGGCAGCTTCAAGGAGCGCGGGGCGCTGAACCGGCTGCTGTCGCTGACGCCGGACGAGATGAAGCGGGGCGTGGTGGCGGCTTCGGCCGGAAACCATGCCCAGGCCCTAGCCTATCATGGCGGACGGCTGGGCGTGCCGGTGACCATAGTCATGCCGGAGGGCACGCCCTTCACCAAGATCGACGGCACGCGCAGTCACGGGGCGACCGTGGTCATCAAGGGCGCGGACTTTACCGGCTCGACCGAGGAGGCGCATCGTCTGAGAGACGAGGAAGAGTTCGTCTTCATCTCCGCCTTCGACGACGCGGGCATCGTCGCGGGGCAGGGCGTCTGCGCCATCGAGTTTCTCGAGGACGCGCCGGACCTCGACGCCCTGATCATTCCCATCGGCGGCGGCGGGCTGATCGCCGGGTGTTCGATCGCGGCCAGGGCGATTAAGCCGGACATCCGAATCTTCGGCGTCGAGGCGGCCATGTATCCGTCGTTCAGCGCACGTAGGAAGGGCGAGACGCCGAAATGCGGCGGGGCGACGATCGCCGAGGGCATCGCGATCAAGGCCGTCGGCGACATTCCGTTCGCGCTCGCCGATCCGCTGGTCGAGGACGTGCTGGTCGTCGACGAGGAGGATTTCGAAAAGGCGGTGGCCCTGTTCACGACCCTCGAAAAGACGGTAGCCGAGGGCGCCGGCGCCGGCGGTCTGGCGGCCCTGTTGCGCTATCCGGAAAAGTTCAAGGGGATGAAGGTCGGGCTGGTCCTGTGCGGCGGCAATATCGACCCGCGGATGCTGGCCGTGGTGCTGAACCGCGAGATGGTCCGTGAACGGAGGCTTATCGTTTACCGGATCCTCGGCGACGACCGGCCGGGCATGCTGTCGGCCATGGCGGCAGTGATCGGGGGCCTCGGCGGCAACATCATCGACGTGGTCCACAACCGGCTGGCGCTGGACGTCCCGGCCAAGGGGGCGGAGTTCGACATCATGGTCGAAACGCGCGATAGCGCCCACTCCGACGCGATCGGACAGGCTTTGAAGGACCAAGGATATGCGCTTCGGATGGGTTAGCATCGCCGTCATCGGCAGTCTCGCCCTGGCGGGCTGCACCCGTGATGCAGCGGGCGGCGCTGATCTTGAAGCCAATGCCCGGGCGGCGGCCTTCTTCATGGAGACCAACGCCAAGGCCGACGGGATCGAAACCCTGCCGAGCGGCCTGCAGTACAAGGTGGTTCAGTCGGGTCCGTCGGGCGCCGCGACGCCGGACCGCAACGACCTCGTGCGGGTGGACTACGAGGGCGCCCTGACCGACGGGTCGGTGTTCGACAGCTCCTTCTCGCGCGGCCAGCCCTATGTGACGACGGCGGAGCAGGTCGTGCCCGGCTGGACAGAGGCCCTGCAGCGGATGAAGGTCGGCGACGAGTGGATGCTCTATGTGCCGCCGGCGCTGGGCTATGGTGAGCGCGGCCAGGGGGCGGACATTCCGCCGAACTCGGTGCTGGTGTTCCGGATCAAGCTGCTGGACGTGGCGCCCGTGCCGGGCGGGGGACGCGGGACGGGGCTGGCGACGGGGTAGAACGCAGGTTTTTCCATCCCCTTCGGGGAGGGGCGTCGCGTAGCGACGGGGTGGGAACGGCCCGAAATCTGGATTCATACGGTGATTGGCTCGCCTTGCCGCGCCCACCCGGTCTCCGCTTCGCTCCGACAACCCTCCCCCGAGGGGGAGGGAGAGGCCATGCGCCACTCCGCCAACACGCTCTCGTCCTCTTCGCCGGCAAGTCTCGCATCGTGCGCGCCTGCGAACGCATCCGCCTTCATCAACCGCGACAGCGCCCAAACAGCCGCTCCGCGCACCAGTGGCGACCCATCGTCCAGCAGCCGCGTCGCGACCTCGATCAACGCCGCATCCCCGCTGTTGCCGATCGCATAGAGGACGTTGCGCACGAAACGGTCGCGGCCGATGCGCTTGATCGGGCTCTTCGAGAACAGGATGCGGAACGTCGGGTCGTCGAGCGCGGCGAGGTCGGCGAGGCGTGGGCTGACCGAGATTTCGCGCGCAGCCAGCCGCGTTTCGCGCGAGGCGACCGCGAACTTGTTCCAAGGACAGACCGCCAGACAGTCGTCACAGCCGTAGATGCGAGAACCGGTCAGGGCGCGGAACTCCACGGGCCAGGGTCCGGCGTGTTCGATGGTCAGGTAGGACAGGCAGCGCCTCGCATCGAGCTGGAACGGCGCGGGGAAGGCCTTGGTCGGGCAGGCGTCGAGACAGGCGGTGCAGGAACCGCAGTGTTCAGTCTCGGCCGCGTCGGGCTCGATTTCGGCGGCGCAGAGGATTACGCCGAGGAACAGCCAGCTTCCGTGCTCGCGGCTCAGGAGGTTGGTGTGTTTGCCCTGCCAGCCGAGGCCGGCGCGCTGGGCCAGGGGCTTTTCCATCAAGGGGGCGGTATCGACGAAGACCTTCACTTCGGCATTGAGGAGCGAAGCGAGCTGGCCGGCGAGGGTTTTCAACCGGCCCTTGATGACCTCGTGATAGTCGTCGCCGCGGGCGTAGACCGAAATATAGCCGGCGCTTCTGTCTTCCATTTCGGGCAGGGGATCATGTTCGGGCCCGTAGTTAATGCCGAGCACGATGGCGGTGCGGGCGGCGTCCCACATGGCCGTCGGATGGGCGCGGCGTTCGAGGGTGGTCTCCATCCAGCCCATCTCGCCGTGTCGCCCGGCCTCGACGAAATGCTGAAGCCGTTCGCCGGCGGACCAGGGCTCCGATGCCGACGCGAACCGGCACACGTCGAACCCGAGTTCGGCGGCCTTGGCGCGGAGGGTGTCGCGGAGGTCGGACATCCGTGAGCCTTACTCAATCCTCACACACGGGGGGAGGGGGACCACGAAGTGGTGGAGGGGGGCGGCTCCAAACACCGCGTGTGAGGTCAGCCCCGTCCGTCACGTCGCGAAGGCGCGCCGCGCCACCTCCCCTGAAGGGCGAGGATTAAAAATCCAGATCCGCGTACTGCGCCGCCGGGGCCAGGCCCTGGAACCGGTCCGCGAGCAGGGGCCGGAAGCAGGGGCGGGATTTGATCTTCATGTACCAGGTCTTGAGCGCCGGCCAGTGGGCCCAGGACACCTCGCCGAAATAGTCGAGGGTCGACAGATGGGCGGCAGCGACGATGTCGGCCTGGGACAGGCGGCACCCGGCCAGCCAGTCGCGTCGGGCCAGCAGGGCGTCGAAGATGGCCAGGTGGTGCTTCAGGGCCTCGCGACCCTCGCGCAGCATCCGCGCCTCTGGCGGGCCGAGGCGCAGCAGGGGCTTCTCCATCCGCTCGTGCAGCAGGACGGCGTTGACCTCGTCGGTGAAGCGGCGGTCGAACCAGGCGGTCAGCCGACGCGTCTCCGCGCGCTCGGCGGCGTCGGCAGGCATCAGTAGCGGCGTCTTCTGCGCATCCTCGATCCAGCCGAGGATGGCGGGCGCCTCGCACAGGGTCAGGCCCTCGACCTGAAGCACGGGCGGCATGCCGGAGGGGTTCAGGTCGCCGAGGGGGCAGTCCGCCTCCCAGGGGCGGACGAGAACCTCGGTCCATTCGATGCGTGCTTCGCCCAGGGCCAGACGCGCAATGCGGCTGCCGGGATCGAAGGGGAAATGGAACAGGACGTTCGCCGACATCGGCCTGTCCTGCACCGGTCGCCGTTAAAACCTCGTTTACGCTGAGGGCGACGCTGTGACGGGGACTGACGGACCGACCGGACCGCGCGGGTCGGCGTGGATCAGGACGTCGGCGCCGGGGAAGGCGGCCTTAACCCGGTCCTCGGCGGCGACGACGATGTCGTGCGAGGCCTCGAACGACAGGCTTCGGTCAAGATCGATATGCATCTGGACCATCAGCCGGTCGCCCGACATCCGGGTGCGAAGTTGGTGCACCCCGCCGATCCGGATGTCGGACAGGACGGCGTTGGTCAGGGCGACGCGGTCGGCGTCCGACGCCTCGCGGTCGAGCAAATGGTCGCCCGCGCCCTTGAGCATGCCGACCGCGCCCCAGAACAGCCAGACGGCGACCACGAGACCGGCGGCCGCGTCGAGGCCGGGCGCGGCGAGCCAGGCGCCGGAAATCACGCCGATCAGGACCACGGAGCTGGACGCCAGGTCGGCCGCGTAGTGGGCGCGGTCGGCCGAGACGGCCATGGAGCCCGAAGCCTTCAGCGACCGGGTCTGGAGCCAGACCAACAGGCCTGTCACCAGGATGGAGAGGATCACAATGCCCACGGCCCAGGAGCCGCCGACGACCGGCCGGGGGTCGAACATCCGCTGCAACGCTTCCCAGCCGATGAAGACGGCCGAGGCGAAGACGAGCCCGGCCCGGACCAGCGCGGCCATGGCCTCGCCCTTGCCGTGGCCGAACCGGTGGTCGGCCACGGCGGGGGCGGCGGCCCAGCGCACGGCGAAGAAGGTTGTCAGGGAGGCGATCAGGTCGAGCGCAGAATCGGCCAGTGAGGCGAGGATGGACACCGACCCGGACGCGCCCAGGGCGAAGGCCTTCATCGCGATCAGAAGCACCGCGACGCCGACCGACAGGCCGGTGATCTGGCGCGTCGAAAGGGTGGCGACGGCGCCCCAGGCACCGGATCCAGGGGCAGGTGTCGGCGGCGGCGAGACAGGGGAGGTCATCGCCGCCCTTTTCGCTGATCGCCCGTCGGTTGCCAATGGAGGACTCTTCGGGAACCGCCGTTAGGCTTGCGGTCATCAAAGCGCCCCAAGGTGCGCGCGGATTAACCGTGAGGGGACGGGGACTTGCAGCGATGACGCCAGGCGTTAGCGAGCGGGACGGAGAGACGGCGGATCGATGGATCCCCCGCGCCGAGGTCCTGTCGCTGCTGGGGGTCAAGACCCAGACACTCTATGCCTATGTCAGCCGGGGGCGGATCACGGCCCGACCTGACCCCAACGATCCTCGCCGCAGCCTCTATGCCGCCGCCGATGTGGCGCGGCTGAAGGGCGCGAGCTCGGGCGAGCCGGCGGGCGTGGTCGTGCCGTTCGAGCCGGCGGTGAAGGGCGAGAGTCTGATCCGGTCGACGGTCAGCCTGATCTCCGACGGGCGGCTCTACTACTGCGGCCGCGACGTGGCCCAGTGGGCCCAGAACGCGACGCTGGAGGAAACCGCCCGGCTGCTGTGGGGCGCCGGGGACTCGAACCCGTTCGCGGGCCTGGGCGTGCGCGTCGCCAGCGCCGGCGGATCGTCGCATCGGGCGCGGCTGTTCGCGGCCCTTGCCCGACGCGCGGAGGAAGACCCGTCCTCGACCGGCCGGTCGCCGGAGGTGCTGAAGATCGAGGCCGCCGTGGCGCTGAACGAGGTGGTCGATGCCATGGCGGGGCCGGGTCCGCGTCTGTTCTTCCATCAGCGCCTCGCGCGCGGCTGGAAGATGCTGGAGCGCGACAGCGTGCATCTGAGACGCGCCCTGGTGCTGGCGGCCGATCTTGATCTCGATCCGGCGGTTCTGGCGACGCGGGCGGCGGTTTCGGGCGGGGCTTCCCCGGCGGGAGCGGCGTTCGCGGGGCTGACCACGACGGCCAAATCGCCAGCGGCCCGGACCCTGACCCAGGCGATCGCCTATGTCGCCGAAGCGCGGCGCGACCCCGCAGGCGCGGCCCAGCGGCGGATGGCCGACGAGGGCTCCATCCCCGGCTTCGGCAGCGAAACCTTTCCGCACGGTGATCCGCGCGTCGAAGCCTTGCTCGCGCTGGCGGACCTGCCCAACGACCTGACGGCGGTGATCCGCGAGGGGGAGGAGGCGAGCGGCCAGAGGACCGGGTTCGCTGGGGCGCTGGCGATCATGGCGCGGCGTCTGGACCTGCCGCGCGACGGGGCCTCGGACGTGCTGCTGATCGGCCGGCTGACCGGTCTGATGGCCCATGCGCTGGATCAGATCATCGACGGCTCGCCTATCCGGGTGCGCCTGCGCTATGTCGGACCCCGACCTTGATCGGCGAAGCCGAGAATCGAGGTCGCACTTTTATTCTCCGCCTGATTGAAGATCAGGCTGGGGACCGGCGAGCGACTGAACGCGAGCCCGGAGCGGGGATTTCATGTCGGACTGGATTGCAGCGATCATCCTGGGGCTGGTCGAGGGACTGACGGAGTTCATTCCCGTCTCTTCTACGGGCCACCTGCTGCTGCTCGGCCACTTCATCGGCTTCGAGAGCGAGGGCAAGACCTTCGAGATCGTGATCCAGCTGGGCGCGATCCTGGCCATCATCAGCGTCTATTTCCAGCGGCTGTGGGCTCTGGCCACGCGCTGGCCGCATGACGCCCGGGCCCGTCACTTCATCATCGGGGTGGTGATCGCCTTCCTGCCCGCCGCCTTTGCGGGCGTGTTCATGTACGACATCATCAAGGAAATCTTCTTCGAGACCCCGGTGATCATCTGTATCGCCCTGATCGTCGGAGGCGTGCTGCTTCTCCTGCTCGACCGGATGAAGAAGGTCCCGAAATACCTGGACGTGAACACCTATCCGTTCCGGGTCTATGGCCTGATCGGCCTGTTCCAATGTCTGGCCCTGCTGCCCGGTGTGTCGCGTTCGGGCGCGACCGTCGCGGGGGGGCTGCTGTTGGGAACCGACAAACGATCGGCGGCGGAGTTCACCTTCTTCCTCGCCCTGCCCACCATGGGCGGCGCGGTGGCCTATGACCTGTTCAAGAGCCGCAACGATCTGGACTTCACCGACGTCGGACTGATCGCCGTCGGCTTCCTCACCGCCTTCGTGACGGCGCTGGTGGTGGTGCGGTTCCTGCTGGATTTCGTGTCGAAACACGGCTTCGCGCCATTCGCCTGGTGGAGGATAGCGGTCGGCGTGCTGGGGCTGGGCCTGTTGTGGGCCGGCGTCGGGGCGTGATGGCCTGACTTGTCAGCCGGCAAGTTTCGGAGGCAAGCTGAGGTTATGACCAGCCAGCCCGTCAACGGCGAACGCTTCGCCTCGTTCGCAGCCTTCTATCCGTATTACATCCACGAGCATTCCAATCCGGTCTGCCGGCGCATCCATATCGTCGGATCGGCGCTGGTCATCGTGGCCGCATTGCTGGGGCTGTTCGTGAACGCCTGGTGGTTCGCGGCCATGCCGCTGGTCGGCTACGGGTTCGCCTGGGTCGGGCATTTCTTCTTCGAGAAGAACCGTCCGGCCACCTTCAAATACCCATTGTGGAGCCTGTTGGGCGACTGGCGGATGTTCTTCGAGACCGTCAGCGGCAAGCGCCGGTTCTGATCAGCGGTTGGCCGGATCACGGAAGGCCCACAGGCTGATGGCGAAGACGGCAACGGCGTCACGGTCGGTCGAACCGGCAGGCGGCAGATAGAAGGTTGGCCGCATCCCGTTCAGGTCAATGCCGCCGATCTCGATCCCGTCGCGGGTGATGACATAGCCCATGACGCTGCCGCCGCCGAACGGCAGGCCGCCGATGCGCCGCGTCTCGGTCCGGTATTCGACCCCGTTCCATATCAGGCTTCCGGCGCGCTGGGGCTGCTGGATCCGGCGCAGGATCGAACCGCGCGCGAGGGCCAGCCCCATGCCCGCGTCGGCGGGGGCCGCGCCGCCGTACTCGCAGTCATAGCTCAGGGTTTCGCGGTCGAAGGTGATGCCCAGGATGTTGCGATGACTCTGGCCGCCGCCGCAGTTCCCCGTGACCTCTCCGGCCGGCGTGGCGATCAACAGTTCGGCGGTGGCGAAGTCGCGCGATTGCCAGGGCAAAATCACTGCGGAATCCCGCAGGCTGGCCCAGCCCGTGTATTCGCCGATGGCGAAGCCGGGGCGGAACAGGCTCGGGCCGCGCCGGCCCGACAGGCCGATCCGCTCGGTGCGGTCGCGCATGGGAACGGCGGCGTCCTGTGCCGAAGCCAGGACGGGAGCCGCCAATGTAAGGGCGGCCAGGACGATAGAAACAAGGCGGATGCGCATTCGGACCTCCTCCAGTTCAAGGCAGCCAAGCTAGACCATATGCGTGGCGGCTGGAATGCGGTCAGTTCGATGCGGCGCCCTGATCCGCGATCCGCGTCAGACGGGTTTGATTGCGGAACCGCCAGGCGTCGTCCCCCGCTCCGACCGGCCGCACCTCCTTGATCTCGACGAGCGCATCGCCGTCGCGCGTCTCGGTGATTCGGATATCGGCGGGCGCGTCGTCATCCTCGCCGACCCGGCGATAGATGAGGGTCCAGTGGGTGGAATCGACCAAGGCGGCGACCTCTACTGCCTCCGTCGACAGGTCGGGCGCCTTCCCGGCGCGGAAGCTGGCCGAGGTCGATGTCGCCGCTTCGGCGTCGTCGAGACTGATCGTCGTGATCCAGACCGGATTGTTCGGGCCGTCGTTGAACAGCGAGCGGCGGATCAGGGTGGCGCCGTCGCCCGGCGTTTCGATGGTGGTGACGACCGGGATCTCGAACAGCTCATCGGTCTGGTAGTCCCTGTAGCCCAAGGCTCCGGACCAGCGCCCGATCAGGCCCAGACGAAGCTCGACCGCCGTCTGGGCAGGCTGTGCCTCGGCCACGACGGGCAGGAAGAGGGTGAGGGAGAGGAGGAGCAGCAGAAGGCGAACGGGCATGTCGGGTCTCCGGTCCTGTCAAAAGCGACCCGCGGACCCTGATGGCGATCCGTTCGGTTCGCGCCTCATTTCCGGTTCCGAAAGCCGAAAATCATGATCTGAGACGCGTCGACGATAGCGCGAGGGGGCGACGCCGAAGCGGGCCTGGAAGGCGCGGTTGAAGCTGGCCTTGGAACTGAACCCGGCGTCGAAGGCAAGGGTGAGCAGGTCCTCCGACGATCCTGCATCGAGGGCGGCTGCGACCGCCTCGGCGCGGACGCCGTTGATCCAGGCGGCGAAGTTCAGGCCTAGCCCCAGATTGATCGCCCGCGACACCCGACCGGTGTTGGTCGCCAGACGCCGGGCGACGCCGGGCAGGCTCAGGTCCGGCTCGCTGGCCCATCCGCCTGCCCGGAGTCGGGCGTCGAAGTCCTGTCCGATCGACGGCCAGTCGGGACTTGAACGCGCATCGTCCCTGGTCGGCGCGGTCAGGACCGGGAACCGCTGCGTCGAGTGACGCCAACCCTCCACGCCGAGATAGAGGCCGATCCCGGCGAGGGCGAGATAGAGGCCCGTCTCCTGGAAGAAGTCGATGCCCCCGGACAGCCGGTCCCAGAGGGTGAAGGCCAGATACAGGAGGAAGGTCACGATCAGCGCCACGATGACGCGGCTCAACCAGCGTGCTGCGAAGCGGTCGCCATCGCTTCGCTGATCGGCGAGCGTCGCCCGGTAGGCTCGCAGAAGTCGCAGCGCCGCCACCGAATAGACCGCCAGCGAGACCAGCTGCAGGACGTCGAACGCCGGTCCGATCCAGTGTCGGTGGCCCGACGTGTACCAGCTCCACTTGGCATCCAGCGGCAGGGTGAAGGCGACGAGGAAATAGACCAGTTGGATGAAGGCGGGCGTGAGGTGCAGACCAAACCGCTCGGGGCGCCGGCCCTGCACCAGGGCGCTGGTATAGCCGTACAGCAGCGGAGGCAGGGCCAGGGTGATCGCGAAAGGTGCGAAGGTCAGCCATCGCCAGGCATCATAGGCGCCGGCGAAACCTATTACATAGGGGGTCAGCAAGCCTGCGAGCACGACCAGGACTGCGGCGAGCAGCCGGTTCGAGAGATGGTTGGGCGCCGGCAGGGTCAGGGCGACGGCCAGGGCGAGCATCTGGATCGCGGCGAAGCCGAGGATCGCGACGCGCCATCCGAAATACAGGGTCACGCCATCCATCGCGTCAACCTAGGCCACGACAGCCGGCGTCGGCATAGCCGTTAGTTGGAAGCGGTGTTCCAGGCGGGGGGGCAGCCGTCGAAGCGGCCGGCGTTGGTGATCGTCAGGCGTTGCTGGTTGAAGCGCAGCACCGGCTGCATCGAGCCGCGGCCGTTGCCGGTGTAGAGATCGACGCGCTGGCCGCGGATCGCGCCGCCGGTGTCCGAGGCGTACCAGTAGCCGTCATGGATCGTGCCGTCGGCCATCCGCATGCCGACGGTCTCGCGGATGAACAATTTGGTGCGGCGGGGAATGACACGCGGGTCGGTGGCCAGGGTGCGCATCGGGATCGGACGGCAGCCGAGCGAATCGTTGCCCGTCGCTCCGCCGCCGCCTGCATGATAGAGGCTGGCGCGCGCGTTCCAGTCGGGGTCTTCGGCCATCAAGGCGGCCTGTTCGGGGGTCAGATCTGCTGAAACCTCGCTGGAACCGTCCGCGATGTCAGGGCTTATCGCTACCACGGGGTCGGCCGCGACGGCCGTCTCGTAAGGCACCGGATCTCCGGCTGGAAAAGCCGAAGCCCAAAGCATGGCGAACGCCGCGAGGGTGTTGAACACAGATCGAACTCATCGTGACACCGGTCCCCAGAAACGTACCGGCGGCAGGCTTGTCGTTCGGGCCTGTGGCGAGAATGTGTCGAATGCCCCGCTGCGACCGTCTGTCCCCATGCGTGCATGGATCAGTCAACCGTTGCCTGAGATAAGCGGAACGGGGGTTGGGCAACGTCTGCAATCGCGATAGCAGTATAGCCGGATCAGAAATCCTTTGCTGGGATGAGATGCTTACTGTTCATGGAGATATTCGCTCAGGCAACTGCTTGAAGGTCAAGTGGATGCTGGACGCGCTCGGGCGTGATTATCAATGGGTTGAGGTTGATATCATGTCGGGTGGGAGCCGGACGCCGGAATTTCTCCTGCGGAATCCGTTCGGTCAGGTCCCAACCCTGACGCTGGAGGACGGCCGGACCCTGGCTCAGTCGAACGCCATCCTGTTGCATCTGGTCGAGGGGACGGCCTGGATCCCGGCCGACGCCTGGGAGCGGGCGAAGATGCTGGAGTGGCTGTTCTGGGAGCAATACAGCCACGAACCCTATGTCGCGGTGGCCCGGTTCCAGCGGGTCTATGCCGGCAAGACCGCGGACGAAGTCGAGCCGCGCCTGATCGAACGGGGGCATGCGGCGCTGGCGCGGATGGAAACGGCTCTGGCCGGGACGGACTGGCTTGCGGGCGGGCAGGCGGCGACCGTCGCCGACCTCGCCCTGGTCGCCTATACGCGCGTCGCCGACGAAGGCGGGTTCGACCTGTCCGCCTATCCGAACGTCAGGGGCTGGATCACGCGTGTTGAGACGGCGTTCGGGATCAAGTGATCCTTCTCCCCTTGCGGGAGAAGGTGGCAGCCGAAGGCTGACGGATGAGGGGTCACGCAGGCGGATGAAGTGAAGCTCGAAGCGCGGATCTTTGGCGTCAGCACGACCCCTCATCCGACTTCGCTGCGCTCAGCCACCTTCTCCCGCAAGGGGAGAAGGGAAGAGACTACTCCGGCCGACCACCGTCCGACCACTCAGGCGTGAAGTCGCCGTCGGCCATGGCTTTGAGCGGTTCGACCAGGGACTGGATGGCGTTGGTCATGAAGGGGATGTCGAGGTTCTCGATCGTGTCCTCGGCCGTGTGATAGGTCGGAATGGTGGCCCAGCCCGAGATGGTGTGGGCGACGATGCCCTTCAGGGCCAGGGCGTAGTTGTCCGAGCGCTGGAAGAAATTCTGTTCCGGATAGGGGTCGGGCCCCACCAGGGCGCCGCGCTCCTTCAGGGCCGCGCCGAAGTTGGAGCGCTCGAAGCCGGTCATCATCATCACCCCCGCAGGCAGCTGAGGATCCTGATCGCCGATCATCTCGATCTCCAGGTTGGCGGCGATGTCCTCCAGCGGGATGGGCGGGTGGTCGACGAAGTAGCGCGAACCAAGCAGGCCGGCTTCTTCGGACCCATAGGCGACGAACATGATGCTGCGTTCGTGCGGCCCCGAGGCGGCGAGGGCGTTGGCCAGTTCGATCACCGCCACCGTGCCCGAGGCGTCGTCGTTGGCTCCGTGCATCACGACGCCGTCCGAGCGGACGCCGATGTGGTCGAGGTGGGCCGAGACCATCAGGACGCCGGTCGAAGGATCGGTTCCCTGCAGCCAGCCGATGGCGTTTGAGGTGAAGCCTTGCTGCACCTCCGACGGACCAGGATCGTAGGAGGCTGTTCCGCCAGCGGACGCGAGACGGTCATAAGCCTCGGTCGCCAGGACCAGGACGACCGGCCCGACGCGCGGCGTGGCGTCGGCGAGGCGGATAACTGGATCGCGCGAACCGCCGTCGCCGGTGGCCGCGGCGAGCGCCTCCGTCCTGCGCAACAGGATCAATCTCGCGCCGCTGCGCATGGCGGCGCCGAACAGGGCGCGCACTCCCGGACCCTCGGCCGGGGCGATCATCAGGGTCTCGCGCCCGGAGGGCAGGGCGGCCGGGTCGGCGGCGACCGTCACGGCGCCCGAGGCTGCGTTCAGCCCGCCCGTCAGGATGGCGAAGTCGGCGCCCTGGTTCAGGGTGCTTCCGCCGACAGTCACGGTCGCGGCGCCCGAAGGCGTGGTCTTCACCACCGGGGCGCGCTGCACGAAGCCGGTCATTCCCGGAGCCGGGGTCAGGCCGGCGAGGCGGAACTGGGCGGTGACATAGGCGGCGGCGATGGCCTCGTCGCGCGTGGCGCTGCCCCGGCCCTGCAACTCGTCTCCGGCCAGAAAGCCGATGTGGGCGGCGACCGCGTTCTGGTCGATGACCGGCGTTTGTTGCGCCACCGCGGGCGCGGCGAGCAGGGCGATCAGAGAGACGGCGGCGAACGAGAGACGTTTCATGACGAGCCCCAAAAGAACAGGCGCAAGGCGTAGGGGGCTGGTCGCCTTGCCGTCAAGCCGGGTGGAGCTTCGGCCTGTCAGCCGCTAGGGTTTGCCGCATGAAGGATCATCTCGCGACGCCTCTCCCCGGCTATCCCGACATCGACGACGCCGAGTGCCTGCGAAGGGCCGAACGTTTTCACGGGATCATGACGGGTCGCAGGACAGTGCGGGAATTCTCGGACCGGCCGGTCGACCGGGTGGTGGTGGAAAAGGCGATCCTGACGGCCGCCTCGGCTCCGTCAGGCGCCAATCACCAGCCGTGGTTCTTCTTCGTCATCGAAAGCCCCGAAACCAGGGCGCGCATCCGCTCGGCGGCGGAGGCGGAGGAGCGCGACTTCTATGAGACGAAGGCGCCGCAGGAATGGCTGGACGCCCTGGCGCCGCTCGGCACCGATCCGGACAAGGGCTTTCTGGAGGTCGCGCCGGTCCTGATCGCCGTGTTCGGCCAGAAGCGCGGCGGGCCGCGCCCGGGTGACGCCAAGAAGAACTACTACGTCCCGGAGAGCGTTGGCATCGCCACCGGCTTCCTGATTGCGGCCCTGCATCACGCCGGCCTCGCGACCCTGACGCACACGCCCGCGCCGATGAGTTTCCTGTCCGAAATCTGCGGGCGGCCGGAGGGCGAGAAGCCCTTCCTGCTGCTGGTGGCGGGTCACCCGGCCGCCGATGCGACCGTGCCGCTGGCCGCGCTGGACAAGAAGCCGCTGGACGCCGTCGCGGCGTGGATTTAACGGCGGGGCATCCCAGCCGGAGCCCCGCCATGAAGCGCCCTTCCCTCAAGCATCTGGCCCTCGTCGCCGCCGCCGCCCTGATCGTCGGAGCCGGCGGCGTCTTCACCGCCACCCGGGTCGATGCCTGGGGCGCGACCGGCCACCGCACCATCGGCGTCGCCGCCATGCGCGGCCTGTCCGACGAGCTGCCGGCCTTCCTGCGCAATCCGGGCGCCGTGGCCGAGGTCGGCGAACTGTCGCGCGAGCCCGACCGCACCAAGGGCGCCGGCCAGCCGCACGACCGCGAGCGCGACACGGCCCACTTCGTCGACCTGGACGACAACGGTCATGTCATGAACGCCTCGGGCCCGACCCTGTCGGAGCTGCCGCAGCTGAAGAGCGAATACGACGCCCTGCTGGCCGCCTCGGGCATCGAGGTCAACGACGCCGGCTACCTGCCCTATGCGATCATGGACGGCTACCAGCAGCTGGCCCGCGACTTCGCCACCTGGCGCGTCCTGAACGCGGCCGAGGCCCGCGAGCTCGATCCCGGCAAGCGCGCCTGGTACCGCGAGGACCGCCTGCGCCGTGAGGCCTTGATCCTGCGCGACATCGGCTACCTGTCGCACTACGTCGGCGACGGCTCGCAGCCGCACCATATGTCGATCCATTACAATGGCTGGGGCGACTATCCGAACCCGGAGGGCTTCACCAACGCACGCAGCACCCACGGCGCGTTCGAGGGCGGGTTCATCCGTCGCAACCTGCGCCTGGACGCCGTCGAGGCGGTCATGCCGGCCCCGAATCTGGACGGCTTCGACCTGCGCGCCCGGACGGCGACCTATCTGAACACGACCCTGGCCCAGGTCATTCCCTTCTACCGGCTGGAAAAGACCGGCGCCTTCGCGGCGGATGCCGAAGGCGCTGTTCTGGCGCCGGGCGCCGAGTTCGCCACCACGCGGATCGCGGCGGGTGCGGCCGAACTGCGCGACCTGATCACCCTGGCTTGGCGCGACGCGGGCACGCAGTCGATCGGCTGGCCGGCGGTCAAGGTGGCCGAGGTCGAGGCCGGCACGGCGGACCCGTGGCTGGCCATGATCGGCGAGGACTGATCCGGTTTGACCGAGCCTACGCCTCCCGTCGTCATCCTCGACCGGTCCCAGATGGCCGAGAACATCGGCGCGGTCGCGCGGGTGATGGCGAACTTCGGGCTCGATGAACTGCGGCTGGTCAGCCCGCGCGACGGCTGGCCCCAGGATCGCGCCTGGCCCCTGGCCTCCGGGGCCGACTGGGTTCTGGACGGGGTCCAGGTGTTCGACAGCGTGGCCGCCGCCGTCGCCGACCTGACCACCGTCTTCGCCACCACCGCCCGCCCGCGTGAGACCCGCCAGCCGGTTCGGACGCCGCGCGCGGCCTCGCGCGTCCTGTATGATGACGCCGCCTCCGGTCTGGGCGTCGGCCTTCTGTTCGGCAGCGAGCGGGCCGGGCTGGAGACCACCGACATCGCCCTGTGCCAGGGCATCGTCACCATCCCCATCGACCCGCGCCACCAGAGCCTGAACCTGGCCCAGGCTGTGGCGATCAACGCCTATGAGTGGCGCACCCTGGTGCTTGACGCCCCGCCGCCGAACTTCCGCGAGGGTGAGGCGCCGGCGTCAGGCGACCTCCAACTCGGGATGTACGAACATCTGGAGCGCGAGCTCGACGCCGCCGGCTTCTTCCATCCGCCCGAGAAATTCCGCTCCATGAGCCAGAACCTGCGCGTCATGCTGGGCCGCTCGGCCTTCAGCGCGCAGGAGGTCGCCACCTTCCGGGGCGTGATCACCGCCCTGTCGAAGGGGCGCGGCCGGGTGCTGGAAAGGCTTGCGCGCGAACAATCCTCCCCCGTAGGGGGAGGGGGACCGCGAAGCGGTGGAGGGGGCCCACCCCAAACACCGCATCTGGGGCAGGCCCCCTCCGTCACGGCGCAAAGCGGCGCCGCGCCACTTCCCCCGACGGGGGAGGAATAACCAGGAGCTACCGATGAAAACCCGCGCCGCCGTCGCTTTCGAGGCCAAACGTCCGCTTGAGATCGTCGAGGTCGATCTGGAGGGTCCGCGCGCCGGCGAGGTCCTGATCGAGATCAAGGCGACCGGCATCTGCCACACCGACGCCTACACGCTGGACGGTCTGGACTCCGAGGGCATCTTCCCCTCGATCCTGGGCCACGAGGGCGCGGGCATCGTCGTCGAGATCGGCGCGGGCGTGACCAGCTTGGCGGTCGGCGATCACGTCATCCCGCTCTACACGCCGGAATGTCGCCAGTGTAAGTCTTGCCTGAGCCGCAAGACCAACCTGTGCACGGCCATTCGCTCGACCCAGGGCAAGGGCGTCATGCCCGACGGCACCTCGCGCTTCAGCTACAAGGGTCAGGCCATCGCCCACTACATGGGCTGCTCGACCTTCTCGAACTTCACCGTCCTGCCCGAGATTGCGGTGGCGAAAATCCGCAAGGACGCGCCGTTCGAAAGCGCCTGCTACGTCGGCTGCGGCGTGACCACGGGCGTCGGCGCAGTGGTCAATACGGCCAAGGTCGAGCCGGGCGCCAACGCCGTCGTCTTCGGCCTGGGCGGTATCGGTCTGAACGTTATCCAGGGGCTGAAGATGGTCGGGGCCGACATGATCGTCGGCGTGGACATCAACCCGGACAAGGAAGAGTGGGGCCGCCGGTTCGGGATGACCCATTTCGTCAATTCGAAGGACACGCCGGACGTCGTCGCCCATCTGGTCGCGCTGACCGGCGGCGGGGCCGACTACACCTTCGACTGCACCGGTAACACCACAGTGATGCGCCAGGCTCTGGAGGCGTGCCACCGGGGCTGGGGCGAAAGCATCGTCATCGGCGTGGCCGAGTCCGGCAAGGAAATCTCCACCCGCCCGTTCCAGCTGGTCACCGGCCGCGTCTGGCGCGGTTCGGCCTTCGGAGGCGCGCGGGGCCGCACCGACACGCCCAGGATCGTCGACTGGTACATGGACGGCAAGATCGAGATCGACCCGATGATCACCCACACCCTGCCGCTGGAACGGATCAACGAGGCCTTCGACCGGATGCATTCGGGCGAGAGCATCCGTTCGGTCGTGGTGTTCTAGGGCTTGCGCTGCAACGGTAGTTGTTTAAAAAAACTGACCTGACACCGGGAGAGGGAAAGCCATGTTCACCCATATGACTGTCGGCGCGAACGAAATCGAGGCGTCGCGCCGGTTCTATGATGCGGCGCTCGGGGCGCTGGGGATCGATGCGTCGAGCGGCCCGGACGCCAAGGGGCGATTCTGGTGGCGCACGCCGCGCGGGGCCTTTGCGGTCTGCAAGCCCATCGACGGCGAGGCGGCCTGTCACGCCAACGGCGGCACGATCGGCTTTGCGGCGAAGGATATGGAGGCGGTCGCCGCCTTTCATGCCGCAGGGATCGCGGCCGGCGGTACGGCCATTGAGGACCCGCCCGGCCCGCGCGAAGGGCCGTTCGGTACGCTGAACCTGGCCTATCTGCGCGATCCTGCGGGCAACAAGATCTGCGCCATGCACCGGGCCGGCTAGCTCCGGCTCGCCGCGAGGTGTTATCCGGGCGGCATGGAAGTCCTCAAGACCCACGCCGTTTACGGCGGCACCCTGCGTTACCTGCGCCACGACAGCGCCGTGACCGGCACGCCCATGACCCTGTCGGTCTACGTTCCGCCGGGCGAGGGCCCGTTCCCTGTGCTGATCTGGCTGTCGGGCCTGACCTGCACCGAGGACAATTTCACCAGCAAGGCCGGAGCATACGCCTCCGCCGGGGAACATGGCTTGATCATCGTCGCGCCCGACACCTCGCCGCGCGGAGAGGGTGTGGCCGACGACCCGGCCTATGACCTGGGCCAGGGCGCGGGCTTTTATATCGATGCGACGCAAACGCCTTGGGCGAAGCATTTCCGCATGGAAACCTATGTCGTCGAGGAACTGATCGCCCTGATCGACGTCGAGTTTCCGACGACGGGCACGCGGGCGATCAGCGGCCATTCGATGGGCGGACACGGAGCGCTGACCCTGGCGCTGCGTCACCCGGAGCTGGTCCGATCCGTCTCGGCCTTCGCACCTATTTCGTCGCCGACGCGCTGTCCCTGGGGCGAGAAGGCGTTCACCGCCTATCTGGGCGAAGACCGAGCCGAATGGGCCAAACACGACGCCGCTCTTTTGATCGAGGCCGGTACCGCGCGCGGACATTTCGGCGACATCCTGATCGACCAGGGTGACGCCGACCCCTTCCTGGTCGAACAGCTGAAGCCCGAGTTGCTGACTGCCGCGGGTGAGGCGGCGGGGCAGGCGATCCGCCTGCGGATGCAGCCGGGCTACGACCACTCCTATTTCTTTATGGCCAGCTTCATCGCGGACCATGTCGCCTTCCATGCGGAAAGACTGAAACTATGACTGACGCGACCTATGACGACCTGTTCGCCGCCCTGTGCAACGAGCTGGGCCACTGCCTGCACGACAAGGGTCAGAAGAAGGTGATCGCCGCCCTGCCGTCGGGGCTCGATGCGACGGTGAAGGTGGTGCTGGAGGCTGACGGGGTCGATTTCCTCAACGCGCCGGGCAGCCTGAAGCGGGCGGTGCGGGACTGCCTGAAGGCCAATCTCCCGGCGGAGGCCGTCTAGACGGGAAAGGGCGTGATCGCGCCGGAGCAGAGACGTTCTTCGACCCGATCATGGATCTTGCACCGCAGCCGGCGCCGGTTCCGCAGCGTATCGTGCAGTGCGTCGGCGACGCACAAAATCTGGTCGTCTGCCATGAACTCGGCCGCGTAGAGAAGTTCATGTCGCAGGGCGTCAAGCGCGTGCCGGCTGAGTTTCGGCGGGGCGCAGGCAGGAGGGGGCGTAGGCGAATGTCTGTCCCATCGGGTGACATCTCCTTCCACACGTATCAAGGGTCGCGGGGAATAACCGTTCCCCGGCAAGATGCTTAAGCGGTCGGCGAGGCGCAGGGAGCGGCGGCGAGGCGGCGGGCGAGGTACGACGCCAGACCAAGTCGTTCAGCCACCGGCGTCGGAGGCTCGGGGTCTGCCGCGGGCCCGTTCTCTGTATCGGTCTCGGGTGTGCGAGGCTTCTTGTCTAACATCGCAAGACAAGATGCGATCGCGGTGAGAAATTTGACGCCATTCATCGACATCGGGGCGATTTTTCGTTCGTCGTTCTCTTTCGAGTTTGGATAGAAGATGAGATGTGCATCCCGGGGTATACCCGTTCGGAAGAACAACTGGTGAGGAATACCATTGTTCCGTCTTTTGTTTCCGATGTCGTACGCAAACAGGCTGTTTTTCTCTGCCCAAGCCTTTGGTGGCGGACACCGGACGCCTACATACGCGTCACCGATACATCGAAAACAAGGAGCCTCTCCCCATGGCCTTCACCCTGCCGCCGCTGCCCTACGCCTATGATGCACTGGAGCCCGCCATCGACAAGGAGACGATGACCTTCCACCACGACAAGCATCACCAGGCCTATGTCGACAACCTGAACAAGGCCGTCGACGCCGATGCGAGCCTGCAGGGCAAGTCGCTGGAAGATCTGTTCGCCTCGATCTCGACCGCGCCCAAGGCCGTGCGCAACAACGGCGGCGGTCACTGGAACCACGCCCTGTTCTGGGAACTTCTGGCCCCCGCCGGTCAGGGCGGCGAGCCCTCGGCCGAACTGGCCGCCGCGATCGATCGCGACCTGGGCGGGCTCGACAAGTTCAAGGATGACTTCAACGCCGCCGGCGCCGGCCAGTTCGGCTCGGGCTGGGCCTGGCTGATCGTCCAGGACGGCAAGCTGAAGGTCACGTCCACCCCGAACCAGGACAACCCCCTGATGGATGTCGCCGAACAGAAGGGCGCGGTCGTCCTGGGCGCCGACGTCTGGGAACACGCCTACTATCTGAAATACCAGAACCGCCGTCCGGACTACCTCAAGGCCTTCTGGACCGTGGTGAACTGGAAAAAGGCCAACGCCCTGTTCGCGGCCGCCTCGGCCTGATCGGGCACTTTTGCAACAGGCGGCGGGTCGTGAAAAAGCTTCACGATACGCCGTCTGGCGCCTTGCGCGCGCCGACCTATCTGCGCTGAGCCGTTCGCTCGCCCCGAGGACATCATGACCACCCAGTTCAAGCTCGCCGCCGCCTTGATCCTGTCCGGGATGATCGTCGCCGGATGCCAGAAACCCGCCGAGAAAGCCGATGCGCCCGTTGCTCCGGCGGTGCAGTCGGCGGCCAGCGTCGATGTCTATCCCTTCACCATCGGCACGCTTCAGGCCGTCGCGCTGAAGGACGGCGACCTGACGCTGGACAACGCGGCCGGCTCCAGCCCCTGGAGCGACACGGCCGGTGTCGCCGAAGCGTTGCGTCCGACGGGCGATGCCGAGATCCATCTGTCGATCCAGCCGCTGCTGATCCGGGGCGATGACAAGGTCGTGCTGATCGACACCGGCGCGGGCGGCGGCATGGGCACAGCCAACAAGCTGCCGGCCTCGCTGGCGGCGGCCGGGGTCCAGCCGGCCCAGGTGACCGACATCCTTATTTCGCACGGCCATGGCGACCACGTCGGCGGTCTGGTGTCCAACGGCGCCCTCGCATTCCCGAACGCCACGATCCGGATGAGCGCCGCCGAATGGACCGCGCTGCAGGCCGACGCCGCAGTGGCCGCCCTGATCCCGATCATCACGCCCAGGGTAGAAGCCTTCGAGCCCGGCGCCCAGGTGACGCCCTCGATCACCGCCGTCGCCCTGCAGGGCCACACGGCCGGCCACACCGGCTATGAGATCGTCTCCGGCCAGGACCGGCTGCTGTATCTGGGCGACGCCCTGCACAGTTCGATCATCTCGGTCGAGCGGCCCGAGTATATGAACCAGTGGGACTTCGATTCCGACGCCGCCATCGCGACGCGGCTGGCGGTGCTGGGGCGGGGCGCGACGCAGTCCCTGCGCGTCTATGGCGTCCACTTCCCCTACCCGGGCCTGGGCAAGTTCCAGCGCCGGGCGGACGGCTTCATCTGGGTTCCGGAAACACCGGCCCAGCCTTGACTCCACAGGGCGGGGAACGCATAAGCCGCCCCTTCACGTGCCTGACCCTGGTCCGGCGCGAGAATTGACTACGGACGATGCGTGGACCGCCGTTGAGATCGTCCCTCCATTCGCGGAGGGGCCGGGCCGCATCATTTAAAAGAGAACACAATGTCGAAGCGCCATAGCGCCAAGTATAAAATCGATCGGGCCATGGGTGAGAACCTGTGGGGCCGCGCCAAGTCGCCGGTCAACAAGCGTTCCTACGGTCCCGGCCAGCACGGCCAGCGCCGCAAGTCCAAGGTCTCCGACTTCGGCCTGCAACTGAAGGCCAAGCAGAAGCTCAAGGGCTACTACGCCAACCTGACTGAGAAGCAGTTCCGCAAGACCTATGACGAGGCCGCTCGCCGTAAGGGCAACACCTCGGAAATCCTGATCGGCCTGCTGGAAGCCCGTCTGGACGCCACGGTCTATCGCGCCAAATTCGTGCCGACCCCCTGGGCAGCCCGTCAGTTCGTCAACCACGGCCACGTCACCGTCAACGGCAAGAAGGTGAACATCGCTTCGTATCGCCTGCGCGTCGGCGACGTCGTCGAGGTCAAGGAAAAGTCCCGCAACATGGCGCTGGTGCTCGAAGCCCAGCAGTCCGGCGAGCGCGACATCCCCGACTACCTGGAACTGGGCGACCGTGGTTTCTCGGTCCGCTTCGTCCGCTTCCCCGAACTGGCCGACGTGCCCTTCGCGGTGAAGATGGAGCCGAACCTGGTCGTCGAATACTACTCTTCCTGATCGTTCTACGATCTGGACTGGAAAGGCCCCGGAGCAATCCGGGGCCTTTTTCGTGCGCGGATTACAGACTGTTCACTTGCCGTCGGACGTAAAGCACGCTTTCCATGTCGCTTCCACGGGGAGAGGCATGATGGATCGCAGGCAGGTGCTGGCCGCAGGCGTGGTCATGGGGGCCTTGCCGGGCTTGAGCTGGGCCCAGGCGCTCGAGCCCGCGTGGATCAAGCTGCCGACCGAGCCCTATCGCGGCAAGCAGGACGACGTGGTCTTCGTCGACGCCCTGACCGGCTGGTACGGCAATGGCGCGGGCAAGCTGTTCAAGACGACGGACGGCGGCCAGAGCTGGACGCGGATCCTCGACAGGCCCGGCACCTTCGTGCGGGCGCTCGGCTTCGTCGACGCCGACCTGGGGTTCTTGGGCAATATCGGGCCGGACTATTTCCCCGGCGGGACGGATGCGACGCCGCTTTATCGGACCCGGGATGGCGGCGCGTCGTGGGAGGCAGTGACGATCGAGGGGCCGGCGGTGACCGGCATCTGCGCCATCGATGTGCACAAGGCGTCGTTCATCAATGCCGGTGTTCTCGGCCATCGGGTCACGATCCGCGCGGGCGGACGGGTCGGAGGCCCGGCTCTGCTGGCCACCTCGCGCGACGGCGGCGAGACCTGGACCTCGGAGGATCTGTCCGCCCTGACGGCGATGATCCTGGATGTGCATTTCGTCGACGAACGGATCGGCTTCATCTGCGGCGCGTCGGACACCAATGTCGAACAGTCCCACGCGGTGGTCCTGCGGACCGCTGACGGCGGCCGGACCTGGGCACGGGTCTATGAGGGCTCACGGCCGTTCGAACTGACGTGGAAGATGGCCTTCCCGACCGAGAGCACCGGCTACGTGACGGTGCAGAGCTACAATCCGGATACGACCGTGTCGCAGCGGGTCTTCGCCAAGACCACTGACGGCGGCCTGACCTGGTCGGAACTGCCGCTGATCGACAATGCAGCGGTTCGCGAATTCGGCATCGGCTTCGTGGACGAGAATCGCGGCTGGATCGGCGCAGTTCCAAACGGGTTCGAGACCCGGGACGCCGGGGCGACCTGGGCCCCGGTCGCCATGGGTTTGGCGGTCAACAAGGTCCGGATCGTACCGAACGGGGACGGGGTGGCGGTGTTCGGCATCGGGGTCGAGCTGCATCGGCTCGACCTGCCGGGGTGACCGGCTCGCCCTATCGGCGAAAATCAGGTGCGGAAACGGCCGAATTGGGCGATGGTGGTGGCCAAGGCTGTTCAAGGACCCGGGACATGGTGCCGATCCGCACGTTCGCACTGATCGCGGCAGCCGCGCTGGCGACGTCCGGCTGCGCCTGGTTCCAGCGAGATACGCCAATGCAGACGGTCGCCATGCCGGGTGAGCTGGAACCGATCCACGCCGCCGCGATCACGCGCGACCTGGCCGTGTTCTGGGTCAGCTCGAACGGCTGCACCGACAAGTCCGACCTGCGGCCGGTCGTGGACCACATGGGTGCCGACTCGACCATCACCCTGCGCCGCATCGAACAGGACGATTGCGAGACCCCGTTGGCCGACGGCGTCGAGTTGATCTGGTCGTTCGAGGAGCTGGGCCTGATCCCCGGCTCGCGGGTGTCGGTCAACAACCCCTATCAGCTGCCGTCGACAATTCCGACGACCTAGGCGGCGGCGCCGCTGCTGGCGGCGAGCGAAGGGGTCTCGACGGCCGCGAGCGGGCTGTGGATCAACGAGATGACGACCCCACGGCCTGGACTTTCCACCTGGATACGGGCCTGAAGCTGCTTCGCCAGGGTCTCGACGATGCTGGTGCCCAGGCCGGGCGTTGTGCTCGCCGCGTCCTTCGGCATACCGACGCCGTCGTCGCGGACCGTCAGGGTCCAGTTGCGGCCGTGGCTTGAGTATCCCACCACGATCGTGCCGGATCGGCCGCCCGGGAAGGCGTGCTTCAGGGCATTGATCACCAGTTCGGTGACGATCAGACCCAGGCTGACGGAGACGTCGGCGCTGGTGGCGCTGTCGTCGGCCTCCACTCGCAGCGACAGGCGCGTGGGGTCATGGATCATCGACGCCGCGATGCTCTTGCACAGTTGGGTGAAATACGGGGCCAGTTCGACCTCGCCGAGACGGGAGGTCGACAGTTGCTGTTGCAGGGCGGCGACCGACAAGACGCGGCTGTGGGCGTCCGTAAGTTGGACGCGCGTCTCGTCCGAGGTGGTCTTCCTGGCGCTCTGCAGGATGACGCTGGCGATGATCTGCAGGCTGTTGGCGGCCCGGTGCTGCAGCTCCTGCAGCAGGATGGCCTTTTCGCGCAGCAGGTCGTCCTTCTGTTTCTCGCCCTCGCGCGCGGCCGTGACGTCCTCGACGGTCAGCAGAAGGCGAACGGGCTGGTCGTCCGCAAGGACCAGCCTTTGCGCCTTGATGACCAGCTTGCGCACACCCTGGCGCGGATCCTTCATGTCCATTTCATAGGCGTCGATGTCGGCGTCGCCTGAGGCCGTGGCGTCCAGCAGCACGCGAAGCTGGGGCTCGTTCCATTCCCCGGCGCCGATCTCGTCCAGGAAGCGGTCGACGATGCGGTTCGGGTCGATGGCGAAGACGCGGCAGAAGGAGGTGCTGGCGGCGATGACCTTCAGCGATTGGTCCAGCATCAGCAGCGGCACCGTCGAGGAGCCCACTACGGCAAGCGCGAGGCTGAGGGGGCCGTCGGGATGCAGCGGCGGGTGGGCAGCCATCGCTGACCCTCCAGGTGATCCGGAGGCTCGCGGTGCGAAAGCCATACCCGGCCGAATTGTCGAGGAAGAGGCTCAGGCCACATCGCCTAAGTCGGAAAATCAACTTAGGTGGTGTGGACAAAGTGTCTGATCCACAGTCGGATGGATGCGACGACGACGAAGCCGAGGAAGCTGTCGGCGGTCTTGTCGTATCGGGTAGCCAGTCGTCGGCTGTGTTTGAGCTTTGAGAAGCATCGCTCGACGAGGTTTCGCAGGCTGTAGATGTGGCCGTCGA